>CAVWCF010000002.1:0-182409 GCA_963753435.1 uncultured Actinomycetota bacterium
CGGGACGTACGCGTTCCGATGCGTGAAGGCTGATCGCGGTGGTGCGCATCGAACCTGCGGGGATGACCGTTTCCGAGGTGGTGGCAGTAGCCCGGCACCACGACACAGTCGAGTTAGGCGAAGCATCGCTTGCGGCGATGGCCCGCAGTCGCGACCAGGTTGAGGCGCTCGCTGACAGCGCCGTGCCGGCCTACGGCGTATCGACCGGCTTCGGGGCGCTGGCTGACCGACACATTCCAACCGAGATGCGGCAGCGCCTGCAGTTGTCGTTGGTCCGCTCGCATGCGGCCGGTTCGGGGCCCACGGTTGAGCAGGAGGTCGTGCGGGCGCTGATGCTCCTGCGGCTGAAGACGCTGGCGTCCGGACACACCGGCGTTCGGCCGGTGGTGGCGCAGACCATGGCCGCGTTGCTGAACGCGGGCATCACGCCGATCGTGCACGAGTACGGCTCGCTGGGGTGCAGCGGCGACCTGGCCCCGCTGGCGCACTGCGCGTTGGTGGCGTTGGGCGAGGGTGCGGCGACCGATCGATCCGGACGCGAACGGCCGGTGCCGGAGTTGTTGGCCGAAGCGGGCATCGAGCCCGTGCGGTTGGAGGCCAAGGAAGGACTGGCCCTCATCAACGGCACCGACGGGATGCTTGGGATGTTGGTGCTGGCCCTGCACGATCTCGACGTTCTGGTGCGCACCGCGGACATCACCGCAGCCATGTCGGTGGAGGCCCTGCTCGGCACCGATCGGGTCTTTGCTGAGGACGTTCACTCACATCTACGCCCGCACCCGGGTCAGCAGGTGTCGGCAGCGAACATGGCCGCGCTGTTGGCGGGCTCAGAGGTAGTGGCGAGCCACCGATCCGGGGACACCCGAGTGCAGGACGCGTATTCGTTGCGCTGCGCACCCCAGGTCGCAGGCGCTGTGCGCGACACTTTGGCGCACGCGCGAAACGTGGCCGAGCACGAACTCGCCGCCGCCATCGACAACCCGGTCGTGCTGCCGGACGGGCGGGTGGAGTCCAATGGCAACTTCCATGGCGCACCGGTCGGGTACGTCCTCGATTTCCTGGCGATCGCTGCCGCAGATCTGGCCTCGATGAGCGAGCGCCGGACCGACCGCTTGCTGGACCCGGCACGCAACCATGGACTGCCCGCTTTCCTCGCCGACGACCCCGGCGTCGACTCGGGTCTGATGATCGCCCAGTACACGCAGGCAGGACTGGTGTCGGAGATGAAGCGGCTGGCAGTCCCCGCCAGCGTCGACTCGATCCCGTCCTCGGCGATGCAGGAGGACCACGTATCGATGGGTTGGGCGGCGGGTCGCAAGCTGCGCCGCGCCGTCGACGCTTTGGGTCGAGTGCTGGCGGTGGAGGCAATGGCCGCCGCTCGCGGGCTGGATCTGCGAGCTCCACTGCGCCCAGCCCCGGGCACCGCAGCAGCGCGCAATGCCCTACGCGCCACCGTCCCGGGTGCCGGTCCGGACCGGTTCCTGGCGCCGGAAATCCAGGCTGCTACGGAGATCGTGGCCGCCGGGGCGGTCCTGGCCGCAGCGGAGGCTGAAGTCGGGTCGATTCCGTGACGGCCTGGGCGCTGACCGGCATCGGCCAGTTGGTTACAAACGATCCTGACGTGGACGGATCGGCACTGGGGGTCATGCGAGACGCGGCGCTGGTTGTTGACGGCGATCGGATCTCCTGGGTTGGGTCCGCGACCGAGGTGCCTGCGGCCGACCGCCGCGTTGATGCCGCCGGTGCCGCGGTGCTGCCCGGCTTCGTCGACTCCCACAGCCACTTGGTCTTCGCCGGCGATCGCGCGGCGGAGTTCAGCGCCCGCATGGCCGGGCAGCCCTACGCCGCCGGTGGCATTCAGTCGACCGTGGCGGCCACGCGCGCTGCCACGGACGCCGAACTTCTGGCCAACGCCGAGCGCCTGCTGGCAGAGATGCGCAGTCAGGGGATCACGACGACGGAGATCAAGACCGGCTACGGGCTGACCCTGGCCGATGAGGTGCGGGCTGCGCGCGTGGCGCATTCGCTCACCCCGGAGACCACCGTGCTCGCCGCGCATGTGGTTCCCAACGGTCGGGATGCCGACGAGTACACCCGCGAGGTAATCGAGGTGATCGTGCCCGCTTGTGCCGAGCACGCTCGCTGGGTGGATGTCTTCTGTGAGGACGGCGCCTTCGATGCAGAGCAGTCCCGGGCGGTACTTCATGCGGGTCTGGCTCTCGGTCTGCAGGCGCGGGTGCACGCAAACCAACTGCGGCACGGCCCCGGCGTTCAGTTGGCCTGTGAGGTCGGCGCCGCATCCGCGGACCACTGCACGTTCGTGGACGAATCCGATCTCGCGGCGTTGGCCGAGTCCGGGACCGTGGCCACCTTGTTGCCCGGGGCGGAGTTCTCCACCCGCATGCCCTACCCGGACGCCCGACGGTTCCTGGATGCGGGCGTGACGGTGGCGTTGGCGACTGACTGCAACCCAGGTAGTTCGTTCACCACTTCAATGCCGCTGATGATCGCGCTTGCTGTGCGTGAGATGCGGATGACGGTTGCAGAGGCGGTCTGGGCCGCTACCGCCGGTGGCGCAGCGGCGTTGCGCCGCGAAGACATCGGCCGACTCAAGCCCGGGTCGCGCGCTGACCTCATGGTTCTGGATGCACCGGACTTCGCACATCTGGCGTACCGGCCCGGGGTCCCGCTGGTTGGCCGGACCTTCGTCAGCGGACGCGCCGCGGAGGCAATGTGAGTCTCCTCATCCTGCACGGCCTCTACGGCAACGAGTCCGAGCATTGGCAGACCTGGTTGGCGGCTGAGGCGCCGAAGCTCAGCTTCGACGTCCACTACCCCGAATTCCCGACCCCAGACACACCGAAGCTGGACGCGTGGTTGACCACGCTGGACTCCGTCCTGTCGAAGCTGAACCCCGACGCGTTGATGGTCGTCGCGCACTCGCTCGGTTGCCATCTGTGGATGCACCGGCTCGCCCGCGTACCGGAAACGACAGCCGCTCGCGTGCTGCTCGTGGCCCCGCCGCAACCAGAGACCTTGCTGCCGCTCTGTCCGGATCTGCCCGGTGTGCAACTGGATGCCGCCCCACTGTTCGCCGCGTGCCCCGACACCGCGGTGGTGTTGGGCGAGACCGACCCCTACCGTCCCGATTCGGACTTCATCGACGCCGAACTGCCTACCTACTGGGTTGCAGATGGCGGGCATCTGAGTGTCGCCGCCGGGCTAGGGCCGTGGCCGGCCGTGCTGGCTTGGGCCCTTGGCGGATCCCCGCCAGGGCAGATGCGCTGACGGAGGCTTCGAGGTCGCGACCAGTCGGGCCGCGTCGAGCCGGTCAGGCGTCGGCGGTGCGGGATGCGATGAAGACGCGAACGAGGTCACGCATGGAGACGATTCCGCACACGTCGTTGCCGTCGAGAACCACGAGGTGCCGGAAACCGTGCCGGATCATCTCCTGCGCCGCCTGTTCCAGGGTCCAGTCCGGAGCGGCGTAGACGACGTCGGTGGTCAGGTGATCGCCTGCGGTCTCGGCGTCGGCGTCCTGCCCTGTGGCAATCGAACCGAGCACGTCCCGCTCCGTGATGATGCCGATCCCTTCGCTGTCCGGGTCCACCACCACGGCGGCACCGACGTGTCGCTCCTTCATCGCCTGCGCGGTCTGCCGAAGCGAGTGCTGCGGGCCGATGGTGAGAACGGTCGTGCTCATCGCGTCCTGGACCTGCACGGACCCTCCTTCGTTGGCGACGGCAAGTGCCGTGGCTGGGCGGCCCTGCCGGCCGACCGGGGTCCCATCGTTACCCGCGGACCCGGGGCCGTCCAGCACCTTCACCCAACGGTGACAGACTCACCGCGTGTCGGTCGCTGCTGAGCCCGGTCGCGCCGGACCGGCGGCGACCGCCATCGGACGGCTGCGGAGCAGTCCCGCGGGCACGGTGACCGCGGCGGGCATCGCGGCCTGGATCGCTGTGGTCCTGTGGCTGGATCAGTCGGTCCCGTTGGGGGTTCAGCACCTGCTGGGAGTGGGCACCTGGGTGCTCCTAGTTGTTCTGGCAGTGCGCGAGACGCCGCTGGTACGGGCCCAGATCGCGATCGTGGTCGCCTTTGCGACCGCGATCGAGTACACGTTCAGCCCGCTGCTGGAGGTGTACGTCTACCGCTTCGAGAACGTGCCTGCGTACGTGCCGCCGGGGCACGGGCTGGTCTACCTGGCGGCGCTGGCGATAAGTCGGTCACCTTGGTTGCAGCGAAACGCCCGGGCTGCGGTCACGGCGACTGTGTTGATCGGCGGCGCGTTCGCGGCCTGGGGTTTGAGTCCGCTGGCGCCGCGACCGGATGCCCTGGGCGCCTTCTGGTTCGCGTGCCTGGTGGGCTTCCTGATCTGGGGCCGCAGTCGACTGCTTTACGTCGGCGCCTTCTTCGTGGTCACCGCCTTGGAGTTGCTGGGCACGCATTGGGGCATCTGGACCTGGCAGGCGACCGATCCCACCGGCCTGGTCAGCATCGGCAATCCGCCCAGTGGCGCCGCGGGTGGATACGGCTGGTTCGACCTGGCTGCCGTGCTCGGTGCGGCGGGGTTGCTGCGGTGGGTGCAGCGATGGCGTCAGGCGGCCGTGTCTTGGCCGGCGAGGATGGCCAGCGCGGCGGCGTGGAGTCGCCCGTTGGTGGTCACGGCGGACGCGCCGGCAAGCGGACTGGAGCCGGTCACCGACGTGACCGTCCCACCGGCCTCGGCGACGATCGGCAGGAACGCGGCCATGTCCCACGGGCTCAGCTCGGGTTCGGCGGCGATGTCGACGGCACCCTCCGCGACCAGTACGTGACTGTAGAAGTCCCCGTAGGCCCTACTGCGCCAAACGCTGCCCCGCAGTTTGTCGAAGCCGGCCAGCATGCCGTGCTCGGCCCAACCCACGTGATCGGAGTAGCTGAATGACGCATCGGCCAGGTCGGTCACACCGGACACCCGGCAGCGACGCGGTTCCGCCGCGGCTGCGTCCAGGGTCCAGGCGCCCTGCCCCTGCGCGGCCCACCAGCGGCGACCCATTGCCGGGGCGCTGACCACACCGACGCTGGGAACCCCGTCCTCGACCAGCCCGATGAGCGTTGCGTAGACGGTGACGCCGCGGAGGAAGTTCTTGGTGGCGTCGATGGGGTCGACCACCCACACCCGGCCCGAGCCGGGCAGGGCGCCGCCGAACTCCTCGCCGAACACCGGGTCCTCGGGCCGTGCCGCCGCCAGGCGCTCGCGAATTGCGGCCTCGGTCGCGGTGTCCGCGTCGGTCACGGGGGTGTCGTCCGGCTTGGCGTCGACCCGCAGGTCCTGGGCACGAAAACGGTTCAGGGTGATGGCATCGGCGGCGTCGGCCAGACTCAGCGCGAGCTCGAGGTCGCTGCTGGGATCCGACGTACGGCTGGCCACGGCCGGAGGGTAGCGGCGCCGTTCCGGTGGTCGCGGTCTCGCCGCTGCGGTCCGGCCGGCTTGTCGCCAAGGCGGTGCCCCAGGGCTGCCCACCCGAGGCGCCGGCGTTGCGGATGAAAACATGGCGCCCGGGCAACGAGGGGGTCAAGTGAGCACGCACGATCTGTACGCCGTTCCAGCCGAGTTGGCGACGTGGGAGCTGGCAGCGACCGGTCATGCGCGATTCACCTGGGAGTACGACGCCGGTCGGGATCGATTGCTGAGCCTCTACCAGCGGGGCAAGGACAAGCAGTGGGACGCCACCGACCGCATCGACTGGGACATCGAGGTCGACCCGGCCAATCCGCTGGGGCTGCCGTCGGGAACCAATCCATTGCACGGGACCGATCTGTGGGACGAGATGGACCCCGATGCCCGTCGGGACATGGGCCGGCATGTGATGGCCTGGCAGTTCAGCCAGTTCCTGCACGGTGAGCAGGCGGCGATGCTGTGCAGCGCGCGGATCGTGGAGTCCGTCCCGGACCTGGATGCGAAGTTCTACGCCGCCACTCAGGTGATGGACGAGGCCCGCCACGCGGAGACGTACGCGAGGTTCCTCAAGGACAAGGTCGGGTTGGCGTACCCGATCAACCCGTCGCTCAAGGCGCTGCTGGACAACACCCTGAGCGACGCCCGCTGGGACATGCCTTACCTCGGGATGCAGGTGCTCATCGAAGGCCTGGCGCTTGCGGCGTTCGGCGTGCTGCGGGACCTGACCTCGCAACCCTTGGCCAAGCAGATTCTCGCCTACGTGATGGCTGATGAGGCCCGGCACGTGGCGTTTGGGCGGATCGCGCTGAAGGAGCGGTACGCGGACTTGTCGGCGGCCGAACGCGCCGACCGGGAGGAATTCGTCCTTGAGGGCTGCCACCTGATGAACGAGCGGTTCCGCGGCGAGGAGGTTTGGGCCAACCTGGGTCTGGATGTGGGCGCGTGCGCCGTGGCCACCGACCGCTCGCCGTACATGCGCGCGTTCCGCGCCCAGTTGTTCAGCCGGATCGTCCCGGTGGTCAAGGACATCGGCTTGTGGAGCGATCGCATGCGGGACGGGTTCGATCAACTCGGAGTGCTGGCGCACGAGGGAATCGACCTGGACGCGTTGATGCTGGCCGACGAGCAGACCGCGGACGCGATGGACGCTGCGCGCCTGGCCGAACAGGCCGAGATAGCCGTGCGGTCGGCTGAGATCGACGCCACCATCTCCGCCGGATCAGAGCACCCCTGATCGCATCTAGTTGGAGTTGGCGCACACAGTCGATCGGTCGCGCCTAGGTGTAGCGGTGGAGAAACGGTTGTTACCGGTGGTGCTGAGTTGCACTCCGGGATGCCGGTTTTCCACAGAACTGCAGGAGCCGGTTCGAACGTAGTTGTTCGGACACATACCGTCCGGCCGCCACGGGGTGAGCGCCCCGCCGCGATCGGGGGATCGACGTGACCGTAGCCACGGATCGTGCGCGCGTTGATGGCCTCGCTGCGGCTGAACCGGCGGTGCCGCGGCTGATCGCGACCGTTCAGGAAGCGCTGCGGACTCGGGGCATCGACCCGGACCGGGCCCCGGCTGCGGTATCGGACTTGGCCCGCACGGCCGTCGCCGACTACGACCGTCGCAGCCTGGCCGGCGACCTGCCCCCACTCGTGGACCCGAGCGCCGCGCTGCGCGCTGTCATGGACGCGGTCGCCGGGTTCGGCCCGCTGCAGGTCTACCTCGACGACGCGACTGTCGAGGAGATCTGGATAAACAACCCGGGTCAGGTCTTCGTCGCTCGCGGCGGCCGCAGCGAACTGACCAATGTGGTCTTGACCGCCGCGCAGGTGCGAGACCTCGTGGAACGCATGCTGCGCAGCAGCGGGCGCCGAGTAGACCTGTCGCAGCCGTTCGTCGATGCCGGGCTGCCCGACGGCAGCCGCCTGCACGTGGCCATCCCGGACATCACCCGCGAGCACTGGGCCGTCAACATCCGCAAGTTCGTCGCCCGCGCCAGCCATCTGGACGACCTCGTCGATCTCGGCACGATCACCGCGCAGGCGGCTCGTTTCCTCGAAGCCGCGGTCGCCAGTGGGCTGACGGTGCTGGTGGCCGGCGGAACTCAGGCCGGAAAGACGACCCTGCTGAATTGCCTCGGGGCCGCGATCCCGCCCCGGGAGCGCGTGATCACCTGCGAGGAGGTGTTCGAACTCCAGCTGCCGCTGCCGGATGTCGTGGGTATGCAGACTCGGCAGACGAGCCTGGAAGGCACCGGGGAGATCCGGCTTCGCCGGCTGGTCAAGGAAGCACTGCGGATGCGCCCCTCCCGGATCGTCGTCGGCGAGGTGCGGCAGGAGGAGTGCCTGGACCTGCTCGTGGCTTTGAACTCCGGGGTGCCAGGCATGTGCACCGTCCACGCCAACAGTGCGCGCGAGGCACTGACCAAGATGTGCACGCTTCCGCTACTTGCCGGGGAGAACGTCACCCACGCGTTCGTCGTACCGACCGTCGCCGCCGCCGTCGACATCATCGTGCACACCGCGCTGCGCCGGGACGGCAGCCGCAGGGTTACCGAGATCGCCGCGGTTCCGGGTCGGGTGGAGGACGGCGTCGTCGAGATCGAGGATCTGTTCGTAACCCGCAACGGTGAGCTGGTGCGGGCGACCGGCTTTCCGCCGCATCGAGATCGCTTCGAGTTGGCCGGGTTCGACGTGGTCGGCCTGTTGGAGTCAGGGAAGTGACCGGGACCCTATTGGGCCTGCTTCTGGGCGTCGGCCTGCTGCTGGTCTGGCTGCCGCCGAAACCGGGAAGTCGAACCGACACGTCCCGATTAGACACATGGCTGGCCGAAGCCGGCCTTACCGCCATCACGCCCGCGCGGCTGGCGCTCAGCTGCCTAGGTACGGGCACCGTGGCGGCAGTACTCATGGCCGGGATCAGCCGATCGCCGGTCCTTGGGTTCGCAATCGGTCTGCTTGCTGCGACTGCGCCGATTGCGCTGGTCAACGTGCGTCGCCGTCGGCGAACTGAGGAGCTGCGCGAGGCCTGGCCGGATGCGGTGGACAACCTGGCCAGCGCGGTGCGGGCCGGGCTGTCCCTGCCGGAGGCGCTGATCCAGTTGGGGCAGCGTGGCCCGGCCCCGCTGCGCCAAGCCTTCGTCGACTTCGGCCGTGACTATCAGGCGACGGGCGCCCTGAACCCCAGCCTGGACCGGCTGCGCGAACAACTGGCCGATCCGGTCGGTGACCGAGTGGTCGCCTCGATCCGGCTGGCGCGGGAAGTGGGTGGTACCGACTTGGGACTCCTGCTGCGAACGCTGTCCACGTTCCTTCGCGAGGACTTGCGCACGCGATCGGAGTTGCAGTCCCGGCAGAGCTGGACCGTCAACGCCGCGCGCCTGGCGGTCGCAGCGCCTTGGGTCCTGTTGGTCCTGCTTTCACTGCGGCCGGAGGCGGTTCGCGCTTACAACTCCGCGGCCGGCGTGATGGTGCTGCTGGTCGGCGCCGCCCTGTGCATAGTCGCCTACCGGCTCATGGTCCGGCTGGGCCGACTGCCCGCCGAACGACGGGTACTTCGGTGAACGCCTGGATCGGGGCCGCGTTGGGGCTGATCGGAGGTGCCGGCGCGACCCTGACGGTGCTGGCATCGCCGCCGCTGAACCGGCCCACTTTGGAGTCACGGGTGCTGCCTTACCTCCCGGGCGTCCGTTCGGGTCAGGCCGCACCGATCCGGACGCCGTTTCCGACCATCGAACGCCTGGTCGGACCGTTGCTGGTGGATCAGGCGCGACGGTTGGACCGCGTCATCGGCGGCGCCATCTCCGTACGTCGTCGGTTGGACCGCTTGAGCGACGCCCGCACTGTCGAGCAGTTCCGCGTCGAGCAGGTGTTGGCCGCGGCCATGGGCCTGCTGTGCGGCCTGGGCCTTGCGGCCGTGCTGACGCTGGCGGGCAGGCAGGTGCCGGTGCTGGCGGCGTTGATCATGATGGCCATCGGCGGTGTCGGCGGCGTGCTGATGATGGACCGAAGGCTCACTCGGCAGGTCACCGAGCGCGAACGGCGCATCGCCGAGGAACTGCCGACCATCGCGGAGTTGTTGGCCCTGTGCGTCACCGCGGGCGACGGCCCCGTGTCCGCGCTGAACCGGGTTGCCGAGGCAACGAGCGGGGAGCTGAGCAACGAGATTCGCCGGACCCTGACCGAGGCCCGCACCGGCCTGACGCTGGTTTCGGCCCTGGATTCGATGTCCCGACGCACTGGTGTGGCAGCGCTGGCCAGGTTCGCCGATGGGATGGCCGTTTCGGTCGATCGCGGCACCCCCTTGGCCGACGTGCTTCGCGCTCAGGCGCTGGACGCTCGCGAGGCGGGTCGGCGCGCGTTGATCGAGTCCGGCGCTCGTCGGGAGATCGCCATGATGATTCCGGTGGTCTTTCTCATCCTGCCCATCTCAGTGGTCTTCGCCCTGTTTCCCGGCTTCTACGGCCTGGTTCTCACAACCCCCTGATCCGAAAGGAACGACCATGTCCCACCTTCGCTCCCTGGTGCTGCGCGCGGTACCGCGGTTGCGTTCAGAACGCGGCGACGTACCCGGCTGGGTGCTTGTCACGGTGATGACCGCAGGTCTGGTCACGGCGATCTGGTTGCTCGCCGACGATGTCCTGCAACAACTCTTCAGCGACGCAGTCACGTCGGTAACCGGCTCTTGAGCGGCGACGATCGCGGCTCAGCGGTCGTCGAGTTCACGCTGGTTTCGATGCTGCTGCTGGGCTTGTTCCTTGCCCTGGTGCAGTTGGGGCTGGCTCTGCATGTGCGCAACACCCTGGTCGCCGCCGCCGCCGAAGGTGCACGGGTGGCCGCCCAGGCCGATCGTGAGACCGGTGAGGGAGAAAGGCTCACGCGCCAACTGATCGCCACCGGCCTGCACGAGGCCGCAGCGCAGGATGTTTCCGCGAGCCGAGTCGTGCTGGACGGCGTGCCGGTCGTCGAGGTCGAGGTGCGGGCCACGTTGCCCCTGCTGGGTTGGGTGGGGCCACAACGGGCGATGGTCGTTCGTGGTCACGCTTTCGACGAGGCGGCTTGATGTTTGCTTACCGAGCCCGAAAGTGGGTAGTTCACCGGCTGTGCCACCGACCCGAGTCCGGCGATCGCGGCAGCGCTCTCATCGAGGTCGTCGTACTCGGCTTGCTGGTCCTGTTGCCGCTGGCCTACGTGGTGCTGGCGGTCTTCGAAGTGCAGCGGGCCGCATACGCAACGACCACCGCCGCCCGCGAGGCGGGGCGCGCCCTGGTCACCGCACCGTCGCAGGCCGCGGCCTTGCCACGCGCGCGTGCCGCGGCAGCGATCGCGCTCGGTGATCAGGGCCTAGGTGAAGGTCGCGAGCAGGTTCAAGTGACCTGCCCGGCCACGTGCCTACAGCCGGGGGTGCCGGTCACCGTCCGCGTGTCCACCCGGGTTGCGCTGCCATTCGTGCCGGACGTGTTCGGCCGTGACCTGGCCAGCGTCGCGGTCGCGGCCAGCCACGATGCGGTCGTCGATCGGTTCCGTGAGGTTCCGAGATGAGGTCGTCGCCTAGTCATCTGGCGCGGGGCCTTGCCATTCCCGATGCAGCCGCCGCTGAGTCCGACCGCGGATCCGTGCTCGTTCTCATGATCGGGCTGGTCGCGGTGGTAGTTCTGCTGATCGGCGTCGTCACCGACGCGTCGGTGCTCTTCTTGACCAAGCGTTCGCTGGCGGCCGTCGTCGACGGCGCCGCGCTAGCGGGCGCCCAAACCCTTGATGAAGCCGCCTTCTACACCGGGCCTGACAACCCGGCCGAGGCTGGCCGCGTGCCCTTGGATGCGCGGTTGTCGCAGGCGGCAGTGCGCGACTACCTGCACCGCTCGGCCGCGGCGCAAAGCCTGGATCAATTGGTGCTGCACCAGGTGCAAGTGAGCGCCGAGCAGGTCTCGGTGAGCGCCACCGCCACCGCCGACCTGCCGTTTCGCCGGTTCGTCGGCGGCGGGCCGGGTGTTCGGCTGCAGGCCGTGGCCACCGCGGAGACGCCATATCGCTGACCCGCCTACGCTGCTGCCATGGCCGCCGAGGATCGAGCACAGACGCTTTCTGAACTGCGCTCCGTCCTGGGATCGGTGGAGGCGGTTCTGGATCTGTCCCACCTGCAAACCCAGATCGACGAGCTCAATGAAGCGGCCGCTGCGCCGGACCTGTGGGACGACCCCGAAAGTGCCCAGCAGGTGACGAGCAAGCTGTCGTCGTTGCAGAACGAACTGCGCCGTGTCACTGAACTTAGGCAGCGTCTGGACGATGTCGAGGTGCTCATCGAACTGGGCGAGGACGAAAGCGACGCCGACTCCCTGACCGAAGCCGACACCGAATTGACGGCGCTGCACAAGGACTTGGCCGATCTAGAGGTCCGCACCCTGCTGTCCGGGGACTACGACTCCCGCGAGGCGCTGGTGACCTTGCGCGCCGAAGCCGGGGGAGTGGACGCCGCCGACTTCACCGAAATGCTGTACCGGATGTACTCCCGGTGGGCGGAGCGGCATGGCTACCCGGTGGAGGTCTACGACACCTCCTACGCGGAAGAAGCCGGCTTGAAGTCGGTCACTTTCGCGGTCAAGGCGCCATATGCCTACGGAACCTTGTCCGTGGAGCAGGGCACCCACCGGCTGGTGCGCATTTCCCCGTTCGACAATCAGGGCCGGCGGCAGACGTCGTTCGCGGCCGTGGAAGTCCTGCCGGTGACGGAGACAACCGATCATGTGGACATCCCCGAGAACGAACTGCGCGTGGATGTTTTCCGCTCGTCGGGTCCCGGCGGGCAGAGCGTCAACACCACCGACTCCGCCGTGCGGCTGACCCACATCCCCACCGGCATCGTCGTCAGTTGCCAGAACGAGAAGAGCCAGATCCAGAACCGGGCCGCCGCCTTGCGCGTGCTGCAGGCGCGGCTGCTGGAGCGACGTCGCCATGAGGAGCAGGCAGCGCTCAACGCGCTCAAGGACGACTCCGGCGGGTCTTGGGGCAACCAGATGCGCTCCTACGTGCTGCACCCGTATCAAATGGTCAAGGACCTGCGAACCGAGCATGAGACCGGCAACACCTCGGCCGTGCTGGATGGGGAGATCGACGAGTTCATCGAGTCCGGCGTCCGCTGGCGCAAGCAGCGCGAGACGGCCGCGGCGGCGTCCTGAGGCGGGGCAAGGTAAGGCAAGAGTTAGTCCGAACCTGGAAACTGGATCGGCCAGTCGGGTGATTTCCGACAACCTAAACGGACATTTCCGGGCAAAATTACCCACAGATTCCCCAATGGCGGTTGACGTCGCGCCCCGTGCGTAACAGCATTCACATGTCGCGATCTTGAGATTGTGATGCCGAGGAGACGAAGATCCGCGGCCGGTGTTACCGGTCACCTTCCCTACGGGGGGACGGTCGCGGGGAGTCAATGGTGAGACCGCCCTCGGGCCCTGGCAGCCCGAAGAAGGTGTCTCAAATGAACAGTCCCCACCTAGGACGTCGTGCACTTGCCGTGCTGGCCGCAGGTGCTATCGGTGTGATCTCCCTGCCGGTGTTGGCAATTCCAGCGTCGGCCGCGGACGTTCTCGGCTTCGAGATCGATGGGGATCTGATCGACAACCCGGCTGGAGGGGCGGCCGACTGGAACACCCGCCTATCCGGTCCCACGTTGAATGACAACTTCCCCTCGGACACCACGGTGTTCAGCGCGTCATCCAAGGAGGAGGACCTGCCGAGCACCTGGTCCTTCGCGGGTCAGGCGCCGTCGAAGAGCGACATCGGAAACGTCTACGTCGACACGGACCTCGTGACGGGAAAGATCGTGGTGCGCCTCGGCTGGGACCGGGACAACGGCTCGGGTACTGACACGTACTTCATCGAGTTGAACAAGCTGCCCAACGTGTCTGCATCGATCCCGAATCGTTCCGTTGGCGACTTGCGCTTCGCCATCAAGGAGCAGGGCAATGAGGTCATCGACCTCGCGCTGGTCAGCACGTGGAGCGGCTCGGCATGGACGAACACGGTGCTCAACCCCACCGGCTTCGCCTACGACATCAACGCTGTTGCGGTGCCTCTGCCCGCCGGGTGGACCAGCCCGAACGAGTCCGGTGGATTGATCCCGGAGGAGCACTTCGTCGAGACCTCGTTCGATCTCACGACGCTCATCGGCCTGCAGCCGAGCTGCCCGCCGGCGTTCGGCACGCTGAACTTCCGCAACGCGACAGGCAACAGCGGACCGGACACTCCTGCGGGGAAGATCGGTGACAACCTAAAGGACACCATCGGCGGACTGAGCGTTCCCGCTCCCAGCACCTGCGGAACGGTGGAGATCGTCAAGGAGACCGTCCCGAGCACCAGCGGCGAGGACTTCGGGTTCGAACTGATCACTGACAACGCGTCCGGCATCAAGGACCCGGCATACACCGGCCCGATCACGCTTACGACCGGTGCCGACGGCACCGTCAGCACGCTCTACACCGTGGCCCCCGGTGACTACGGGTTCCGGGAGGCACTGAAGACCGGTTGGGACCTGACCAAGCTGGTATGCGTCGACCCCACCGATGACAGCGTTGTCGACTTGGGGCTGCGCATCGCACTCTTCAAGGTTGCCTCCCAGGAGAAGGTCACCTGCACCTACACGAACACCCAGCGGGCGCAGTTGACCATCGAGAAGGTGACCAGGCCGGGCTCCGGTGAAACGGCCACCCCGGCTACCAGTGAGGTCTTCAACTTCTCCAGCCAGACCGCCGCTATCGGCTCGTTCGGGCTGCAGGACACGCAATTCAGCACCGCTACCGGGAACCTGCTGCCCAACGCGACCTACACGGTCGGCGAGGCGCTAACGAACGCGCAACTGACCGCTGGGTGGTTCACCGAGTCGATCACCTGTGACGACGGCACGACGGGCACGATCAGCAGCACCGGTGGGCACCGTCTCGGTCGACCTGAGCCTGGTGACGACGTCAAGTGCACCTTCACCAACACCAAGAAGGGCATCGTCGAGGTCGAGAAGCAGACTGACCCTGCCGACGCTCCGGACAGCTTCTCGTTCTTCGGGTCTCAGGCGACTTCGACTTGACCGACAACGGCGTCGAGTCGAGTGCTGCCAAGCCCGGCCTGTATCAGGTAACCGAGAGATGACGCCCGGCTGGGCACTCACGGCGCTCTCGTGTAACGACAACAACAGCGTGGGCAGCATCGCGACCCGTACCGCGACTTACAACGTCGAGGCCGGCGAGACGGTCCGTTGCACCTTCACTAACACCAAGCTCGGCCAGATCACGGTGACCAAGGAGATCAACGGCACCAACCAGCCGTTCACGTTCAACTCCGACGGCTTCACGCTGACCGACACCACGCTGGCCGATGGCGAGTCCGCCTCCTCCACGGTCGGGTTGCTACCTGGGACCTACAAGGTCTCCGAGGTGCTGCCGACTGGTTGGGAGGACCCGCAGATCGTCTGCTCGGTCACCGGCGGCAACGGCTCCGGCTACCAGATCACCGGGCTGGAGACCACCGTCACGCTGAAGGCCGGCGACACCGTGGCCTGCACGTACACCAACACGGAGAAGGCTCGACTCAAGATCATCAAGACGACCTCTCCGGCGGGCCAGGGTCCGTTCACGTTCACTGATGTGGACGGCAACGTGACCGGGCTGCCCACCGGGCTGTCCGACGGCGAGTCCTTCACCAGCGACTACCTGGTCGGCGGCACCTACAACGTCGAGGAGACCATCCCGGCCGGTTGGGAGATCGCCTCGATCGTCTGCAATGACCCCGACGACGGCACTACCTACGACGCCGACGCTGGCACCATCGCGTTCGACCTGGACCCGGGCGAGTTGGTCGACTGCACGGTCAACAACCGCGCCCAGGGCCGGATCGTTCTGGAGAAGGAGACCGACCCGCTGAGTGAGGACGGCACCTTCACCTACACCCAGGGCGGCGGCATCACCGACTTCGACGATGCCTCCACCTGGAACTCGGGGACGTCCGGCGAACTGGTGACCCAGAACGGCAAGGACGGCTGGTTCTCCGGCTACGTCACCGCCGGTACCTACACGATCAGCGAGGACACGCTGCCAGCCGAGTGGAACCTCGCCGACATCACGTGCCAGGAGACCAACGCGTTGACCGGCGGCGCCGGTGACGGCGGATCCTCCGGGTCGGTCGCGACCGACGCCAAGTCCGGTACTGCCACCTACGACGTGGACCCGGGCGAGACGGTGCTGTGCACGTTCACCAACACCAAGCTCGGCATGATCACCGTCACCAAGGAGACCCTGCCGGCTGACTCGAGTGAGACGTTCGACTTCACCGATGTCGGCATCGACTGGGTCAGTGACCCGATCGACCTGGGCAACGGCGACTCGGCCTCGTCCGTGCCGCTGCCTGCGGGCAACTACTCCATCACCGAGATCGGTGTTGGCGGTTGGGACCTGACCGGGCTCACCTGCACCTCCAACCAGCGCGACGACTTCGATGGCGACCTGGAATCCGCCACCGTCGACATCACGCTGGGCAAGGCGGAGGTTGTCGAGTGCACCTTCACCAACACCCAGCGCGGCAACGTCGTGGTCGAGAAGCTCACCGACCCCGCCGGCCTGGGCCCGTTCGACTTCACCAGCGACATACGGGATCGGCGAACGATCCGTTCGCGCCGTCGCTGTCCGACACCGAGACCGACTCGGTCGAGGTGAAGCCAGGGACCTACACGGTGACCGAGGGTGAGTTCGCCGAGACCGTGCTCAGCACGATCGTCTGCGACGACACGAACAGCTCGACGCCGAGCAGCGGAGACACCGGAACCCGCACCGCCACGTACAACGTGGAGCCGGGTGAGACGGTCAAGTGCACCTTCACCAACACCCGCAACGGTGTGGACCTGACGGTGACGAAGACCGCTGTCCCGACGTTCACTCGCGTCTGGGTCTGGGAGATCGTCAAGGAGTCCGACGCGACCTACAACCTGCTCGCCGGCCAGAGCGTCGACCACGACTACACCGTGGACGTCACGCCGACACCGGTGGACGGCTCCTGGTTCGTGACCGGAACGATCACGGTGACGAACCTCAACGGTTACGACGTGACCGATGTCGATGTCACCGACACAGTGGACAACGGCGGCAACTGCGTCGTCACCAGCGGCACCGGGTTGACGGTTCCCGCCAACGACAGCGTGGAGGTGGACTACACCTGCACCTACGCGGCTGAGCCCAGCCCGCTGGCGGGGACCAACACCGCAGAGGCCACTTGGGATGCGGCTGCCAACTACACCCCCACCGGTTCGGCCGAGGGAACTGCCGGATTCGTCTTCGATGACGGCACGGTCGGCAACCCGAACGAGATCGATCCGGTCATCACCGTCGACGACGACAAGTACGACGGCGACGCCGGCTGGACTGCCGACCGCAGCGCGGAGCAGTGGACCTACACGGTCAACTACCCGTGCTCCACGGACGTGGCCGACTACACCGACGGCGTGTACTCCTACGAGGTCGTCAACACCGCCACGATCAACGAGACGGGTGCGAATGACGATGCGACCGTCACCGTCAACTGCTCGATCGCGGTCGCGTCCAAGGACGCAGCCGGCACCTACGACGAGCGGCACGAGTGGGATGTTGAGAAGTCCGTCGACCCGGAGACGCAGGACGCGTTCGCCGGTGAAGACGGCGACTACACCTGGACCGTGACGGTCACCGAAGAGGTCTTCGATGAGGCCTTCGAGGTCACCGGTCAGATCCAGGTCCTCAACCCCAGCAGCGAAGCCGTGCTCAACGCGACGGTTACCGACGAGCTGGATGACGGGACCGTGGCTGTGATCACCGGTTGCACCGACGGTGAGTTCACCGCTCCCGACCAGTTGGTCGTCCAGCCTGGCGACACGGCCACCTGCGACTACACCGCAGCGCCTTCGGACGCGTCTGCAACCAAGAACGTCGTCACCGTGGTGGCCAACGGGGTCACCTCGACCGGTGAGGCCGACCTGGCGTGGACGTCGAACGTGATCCGCGGCCAGGTGGAGTTGACCGACGACCAGAACCCGGCCTTCCCGATCACGATCGATGAGGGCGGAGAATGGACGTACGACGACTCCGAGACCTGCTCGACCAACCCGGCGGACTACGGGGAGACCGGCTCGTACACGATCACCGATGACAACACCGCGGTGATCAGCGCGGGCGAGAACGAGCTGGATTCGTCCAGCGCGTCGGCCGAGGTCAACTGCTACGCCCCGATCGTCACCAAGGACGCGAACACCGACTTCACGCGGATTTGGAACTGGGAGATCGAGAAGGTCGAGGACGCGGAGTACGACCTGATCGCCGGTGAAGGAGTGACCCACGACTACACGGTCACGGTCACGCCGACTCCGGTCGACGACCAGTGGGCGGTCAGCGGCACGATCACCGTTGCCAACCCGAACCCGAGTGCGGACATGGTGCTCACATCGCTCACTGACGACGCCGGTGGCGTGGTCGCCGAGCACGACTGTGACGACCTGACCGTTCCGGCCGGCGGCACGCTGGAGTGCAACTACACCACTGGGCCGCAGGACAGCCCCGACGCCAACCCGTTCGGCGACACCAACACGGCCACGGCCGGGTTCGCCGGAGTGGACTGGACCGGGACCGCAGCCATCGAGTTCGCCGATGACCCCACGTCAGAGGTGGACCCGGTGATCACCGTCGACGATGACCTGTACGACGGGGATGCGGGCTGGACCGCGGACCGCTCGGCCGAGGAGTGGACGTACTCCACCGACTACGTCTGCCCCGACACCAACTCTGCTGAGTACGTGGACGGCCTGTTCACCGAGCAGACCATCAACACCGCAACGATCATCGAGACGGAAGCCAGCGACACCGCGACCGTCACCTTGAACTGCGCGGACGTCGTGGTCGAGGCGGTAGTCATTCAGCCGCCTCTGGCCAAGACCGGCCTGGGCATTCCGGTCAACCTGCTGGCGAGTGTGGCGCTGGCCATGCTGACCGTCGGCCTGGGGATGCGCTTCAGTGCGCGGAACCGCCGGGAGACCCTGGGCGCCTGAACGGCGAACTAGCACCAAGACCGGTGGGGCTGGGCTCGAAGGAGCCCAGCCCCACCGGCATGTTCGCCGGCAGGCAACGCCTCTGAACTGGGCAAACGCCGGAGGTGTCGGTACCCGGACAACCGGCCGCGGCGCGGCTGGCTGTGACAGTCCTGCGACACACGTACACTGCGAATTCGGTCGAGGTCGCCGCCGGGCGGCCGCCTCCCGAGCCGGCCGGCCCACTACATGATCCGATTCGAGCAAGTCACCAAGATCTACCCGACCCAGACTCGCCCTGCCCTGGAGGGCGTCGACGTCGAGGTGGAGAAGGGCGACTTCGTCTTCCTCGTGGGCCAGTCCGGCTCCGGCAAGTCCACCTTCCTGCGGTTGATCCTGCGAGAAGAGAAGCCCAACGAGGGGCACGTGTACGTCCTGGGCAAGGACACCAACCGCCTGTCCAACTGGAAGGTGCCCAAGTTGCGGCGCCAAATCGGCACGGTGTTCCAGGACTTCCGATTGCTGCCGAACAAGACCGTCACGGAGAACATCGCTTTCGCGCTGGAAGTAATCGGCAAGCCGCGCAGCACCGTGAAGAAGGTCGTTCCGGAGGTGCTCGACCTCGTCGGCCTGGCCGGCAAGGAAGGCCGCTACCCCGATGAGTTGTCCGGCGGGGAACAGCAGCGCGTGGCTATCGCCCGCGCTTTCGTGAACCGTCCGCTCCTGCTCATCGCTGACGAGCCGACGGGGAACCTGGACCCGTCCACCACGGTCGGGATCATGAAGCTGCTCGACCGGATCAACCGAACCGGCACAACCGTGGTCATGGCCACCCACGACGCCGCCATCGTCGACCAGATGCGCAAGCGCGTCATCGAGCTCGAAGGCGGCCACGTGGTCCGCGACCAAGCCCGTGGCGTCTACGGCTACGCCCGCTGAGATCCAGGGAGCCTGAATGCGTGCGCAATTGTTGGTGTCCGAGGTCTCCACGGGCCTTCGGCGCAACCTGACCATGACGATCGCGGTCATCGTGACGGTCGCGATCTCCTTGACCTTGTTCGGCGCGGGCCTGTTGATCCGCGCCCAGGTCAACACCATGAAGGACTACTGGTACGACCGGGTCGAGGTCAGCGTCTTCCTCTGTGGCGCCGACTCCACCGCCCCCTCCTGCGCCGGTGGCGCGGTCACGGACGAGCAGCGCGACGAGATCGAAGCCGACCTGCGGGCCTTGCCGCAGGTGGAGGAGGTCTTCTACGAATCGCAGCAGGAGGCCTACGAGCGGTTCCAGGAGCAGTTCGCCGACTCCGCTATTGCCGAGAACGTGACTCCCGAGGCGCTACCGGAATCGTTCCGCGTCAAGTTGACCGATCCGACCCAGTACGCCGTGGTTGCGTCGGCGTTCGACGGCCGTCCGGGTGTCGAGTTGGTCCAGGACCAGCGCGCGATCCTGGACCGCTTCTTCCGAGTGCTCAACGGCTTCCAATTGGCTGCGTTGGTGGTGGCAGTCGTGCAGATCGCGGCCGCGGCCCTGCTCATCTCCAACACCATCCGGGTTGCCGCGTTCAGCCGACGCCGGGAGACCGGGATCATGCGGCTGGTTGGCGCCTCCAACTTCTCCATCCAGGCCCCGTTCCTCTTGGAGGGCGCGATTGCGGGCCTGATCGGCGCGGTATTCGCCAGTAGCAGCCTGCTGCTGCTGCAGAAGTACTTCATCGAGAACCGGCTCCGGCCGTCCTTCCAGTTCACCGCCTTCATCGGCTGGAATCAGGTCTGGGCGGTCTGCGCGATCCTGCTGGTGGTGGGGGTCCTCTTGGCAGCCTTCGCCTCCTTTGTCACACTGCGTCGATACCTGAAGGTGTGACCAAGGCGTGGGAGCTGCGATGACGGGGAGGGTCCGCAGGCTTTCGGCTGCCGTCGTCGCCGCGGTCATGGTCGGCTCCCTCGGTCTGGTCCAGGTGCCGGCCCAGGCTGACCGTGAGGACGAGATCAAGTCCAAGATCGCCGACGCTGAGGCGGACCTGGAGCACGCGAGCGAGACCTCAATCCAACTGGCGGCGCAACTGCGCGCCGCCGCGTCGGCGTTGCCGGCGGCCGAAGCGGCCGTACGCAGCACCGAGGCGCAGCTGCAGGCCGCCAGGGCCGAGTCGCAGCGGGCGACTGCTGCGGCCGCCGCTGCGGTTGCGGAGCAACGCCGTGCCGAGGCCGAGGTCGTCCGGGTCCTGCAAGAGATCGCCGACACCGAAGAGGCCGTCGGCCTGATCGCGCGGCGCATGTATCAAGGCGGCGGCATTGACGCCCAGTGGGCGACGGTGCTGGAGGCCGGGGACCCTGCGGAGTTGGCCGAGCGGATCCAGGCGGTCAAGACTGTCGGCGACTCCACCGACGCTCGCCTTACCCGCTTGTCTTCCGACCAGATCCGACTCGAAGAGGCACAAGCGGCCGCGGCGGCGGCCGCGACAGCAGCCCAGGCCGAACGACAGAAGGCCGAGGAGCAGGAGGCCCTGGCCGACCAACTCGTCGATGACGCCAAGGCGGCCCGGAAACGGGCGGCGCAAGTTGTGGCTGACCGCGACGCGGCTTTGGCCGCGGCCGAGGAAGACGAAGCGGCCGAGCGGGCCCGCTTGGCCAAGTTGCAGGCTGCGCAGAAGCGTTTGGCCGAGGAGCTGGCTCGCCTTGCGGCGCAATCGGCCGGACCGGGCGCCGGAGTGGATGGCGAACTGGCGTGGCCGGCGGCCGGCGGGCTGAGCCAGGGTGTGGGGCCGCGGGTTCACCCCGTCTACGGGTACGCGTCTTGTCACACGGGGATCGACATCAGTTCCGGTTACGGCTCGGCCATCAAGGCAGCTGCGGCGGGCACGGTCGCCCTGACGGCGTACTCGCCGGTCTGGGGCAACTACACATTGGTGTCGCACGGCGGCGGCCTGGTGACCATGTACGGCCACCAGTCAGCCTTCAACGCCTCCCCGGGCGACAAGGTCGCGGCCAAGCAGGTCATCGGCTACGTGGGCTCGACCGGCTACTCCACGGGGCCGCACCTGCACTTCGAGGTGCACGTGAACGGCATTCCGTATAACCCAATGGGATGGTTCGGCGGGATCAAGGCGCCCGTCGTCTGCTGACGCCCACCTACACTTCGAAAATGCTCGTCAACCAGCGTGCTCGTCGCGCCGCGAGCGGCACGCTGGTCCTGGCCCTTGTGAGCGCGGTGGCGTTCGCCCATCATCCGGGCGCCGGCGCTGCTGCGCCGGCCGCGGTCACAACCGCTGCACTTGGCGAGCCATACGTGGGCACCGGCGTGTGGTTGCGTCAGGACGAGGTCGGTCACGTGATCGTCGGATCCGTATCGCCGGGGTCTGCGGCACTCAACGCCGGTGTGCGCGTGGGTGACGAGGTGCTGGCGGTGGACGGGATCGAGGTAGCCGGTGCCGAAGAAGCTGGTGTTGAAGTGACCGGCCGATTGACCGACGCCGCCGCGCGGCTGCGTGGACAGGCCGACACGGAGGTGCGCCTGCTGGTGCAGTCGGGGCCCGACCAGCGGGAAGTGACGCTGCGGCGAACCGTGCTACCGGCGTTCGTGGCGTCCACCGAGTTGATCCCCGGCGTGGTGATGCTGCGCATCCCGCAGTTCAGCCGTGGCATCGCAGCGGCGCTGGACGAAGCACTGCTTCGGCACCGCGACGCACGCGCCCTGGTCCTGGATCTGCGCAGCAACCCCGGCGGGCTGCTTGATGAGGCCGTTGCCGTCACCGACCGATTCCTGGACGACGGCCCGATAGTCCGAGTGATGCTCGACGGCGCGGAGGAGCGACCGTTCAACGCTGCAGCAGGTGGTGACCTGGACCGACCCCTCGTAGTCCTGGTGGACCGAGGGACCGCCAGTTCGGCCGAGGTGGTCACGGCGGCGTTGCAGGACCGTGGCCGGGCCGTTCTGGTCGGTTCGCAGACATACGGCAAGGGCACCGTGCAGGAGTCGGTGCTGCAGCCGGACGGGTCGAGAACAAGCCGGACTATCGGTCGGTACGTGACGCCGAATGGTTCGTACATCGACGGCAACGGGCTGGCCCCAGACGTAATGGTTGGGGCCGGTGCGGCAGCGCTGACTGCGGAGCAGCGTGCCTTGGACGTCGTCGTTTCGTTGACCGCCGCGCTCACGGCCGCCGGTGCCTCCTGATGGTGCGTCCGCGCGGCAAGAGCACGATCGCCACCAATCGCAAGGCTCGCCACGACTACAGCGTCGAGGACACCTATGAGGCCGGTCTGGTGTTGACCGGAACCGAGGTGAAGTCGCTGCGTGCCGGCCGGGCCAGCCTCGTTGATGGTTATGCGACGGTGGACAACGGCGAGGTCTGGCTGCACAACGTGCACATCCCCGAGTACGAGCAGGGGAACTGGACCAACCACGAGCCGCGACGCCCACGCAAACTGCTCCTGCGCAAGGACGAGATCCGGCGCCTCATCGGCAAGACGAAGCAGGGTGGCCTCACCCTGATTCCGCTGTCGTTGTACTTCAAGGACGGCTACGCCAAGGTCGAGATCGCCCTGGCGCGGGGCAAGCGCAGTTACGACAAGCGGCAGGACCTGGCCCGCAAGCAGGCGGACCGCGAGGCGCAGCGCGCGATTGCCAGGCGCGACCGCGGCGAATAGCAGTGCTTACGGTCTGCTGAAGTTCTCCCGCTGAAACGGCTAACCCCGTTCTTGCCGCCTACCCTGGAGCGATGCCGGGCATTCTTGTGGTGGACGACGACCCAACGGTCGCCGAGGTGGTTCTTGCCTACCTGCGGCGCGAGGGCCTGACCGGCGTGCACGCTGAGGATGGCCCCTCGGCGTTGGCAACCGCTGCGCAGATGGAGCCGGACCTGGTCGTGCTGGACCTGATGCTGCCCGGCATCGACGGCTTGGAGGTGTGCCGGCGGCTGCGGGCGCAGTGGCCGGACCTGCCGGTGGTGATGCTGACCGCGCTGGGGCAGGAGGATGACCGCGTTCTTGGGCTGGAAGTCGGCGCTGACGATTACGTGACCAAGCCGTTCAGCGCCCGCGAGTTGGTGCTGCGGATCCGCTCGGTGCTGCGCCGCAGCAGCGCCGAACCGGCTGACGACGCGTCCGCGAGCCTGGCGGACGGCACTTTGTCCCTGGATCTGACCGCGCACCGGGCCTGGCTGGACGGGGAGGAACTCAACCTCACCGGGCGGGAGTTCGACCTGCTGGCTCATCTGATGGCCCACCCCGGTCGGGCCTTTCGGCGCGACGAGTTGATGCGTGAGGTCTGGGGCTGGGACTACGGGGATCAATCGACTGTCACCGTCCACGTGCGGCGGCTGCGGGAGAAGATCGAACCGGACCCGTCGACGCCGGCGCGCCTGGTGACCGTCTGGGGTGTGGGGTATCGGTACGACCCGGTGACGGTGCCGGCATGACCGTAACCGGGGAAGCGGTCCTGTTGTCGGCCGGCACGGCCGCGCTCGTCGGTGCTGGTGGCGCCGTCATCGTGGCCGCCGTCGCCCGCAAGTCGCCGAGTTGGGCTGCCATCGTGGCCCCCCTGGTCGTGGTGCTGTCGGTGGCGGCCGGCGTGTACGCCAGCGGCCGGGCGATGTTCCTGTCCAAGGCCGATTCCGCGCTGGTCCTCTGGGTCCTCTTGGCGGCTGTTCCCGTGGCGTTGCTGTTCGGCGTGCTGATCGCCCGGCGGGTGCGCGCCTCCGAGCACGCCGCCGCCGAGTCGGCCGCAGCCAGGCAACGCGACCAGCAGATAGAGGCCTCGCGCCGGGAAATGGTTGCCTGGGTCAGTCACGATCTGCGCACGCCCTTGGCGGGGCTGCGGGCGATGACTGAAGCGCTGGAGGACGGCGTGGCGACCGAACCGGATCGCTACTACGCCCAAATGCGAACTGAGGTGGATCGCCTGTCCGGGATGGTCGATGACCTGGCGGCGCTGTCCCGGTTGCAGTCCAGCACGCTGCGGTTGGCGTTGGAGCGGGTGAACCTCGCCGATCTGCTATCGGACACGTTGGCGTCGGCGGCGCCATTGGCGAATCGCCGCGGAGTGAAGCTGGCCGGCGCCGCCGAAGGGGCCATCCCGGCCGACGTTGATGCTCGTGAGGTCGGCCGGGCGTTGACGAACCTGATCGTGAACGCGGTTCGGCACACGCCGACTGACGGGTCCGTTCAGGTCATGGCTGGCGCTGATGACCGCGAGGCCGTCCTGACCGTGATTGACGCGTGCGGCGGGATTTCTGAGGACGACCTGCAGCACGTCTTCGAACCTGGATGGCGCGGCACGGCGGCCCGAACGCCGGGTGCTGGTGAGGGTGCCGGTCTCGGCTTGGCCATCGTTCGTGGCGTCGCCGAGGCGCACGGCGGAACGGTCGCGGTGGCAAACGCGGACGGCGGCTGCCGCTTCGAACTGCGCATCCCGTTGGCCACTGGCTGAGGCCGAATCTGATCGGAGTCTGGTGGTCTAGCGCCTGGAAGGTGCGCCGTTCACCGGGGTCGAGCCGACTGGCCTTCTCTAGGACTCGGGGATGAAGCCGGAGTCCAACTCCCAGGGGGCGATGGGGGAGTTCTCGATGATCCAGGTCTGCAATTCCTTGTCCAGCCCGGTGGCGATGAAGATGCCGACCAGGATGAAGACGGCACCCAGGCCGCGGCGGAACCAACCGTGCGGGTCGGCCAGCCACCGCGCGTTGCGCAGCAGACGCTGACCGAGCAGCGCAATGGCCAGGAGGGTTAGGCACAGGCCGAGCACGTACGCCAGCAGCAAGGCCAGCGCGCTGGCCCAGCCCTCCTGGGGCAGGACGGTGGCGATGACGTACCCGTACATCGGGCTGCATGAGGAGAACACCGGGCCCAGGGCCATGCCCGTGAGCACCTCGCCGGTCACCCCTTCTCGATCCTGCGCGGCCGACAGTCGGGCGCTGCTGCGCGCTTGCATCCCCAACCGGGCTGAGATCCGGTCCCAGACGTCGGGGAAAAGCGCCACCAGACCGAGCAGGATCAAGATGCCGCCGGCCAGGTAACTCC
This sequence comes from uncultured Actinomycetota bacterium, assembly GCA_963753435.1. Taxonomy (GTDB): domain Bacteria; phylum Actinomycetota; class Actinomycetes; order CAVWCF01; family CAVWCF01; genus CAVWCF01. The sequence continues at coordinate 25,479 of CAVWCF010000002.1, forward strand.
AGACTTCGGTGGGGATGCCCAGCAACGAGGTGGAGAACCGCAGCACCACGGTGAAAACGAAGATGGACACGCCCAGCGACCCGGTGATTACCAGGGCCCGGCGCAGCCCGGGGTCCATCCGCAGCCGGGTGCGAGTCGTGACTGTTCCGGCGGCGGGTTCGGCGGGGGTGCCGACACCTCCGGCCATGGAGCCGCCCACGATTACTGGCAGCATCGGCAGGACGCAGGGCGCCAGCGTGGTCAGGACGCCGGCGACGAACGCGCCGAGCAGCAGTAGGGACATCAGACGAGCTTGTTGGAGATCTCGTCCGCGGTGTTGCTCCCGGTCCACTTGGTCAACTGCGTGCCGGATTCGTCCACCTGCACGAAGGTGTGCTGAACGGTGACCCCGTACTGCTGCTTCATGTCCGAGGAGGAGTCGTAGTCGACCTTGACGATGGTCAGGTCGTTCGGGATGGATGCCGGGTCGGCCTCGAGGTTCTTCTCCGCGCGCTGGCAGGTGGGGCACCAGGAAGCGTGGAAGAACAACACGACGTCGCCCTGGTCGAATGCGGCCTTGTCGGCGTTGTACTCGTCGTAGGTGACGTAGCCGGACTTCGCCGCTGCTGCTGGGGCCGCCGCGCTGGGAGCTGCCGCGCTGGTCTCCGGTGCCGGGGCGCTAGGGCTGGCGCTGGTAGCGGCCGGACTCGGCGTGGTCTGGGCGCTTTCCTCTGCGGTACTGCATCCGGCTAGGGCCAGGCCGGCCACCGCGGCGAGTACGGCTAGGGATTGGGCGCGATGCATCGGGTCCTCCTGCGTCGAGTCAGTGCCCCTATTGCACCTGATGCACCGACCAAATGCCCACTCAGCGGGCTTACGGACCTGTTACGGCTGATCAACTGGCGCGCTCAGCTCGGCCAGCAGTCCCTCAACCCGGGCCTTGATGTCGTCGCGGACGCGACGCACGAACGGCAGGTCCTGGCCGGCCGGATCGTCCAGATCCCAGTCCTCATAGCGCTTGCCGGGGAAGACCGGGCAGGCGTCGCCGCACCCCATGGTGATGACGACGTCGGACTCCGCGACGGCTTGGGTGCTGAGCAGCGTCGGTACGGCCGCGGTGATGTCGATGCCTTCCTCGGCCATGGCCGCTACCGCCATGGGGTTGATCGAGTCACCGGGTTCGGAGCCGGCTGAACGCACCTGCACGCGGCCGGCGCCGAGGGTTCGCAGGTAGCCGGCCGCCATCTGCGAGCGGCCGGCGTTGTGCACACAGACGAAGAGGACGGTGGGCAGCGTCACTTGTTCTCCCGGGGGTAGAGGGCGGCGGCGAGTACGGCTCCGATTGCGGCGCCTAGCAGTTGAAAAGCGATGAAGGCCGGGACGTCGTCCGGACTGATCCCGCTGAACGTGTCGGTGATGGCGCGGCCGACCGTTACGGCGGGGTTGGCGAACGAGGTCGACGAGGTGAACAGGTAGGCCGCGCCGATCCATGCCGGCACCAACAGGGGGAGGGCGCTGACTCGACCGGTGCGTTGGGCCACGCCGATCACGAACAGCAGCCCGGCGGTTGCGACCACTTCACCCAGCCACAGTCCGGCTCCGGTGCGTTGCGTGGCCGCGGACTGGATCACGGTCTGGCTGAACATGAGATGCGCAAGTCCCGCTCCCGCCAGCGCGCCTGCGAACTGGGCCAGCAAGTAGCCGACTCCGGCTCGGATCGGGATCGCTCGCTGGGCCAGCGCGACCGCTGTCACCGCCGGGTTGATGTGCGCCCCGGAGACGGGCAACAGAGCCCAGATCAGCACCCCGAGGCCCGCGACGGTGGCGACGTCGTTGATGAGCAACTGCAGACCGACGTCGCTGGTCAGGTTGACGGCCATGATGCCGGAGCCGACGACGAACGTGACCAGCAAGCCCGTGCCCAGGAACTCCGCCCCCACTTGGCGGTTCATGGCAGCGCGCGTGGTCGGCGATTCCAGCGCGGTGTCGGTCACGATGTCCCCTACGTTGATGGGTATCGATGCAAACAGTAGGGCAGCATTGATGGATGTCGATGAAAGGGGGAGGTCGTGGCGGCGGAGTCTGAAGCACCCGTGATCGACCTGCTCACCGCGTGCGCGCCGCAGGGTCTGACCGCGCCGCTGTCCCGGGATCGAGCCTTCGACCTGGCCCACCTGCTCAAGGCGCTGGCCGACCCGGCGCGGTTGCGGTTGGTGTCGCTGATCCGCTCCGCACCGACCGGCGAAGCGTGTGTCTGCGATCTGACGGAGGCGCTCGGGCTCAGCCAGCCCACGGTCAGCCACCACCTCAAGGTCCTGGCCGAGGCCGGCCTACTCCAGCGGGAGCGTCGCGGCACTTGGGCTTGGTACTCCCTGGTTCCCGGGGTTCTGGATGGGCTGGGGGCGGTGCTTGGGGCCGAGCGCGCCTGAAGCGGAATTCGGTGTCGCTGGCGGTCGTTACACTGGTCATACAACTGAACAGGGGGGTGAACGGTTTCGACTTCGTGTGTCGAATCAGGGGAAGCGGGCCGAGGACGGTGGTTCTGATCTCGCAAACCATGAGCCGCAAACCAATAAGTGCCGATTCCAATCGCACTGACTTCGCCCTCGCCGCCTGAGCGAGTGCCAAGTCCGTCAGTCCGGTAGTGCCTTCGCACCGGGTCCTGGCGTCGACTAGAAGGCTCACTGCTCGACCCGGTCACGGGGCCTAGCAGGACACCAAACAGTGACTGAGCCTGGCGGCAACTTGCCTGCGTGATTGCCGGGGCTGAGAAATCCACAGCAGGCTGCGCCCGGAGAAGCCCTGTGCCGTCGCCGAAGGACGCGGGTTCGATTCCCGCCACCTCCACCCCCGCTGACTCATCTCGAGTCACGTACATAGGGCGGCCCTCCGTGTCGGAGGGCCGCCCTATGCGGTTCATCGACTGGCTCAGCGCACCTTGCCCGCGACCGGGCACTGGAAGTCCGCCTGCGGAGCACGTGTCACGGAGATGTCGCCAGCCAGATGCGCAGCCGCGACCGCCTCGTCAGACGTGAGCAGATAGGGCTCGACGTTCCAGGCGATCAGATGTACCGCCCATTTGCCGCCCTGGTAGCCGGCGTCGCCGGGAGCCACGGCAGTCACGGCGAACTGGCCTTCGGCCTTCGCGTTCGGGAACGCGTAGATGGGGTCGGTTCCACGGCCCGGCATGGACGTCGGGGTTGCGACCGTCCGCACGGTCTCGCCGTCGTGGTACAGGGTGCCAAAGCCTGCTGTGGCATTCGGTGAGTCGGCGGCGGCGACGCCGACGCCGCCCACCATTGGGATTGCCAATGCTGCGGTTGCGAGTGCGAGCTTGATGCGTTGCACGATTCCTCCAGAGGAGTTAGGTGACGAGTTGACCTGACTTCCTCGACGCTAGGGAGGGCACCGGTAGTGCGGCCAGAACGAGACGGTGACGAGGTGCTTACCGATCAGTGACGCACTTGGGCAGCAGTCACATCCGTCGGCCGGCCGCTTCCAAGCCGTCAAGGATCACGTCGAGCCCGAATTCGAATGACGACCCGAAGGAGTAGCCGGGTCTGAGTACGTGCTCCGCGGTAAAGCGGGCAAAGGCGGGGTACTCGTCTGCAGGCAGCGATTCCAGGATCTGACTGGCCAGCCCGGCGATCTCCTCGCCGCCGCCGAAGGGGAGGTTGGCCTCCTGCAGCGCGAACCCGTAAACGAAACTGTCGAGAATCGCGTACGCATGTGCCGTCAACTGAAGTGGCAGGCCGCCGCCGATGAGGCAGGCCAGGACGGCTTCGTGGTGCCGCAGACTGGCCGGTCCCGGCGTCGTGCGCGATTCCATGTACGGCGGGGCCCAGGGGTGGCGCGATAGGACCTCGCGGGCCGACAGGCAGCGGATCCGCATCGCCGGCTTCCAGCCCAACTCCGCTGGGGGCAGTTCGATCTCGGCGAAGACCCGGTCGACGATGCCGTTGAGTAGGTCTTCCTTGCCGGCGACGTGGTGATAGAGGGTCATCGGCTTCACGTCCAGGGACTCGGCCAGGCGACGAATGGTCAGCCGTTCGATCCCGAGGTCGTCGGCCAGGGAAATGGCCGCAGACATGACGCGATCGCGGGTCAATGGAGGTCTCTTGGCCTCGCTCATGTGTCCCATCTCCCTCCAGGCGGTTGACATCTCGTACTTAGTACGAAACTGTACTCCAGAGCAAGCGTACTAAGTACGACACCTGGAGGAGACAATGACCGGCCCAACACCGACCCAGAGCGCCAGCGCGGCGCAGGCGCCCGCACAGCCGATGCGTGCCGTGCTTCAGCACCGGTACGGCTCTGCAGACACTCTCGAAGTGGGCGAGGTCGAGCGCCCGACGCCCGGCCGCGACGAGGTGCTCATCGAGGTGCACGCCGCCGGGGTGGACCGGGGGGTCTGGCACCTGATGACCGGGCAGCCCTACCTGATGCGCGTGATGGGGTTCGGATTGCGCCGGCCGAAGAACCCGGTCCCGGGCCTTGATGTCGCCGGTCGCGTCGTCGCTGTGGGCCGAGACGTGACCACATTTCGGCCCGGTGACGATGTGTTCGGCATCGGTCGCAGCACCTTCGCCGAGTATGCGGTGGCACCGGCGGCAAAGTTGGCCCACAAGCCCGCAACGCTGTCCTACGAGGAGGCGGCCGCCGCGGCGATCTCCGGGATCACCGCGCTGCAGGCCCTGACCGACGTGGGTCGGCTGGAGCAGGGGCAGCGGGTACTGGTGATCGGGGCCTCCGGCGGGGTCGGCAGTTACGTCGTGCAACTGGCTACGGCTCTCGGCGCCGAAGTGACCGGGGTTGCCAGCAGCAGCAAGGCGGACCTGGTTCTTTCGCTCGGCGCGGTCCGCGTACTGGATTACGCGACTGATGACTACCTGGACGGATCGCAGCGGTACGACCTCATCATCGACGCCGGTGGACTGAACCCCGTCCGACGGCTGCGGCGGGCGCTGACCGCGACCGGAACCCTGGTCATCGTCGGTGGTGAAGGTGGGGGCCGCATCACCGGGGGGCTGGGGCGCAACCTGCGCGCGATGGTCCTGTCCCTTTTCGTTCGGCAGCGCTTGACCGCCTTCATCAGCAGGGAACGCGCCAGCCACATCGAACGCCTGGGGGAGTACCTGGCCGGCGGCGAGGTCGCTGTCGCCATCGGCAGCCGCTACCGGCTGGACCAGGCCGCGGCGGCGATCCGGGATCTCGCCGCAGGGCGGACCCGAGGCAAGGCCGTCATCACCGTCCGCGACAACTGAGCCGCAGCCGAACAAGGAGCTGAAATGGATAGCGCAACCCTTGCCACACCCGTCGCCGCGGACGACCGGCAGTCTTGGACAGGCCGAACGCTGAACCGACGACTGGCAGCGCGTATCGCCGGTGCGGGCTACGTCGCTCTGTTCGTGCTGGCGATATTCGCCAACTTCTTCGTCCTCGAGGGACTGGTCGAGTCCGAGGACGCCGCCGCGACCGTGGCCAACCTCCAGGACGACCTGGTCCTATTCCGGATGGGCCTCATCGCGTTCCTTGCGGTGTTCGTCCTGGACATCGCCATCTCGTGGGCGCTGTACGTCGTCTTCCGCGACGTGCACCGGGATCTGGCGCTCCTGGCCGCCTGGAGCAGGCTGGTCTACACGGCCTTTCTTGGCGTCGCCTTGGTCTACTTCTTCCAGGCGATCCAGTGGGTGAGTGATGCCGACTATGCGGCGCTTGGCCCGGATCAAGTCCAAGCGCAGACGATGCTCGCGCTGGACTCCTTCGAGTTCACGTGGTTGGTGGGCCTCGTCGCGTTCGGCCTGCACTTGGTTCTGCTCGGGTCCCTGGTTATCCGATCGGGGTACGTACCGCGGGTCCTGGGTGCGCTCGTGATCCTCGCCGGGATCGCCTATGCCATCGACACGGTGGCTCACGCGGTGCTGTCCGACTACGACGCCGTCGCCGGCCTGATGTTGGCCTTGGTCGCGTTGCCGTCCCTGGTCGGTGAAGGGTGGCTGGGCCTGTGGTTGCTCCTCACCCGGCGCTTCAACCAGGAGTCCAAGACGACCTGATGCCGTGTCGGCATCGGCTGGCGGTACCGAGGATCAGGAAGACGCGAACTGCGCGGCGGCGACTTCCGACTCGCCATCTTGGATCGCTGCGACTATCCGGTTGCACACCGTCGCTGGGTCCAGCCCGATTGGCAGTTGCGGTGCAGTGCCCGCGATCGCACGCTGCGCCAGTCCCGTCTCGGTATGTGGCGGCCGCGCGTCGATCACCCGGATCCCGAACCGCCGGACCTCGCGGCGAGTAGCCGCAAGGTGGGCGCTCAGTGCTGCCTTGGATGCGGAGTAGGCCGCCATGCCCGCGACTGGATGCTCTGCCACGACGGCGCTGATCGCGCAGAAGTAGGGACTTCGCCCCTGCTCCGCAGAGCGCCGAAGGGCTGGAAGGGCGGCACGCAGCAGCCGCATCGGCGCCAGTGCGTTGATGGTGAACAGTCGAATCGCCACGTCATCCGGAGTGTCCGCGACGCTGCCGAACGCGACTGCGCCCGAGGCCACCACGATCCCGTCCAGGTCGCCGTGGGCTTCAACGGCCGCATTGATCAGCGCGGGTGCGGCGTTCGATCGCGCCAGGTCCATTGCGACGGCGAGATCGGTGGGGCCAGCAGCAGCCGCCAGCCGCTGCTGATCCCGCCCGGTGACGGTCAGACGTGCCGAGGGTCGAAGCAACTCGGCAACGCCGTGTCCGAGCACGCCGGTGGCCCCGGTGACCAGCACTGACGGCCGATAGCTCATCCAGGCAGCGTGGCATAGGGCCGGGCCGCACGCAGAACATGCGGATTGGGTCCCGCGCGGACCCCGGTGGCGTCCGTATCGTGCCCTCCGTGACCAGCCCGCCGGCCCAGGCACCCAAGCCGCCGTCTCGAACCAAGAAGGTCGTCAGTGCCATCCTGACGCTTGCGGTCCTTGCGTTCGTGTTCTTCGGTCTGTTCCCTCGGTTCGCCGACATCAGCGAAGTCTGGGAGTCCTTGGCGGGAATGCCTACGGCTTCCATAGTCGGAGTCCTAGCCGCAGTCTTGGTAAATATCGCCGTATACCCGTGGCCGTTTCAGGCGGCGCTGATCGGCCTGCGCTACTGGCCGGCCTTTGAGGTGCGGCAGACCGCGTTCGCCATCTCCAACACCGTCCCCGCGGGCGGCGCACTTGGGCTGGGCGTGCAGTACGCGATGTTGAACTCCTACGGTTTCGCCGCCGGCGCCAACGCGAGTGCCATCGCCATTACCGGCACCTGGAACGCGTACCTGACGCTGGTGTTGCCGCTGCTGGCGTTGTTCCCGTTGGCCTTGGTCGGGGATGGATTCAGCCAATGGCTTACCCCAGCGCTAATCGGCCTGGCCATTGCCGTTGGCAGCGCACTCGTATTCGCATTGATCCTGCGCAGCGAGTCGTTCGCGCGCAGATTGGGTCAGTGGCTTGACGGGGTCATCAGCCGGGTCGCGCGGTTGTTCAAGCGCGAACCCGGGGCGGGGGTGACCGAGTCCATCGTCGAGTTCCGTGCATCCATCGTGGAGACGGTGAGCCGTCGTTGGGCGTCCATCACGGGCTCCAACCTGCTCATGCAACTGACCTCCTTCGCGGTCCTGTACGCGGCGCTGATCGGGATAGGTGGCGGCGGCGCCGACGTCGGGATGGCACAGGCGTTTGCGGCATTCGCGATTGCCCGCTTGGCGACCTTCATCCCGGTCACCCCGGGTGGGCTGGGGACAACCGACGCGGCGATGGCGGCTCTACTTGCCGGCTTCGGTATGAGCAACGCCGATGCGTTGGCCGCGGTGCTGGTCTGGCGCATCGGCACATTGGTGCCGCAGGTGATCCTGGGCGCCGTCACGTTCCTCATCTGGCGGGCCCGGTCCGGACGCGCCGCAAGGGCCGTGTAGGTCAGCGGGGGCTCGCCTGGATCGATCTCGGCTACGCGTGTTTGGGGCCGGGGCTCGCCGTTGCCGCGTTCGCGAGCGTCGCTCGTGCCTGCTCGACGCCGGCGCGGGCCGCGCGGAGGTCATCGGGCGACCCACCGGCTGCCGACAGCGCCGCCTCTGCGTCAAGGGCCTGCCGAAGTCCGTCAAAGGCGCCCTTCAGGTCCGCGGCGTTCGTACTGCGGGCGTCGTCAGGGGCGGTTTCGGCCAACTCGAACAGGGACCGGTCGACAGCCAGGAACCGGTCCCGACCGCCCGTCCAGGCCTGTTGAAATTGGACGGCGGACGGTGCGGAAAGCATTGCCGGCAGCAGGGATTGCAGCGCCCAGTCGGCCTCCGTGCGTGCTTCACCCATTCGTGCATCCCAGGTCTTGCGTCGACTACTGCGACGCGCTGCCCACACGATGAGGCCGATCAGTCCGACCGCGAGCAGGACCAGCAGCACCCACGCCCAAGCCGGGAGGCCGTCCGTCTCAGCTGCAACCGGCTCGGTGGGGTCCGAAGTGGCCGGCGTCGGTGTCGGCTCCGCGGTGACCGTCTCGGTGGCTGTCGCTGTGGCGGTGGCTGTGGCGGTGGCCGTTGCGGTAGCGGTGGCCGTTGCGGTAGGCGTTTCGGCGCTCGTCTCCGTGGCGCTCGGAGTTGGGGTGCCGGGTTCGACGCTCTGTGTGGGCGTGTCAGTTGGGCTTGGCTGTGGTGTCGCCGACAGCGATGGGAAGGAGGACGGTAACGACGTCGGCAGCGAGACGTTCCCGTCACCGCTGCAGCCGGTCAGTGCGAGTACGGCCAGAGCAAGTGCCATCAGCAAAGCCTTCATGCCCAGCACCCTAGGCCGACTCCGATGTCGCGGGCCGGTGGCAGTCGGCGCCGACATGGCGCCCTGCGCCTAGCTGAGTGGGTCGCTGGGGTGACTGAACTCGAAACCGGTGCCGCGCAGTTTGGCGCTGGAAACCGGCTTGGTCGGCGTCTTCAGTTCGCCCCGGAACTCCAACCGCGGCAGCCCCGCGGCGTCGGCCAGGGAGTCGAAAGCCTCCTTGTTCGTCGGCGGTCGCACCAGGTCCGGCACGCAGTTGTAGTCGCCGACCAGATCGTTGGCGAGCAGGTGAATCAGGCCCCGGGCCACGTCCTCAACATGCACTCGGTGCAACAAGCCGGCGCCGTCGAATGAGACCGAGCCACCCATGTACTGGTGCGCAAGTCGGACCCGCTCGGTGAAGTTGATGTCACGCGGGTGGCCGTATACGTCCGCCAGTCGCAGCACCGCTCCGCGCGGGGCAGCCAACGCTGCGTCCTCGGCCATGCCGAAGTACACGCTGCTCGGCTCATCAATTTCGGTGCGTGGGGTCAACTCGGTCAGGAACTCGCCGGGCTCCTGAGTGCCGTCACCGAAGACGGAGATGGATGAAGTGAAGAGGACGCGGTCGCTGGCCGCGGCTGCCGACTCACAGGACGCCACGAGCACCTCGCGGTAGCTGCGGGCGCGGTCCTCGACTGTCACCGACTGCATGACCGCGGGGCTGGCCAGCACGAGGATGGCGTCCACATCGGCGGCGGCCTGTTGCACCGCTTCGCGGTCCTGCCCGAGCAGAACCACGGCCTCATCGGCGACGGCCTCGACTTCGGGAACCCGCTCGGCCCTGGTGGTGGTGGCTCGAACCGTCCACCCGGATTCCTTCGCCAGGCGGCAGACCTCCAGGCCGACGTTGCCCGCACCGATTACCAACAGTCGCATGAGACTCCTCTCAGATGCCGAGAAGGTAGCGGGACGCCGGAATGGGTCGTATGCGGCCCCTCCGGTGCTCGCGGCTTTCCTTGGTGCGAACCCCCTGACGGTCGCGACTGGGAGCCAAACCGCCGCAAATCCACGATGATTGGTATGTGGACCGGGCCCACTCCCACACCGGCCGCCTGCTGGTGGCGCTGCCGGCGCTGGACGACCCCAACTTCTTCCGGACCGTTGTCCTGATCCTCGACCACGACGGGGAGGGGGCGGTGGGCGTAGTGCTCAACCGCCCAAGTGATGTGCAGTTGGGGGAAGTGCTGCCGGAGTGGGCGTTGCAGGTTTCCGGCCCGCCGCAGTTGTTCGAAGGCGGTCCGGTCGGGACCGAACGAGCCGTCGGGCTGGCGGTACTCGCCGGCGGGGACTCCCCGGATGGCTTCCGACCGCTGAGCGGTTCCGTCGGGGTCCTCGACCTGGACACCGACTCCGAATCGGTCCTCGGGCGGCTGGCCGGGGCCCGGGTCTTTGCCGGCTACGCCGGCTGGTCGCCGGGGCAACTGGAGGCGGAGATCATCTCGGGTGCCTGGGTGGTTGTGGACGCAAGCCCGGACGACCTACTGACCGAGGAGCCAGGCGGGTTGTGGCGGCGCGTCCTGCAACGCCAACCGGGGAGGCTGGCCTGGCTGGCCGGCTACCCGGCCGACCCGGAGATGAACTGAGCCAACCGCCGCAGGAACCCGGCTGCCCAACGACTTAGACTCCGTGCCGTGAGCGAGCAACCCGATAGCGGCGGCGACGTCGGCATCCTGGAGCGCCCGGACACGCAGACCGCCGAACCGGAGGCGGGCGACCACGAGCGGTTTGCGCACTACGTGCGCAAGGAGAAGATCGTCGAGTCCGCCGTTACCGGTGCCCCGGTGATCGCCCTGTGCGGAAAGGTGTGGATCCCCAACCGCGAGCCGGGTCGGTTCCCGGTCTGCCCGACGTGCCGGGAGATCTACGAGTCGATGCCGACTGGCGGCGACGACGCGGATGGGTGATCCGGCCGGGGTCCGGCCCCGGCCCCGCAGGTGAGCACATCTGCAACCTCCCCGCCAGGCATCCTCTCCGGGCCTTACCGGCGGGTGACGCTGGGCGTCGTTGGCCTCATCTCGCTCATGGCGTTCGAGGGGATGGCAGTTGCCACCGCCCTGCCGGTCGCGGTCTCAGATCTGGACGGCCTGGACTACTACGCGTGGGCGTTCACGGCCTTTGCCGCAACCATGCTTTGGGCGACGATCGCCAGCGGGGAGAGCGCTGACGCGCTCGGCCCAAGAACACCGCTGCTGCTGGGCGTAGGCGCCTTCGTGCTTGGACTCCTGGTCGCCGGGTTGGCGCCTGGCATGGGGGTCTTCGTCGTCGGGCGCGCCATTCAGGGATTGGGTGCCGGCGCGGTAATCGTCGCGATCTACGTGGTCATCGGTCGGCGCTTCCCGACCGAATTGCAGCCGCGGGCATTCTCCGCGCTGGCCGCGGCCTGGGTCGTGCCCGCGTTCGTCGGTCCGGTGGTGGCCGGCTGGCTGGCCGAGGGTCCGGGCTGGCGCTGGGCCTTCCTGGCCGTCCCGGTGCTGGTCGCCCCCGGCCTGTGGTTGATCTGGCCGGCGCTGGCAGACCTCGGGCGCCCGCTGGACTCGTTCGTGGCGAGGTCGGGGCGGCGCCGACTGGCCCTGGCTATAGCGGTCGGCGCAGTGGCGATCCAGTACGCCGGTCAGCGGTTGGATCTGCTCGGTCTGGGGTTGGCCCTCGTGGGCGCGGTCTTGCTGATCCGGTTCCTGCCGCGGTTGCTGCCGGCCGGAACGCTGCGTCTGGCAGCCGGACTCCCCACGGGTATCGCCCTCCGCGGCGTCCTGGCCGGTGCCTTCTTCGGCATCGAAGCCTTCGTTCCGCTGTACCTGGTCACCGAGCGCGGTCTATCCGCCACGGCCGCGGGGCTGGTTCTCACCGGCGGGGCGATCGGCTGGGCCTCCGGGTCCTGGTGGCAGGGGCGCAGCCCGGGTCTGCAGCAGCGATCGCATTTCGTGGCGATCGGCTCGGTTGCAGTAGCGGTTTCGGGTGTGCTCATGGTCCTGGTCACCTTCCCCGCCGTCCCAGTGCCGGTCGCGCACCTGGCCTGGCTGGTTGCGGGGTTGGGGATGGGATTGGCCATGCCCAGCCTGTCCGTCGTGGTGCTGAATCTGTCCAAGCCGGACGAACAAGGCGCCAACTCCGCGTCGCTGCAGCTGACCGACGCCCTGGGCGCCATCTTGACCATCGCCGCCGGCGGCGTCTGGTTTGCCGCCGTCTTTGCCACGATGGGCGCGACAACCTTCACCGCGATATTCGCCGCGATGTCAGCGTTGCCGGTTCTGGCGGCGGTGACGAGTAGGCGGTTACGGGTTTCCGGGTAGCAGTCGCAGCGCAACCGGACAAAGCAGTGCGGCCCCGGCGTTAGCCGGAGCCGCACTGATTCTTGAGCTTGGGTTCAGGCGAGTTTGCGCAACTGGAAGGAAGCGAAGACGGTCACGAGGCCCCAGACGATCAGCCAGATGCCGGTGATCCAGATGAGCACACCGAGGCTGATCCCCGGCCAGAACAGCAGGATCGCACCCGCTGCGGCTGAGACAAGACCACCAAAGATCCGCCAGCCCCGGGCTGGGGTGTCGGCGTTGGCAAGGGAGCCGAAGAAGTCGACGATTCCCTGCACCAGCCAGAACGCGCCAAGCAGGATGACCAGTACCCCAAGGGTCAGGCCCGGGTTCCGTATCGTCACCACACCGGCGACCACACCGAGGATGCCGACGATGGCCATGAGGATGCGTTGGCCGGCGTCCGCTTTCTTCGACGCGAATGTCTGAATCACGTAGATGATGCCGAGCACCAAGAACTGCAGGCCGATGAGGAACGCCACGACCTTGGCGGTGGCATCCGGCCACACCAGGACCAAGATCCCCAGGACCGTGGCAAGTACCCCGACGCCAAGGACCAGTCCCCAGGAGCGACCGACGTTGTCGAATCCGGTGGGAATCTCGTTGCGCGTTTCGGGCATGGACATTTTTGTGCCTCCAATCCAACGACGGCACGAATTGTGCGGGTACGGAACGCCCAAGTGGCGCAGGCGCGACGGGCCGACACCTAAGCGTTACCTGGTAGCGCCGAGCTGTGGTGTTGCGCCGATCGGCAACAACCGCCGGTTCGCCCGAAACGGTCGCAGGCCACAATGGAAGCCCCGACCGCCGGAGGCAAGATGACGGCCACGCCCATCACCGCAGCGCGAGTCAACGCGACGACACTGGACGAAATCGCCCAGCGTGTGCTTTGGCTGTCGGTGCGCATGGTCGATGCCGCCAACTCCGAACGGCAGACCGGCGACGGGGTCAAGGTCGGCGGGCACCAGGCCTCCAGCGCGTCGCTGGTCTCGGTGATGACCGCGCTGTACTTCCAGCACCTCGATGCCGCCGACCGCGTCAGCGTCAAGCCGCACGCCTCGCCCGTTTTCCATTCAATTCAGTACCTGCTGGGCAACCTGGACCGTTCGTATCTGACGATGTTGCGCGCTCGCGGCGGCCTGCAGTCCTACCCGTCGCGTACCAAGGACCCCGACGAGGTCGACTTCTCCACGGGATCCGTTGGGCTGGGGGCCGCCGCGCCGCTGTTCGCGGCGGCGACGCGTCGCTACGTCGACGACCACTTCGGTCCGCGCGATCGTTCGCGCTTTGTCGCCCTCTTGGGTGATGCGGAGTTGGACGAGGGCAACGTGTGGGAGGCCATCGCCGACCCGGCCACCACCGGCCTCGGTGACGTCATGTGGGTGGTCGACTTCAACCGACAGTCGCTGGACCGCGTGGTTCCCGGAGTTCGGATCCAGCAGTGGCACGCGCAGTTCGCGGCCGCGGGCTGGCACGTCGTCGAGGTCAAGTACGGCCATCGCCTCCAGGCCAAGTACGCCGAACCCGGCGGTCATGTTCTTCGTGACTGGATCGACGCGATGCCCAACGAGCAGTACCAGTCGCTGTTCGGGCTACCGGCGGACCAGGTGCGTGACCGGTTCCTGGACGGGGCACCGAGCCAGGTCGGTGAGTTTGTTGCCGCCATGGGCGACGAAGAACTCCGCACCCTGGTGACCGACCTGGGCGGGCACGACATGCAGGCACTGTTGGAGGCGTTCGCCGAGTGCGACCGTGTCACGGACCGGCCCAGCGTCGTGTTCGCCTACACGGTCAAGGGCTGGGGCCTGCCGATCGCGGGCAACCCGCGCAACCACTCCGCGCTGCTGAGCCCCGACCAGATCACCGATCTGCGCGCTCGCATGGGTCTGACCACCGCGACCGAGTGGGATCGTTTCGACGCGGCTTCGGCGGCCGGGATCGTCTGCAACGCACGCCGCGACCACCTGCGCCGTGGTCCGCGCGCGCCGGGCCTGGCGGTGTCCGTGCCGGACCGGACCGGGCTGAGCACCAGCCGGCCGCTGTCCACACAGGAGGCGTTCGGTCGGGTGTTGGTGGACCTGTCCCGCGACGAGTCGGTCCGCCCGTACCTGGTGACGACGGCGCCGGACGTGGCCACGTCGACGAACCTGGCCGGTTTCATCAACCGCACGGGCGTGTACGCCCCGGCGGAACGACGAGCGTGGAACGAGGACCCGGTCCTGAAGTGGGCCGAGGGGCCGTCCGGTCAGCACATCGAACTGGGCATCAGCGAGATGAACCTGTTCCTGTTGCTCGGGCAGCTGGGGCTGTCGTGGGATCTCTCCGGTCAGCACCTGCTGCCGATCGGCACCGTCTACGACCCGTTCGTCTGCCGCGGGCTGGACGCGCTGATCTATTCCGTGTATTCCGGCGCTAGGTTCCTGATCGCCGGGTACCCCGTCGGGTGTGACGCTGGCCCCGGAGGGTGGGGCGCACCAGTCCACGATCACCGCCTCCATCGGTTTGGAGTTGCCCGGCGTCACCTCGATCGAACCCGCCTACGCGGGTGCCCTGGACTGGCTGCTGTGCGACGCCGTCGCGCGGATGGCGGCTCGCCCGCCGCTGGCGGATCGCGCCGGGCACGAGGAGTCCGGCGCCTACTACTTCCGACTCACCACCAGGCCGCTTGACCAGGCGCCGTTCGAGGCGGCTCGCGAGAGGCTGGGGGATGCGCTGTTGCGGCGCCACGTGCTGGCCGGCGCCTACCGGTTGGTGGATGCGTCCAACCAGGCCGCAGCCGGCGCGCCGCAGGTCCACCTCGTTGCCTCCGGGGCGGTGCTGCCGGAGACCTTGGCGGCGGCCGCGGAGTTGGCGGACGAAGGCATCGCCGCCCACGTGGTCGACGTGACCAGCGCCGACCGTCTCTACACGGATTGGCAACGCAGCTTGCGCCAAGGGGTGCGCACCGCAACCACTCCGGCCGTGCCTGGGGCGCTGCGCGCGGCGTTCGGCGACCGGGCACCGATCGTCACCGTCCACGACGCAGCCAGTCACGCGATGGCGTGGATGGGCACGGCCCTCGGCGTTCCCCAGGTGCCACTCGGAGTCGATTCCTTCGGCCAGTCGGGGTCGGTGTCGGAGTTGTACGAACTGCACGACTTGACGCCGGGATCAATCGTCAACGCGGCGCTGGCCGCCCTGGCGCTGGCCTGAGCATGACGCGGGAGACCGCCCAGACCCTGGACCGCGGCCTGCGGGTGCTGGAGTGGGTCTCGCAGTCGCGTTCGGGTCTGTCGGTGACCGAGTTGGCGCAGCGGCTGCAGGTCGGCCGAACTGTCGTCTATCGCTTGGTCGCCACCTTGGAGGAGCACGGTCTGGTCCAGCGGGACTCCTCCGGCCGGGTCCGTATCGGCGCGGGGTCTTTGCGGTTGGCCGCGCGGGTACGGCCGGTCCTCGCGGAAGCGTCGCTGCCGGTCCTGCGAACGCTTGCGGAAGAAGTCGGCGCGACCGCGCACCTAACCGTTGCCGAAGGGGAGGACTGCGTCGCGCTGGCGGTCGTCGAACCGAGTTGGACTGACTTCCATGTCGCCTACCGCGTCGGCACCCGTCACCCGATCGGTCGTGGGGCGGCTGGGCGTGCATTGGCGTCGCTGCGGGACAAGCAACCCGAACTGCAGGCGTCGGAAGGCGAGCTGCAGCCAGGTGCTCACGGGGTGGCCGCACCGATCGTCGGCATCCCCGGCTTCGAGGCGAGCGTCGGAGTGGTGGCGATGCAGCAACTGCCGCCCACCACCGCAGCACAGGTCATGCAGGCCGCCCATTCACTGCGGCTGGTACTTGCCGCGGAGCCCCGCGTGGACGAGCCGCCTACACCCCGGCGGCCGCCTCGACCAGGGGCAGGGTCCGGTAGCGAATCGGATGCGCCAGAGCGATAAGGGTCGCGGTCCGCTCCACTCCCGGAACGTTGACGATCGCGTCAATCACTCGTTGTAGATCGGCGTTGTCCCTGGCCACCATCCGGACCAGCAGGTCGCCGGGACCGGTGATTGTGTGCACCTCGAGGACCTCCGGGATCTCCGCGAGCGCGTCCTCGATCCCTCGGTGACCGGCGACCTGACGTATCTCCAAGGTCGCGAATGCGGTGACCGGGAAGCCGAGCGCCTCCGGGTCGACGTCCGGGCCGTACCCGGTGATCACCCCGGAGGTCATCAGCCGGTCCAGGCGGGCCTGCACCGTGCCGCGGGCAACCCGGAGGCGACGCGAGGCCTCCAGCACGCCGACCCGCGGGTCGTCGTGGAACAGTCTGATCAGCCGAGCATCCAGATCATCCAGTTTGCGAGCCATGTGGCGAGCCCCTAGCCGTCGGTAGTGCAGGTTGGTGGTCCGATTGCTGGACATTATGACTACTGGAGTCGGCATTCGTTGCGCAGATTGGCCGCGCCGAGCATCCTTCGCGCATGGCCACCGTCACCCGACCCGTTCCCGTCCAGCACGCCGACGCGTTCCCAATCACCGGTATGGACGCAATCGTCTTCGCGGTCGGCAATGCCAAGCAGGCGGCGCACTACTACGAAACGGCGTTCGGCATGCAGTGCATTGCCTACGCCGGCCCGGAGACGGGCAGCCGGGATGAAGTCGCCTACGTGTTGCGCTCCGGCGCCGCCCGGTTCGTGCTGCGTGGGGCGGTCCGCCCCGGTACCGCTCTGGCCACTCACGTCGCCACTCACGGCGACGGTGTCGTCGACCTGAGCCTGGATGTGCCGGATGTGCCGGGTGCCTACGCGCACGCGCTGGAACGCGGGGCAAGGGGGTTGGAGGAGCCGCACGAGATCGCCGACGACAACGGCACAGTGGTGCGGGCCGCGATCGCCACCTACGGCGACACACGGCATTCGCTGGTTGACCGCAGCGCCTACCAGGGGCCGTATCTACCCGGCTTCGTCGCCCGCGATCCGATCGTGCCGTCGAGCCAGCGGCTGTTCAACGCCGTCGACCACTGCGTCGGAAACGTCGAGCTGGGACAGATGGACGAGTGGGTCGACTTCTACCACCGGGTCATGGGGTTCACGAACATGGCGGAGTTCATTGGCGATGACATCGCCACGGACTACTCGGCGCTGATGAGCAAGGTCGTGGCCGACGGGCGCCGAAAGGTGAAGTTCCCGCTGAACGAGCCGGCCATCTCCAAGCGCAAGAGCCAGATCGACGAGTACCTGGAGTTCTACGGCGGCCCCGGAGTGCAGCACGTCGCCTTGAATACCTCGGACATCCTGAGCACCGTCGACGCGATGCGGGCCGCCGGCGTTGAGTTCCTGCAGACACCGGCCGCCTATTACGACGACCCGGAGTTGCGGGCCCGGATCGGCACCGTGCGCGCCCCCATCGAAGAGCTGAAGTCCCGCGGCATCCTCGTCGACCGCGACGAGGACGGGTACCTGCTGCAGATCTTCACCAAACCGGTCCAGGACCGGCCGACCGTCTTCTTTGAGTTGATCGAACGGCACGGTTCCCTGGGTTTCGGCAAGGGCAACTTCAAGGCGCTGTTCGAGGCGATCGAGCGCGAGCAGGAGCGGCGCGGCAACCTTTAGGGGTTTGCTCCGGGGTCAGGTTCGCCCGCTGATTCCGCGGCGGCAGCGATGTCGGCCAGGTCGCCCCTCAGGAGCTTTTCCGTGGCGCCGCGAGTCAACGGCCCGGTCAGGACCCCGAGCGCCCGACCAACGGCGCCGCGGCCCTCGGCGCTGAAGGTCATGGTCAGAACCGTGGTTTCGTCCTGCCCGGATAGCTCGATTCGCGATCGGTAAGTGGCCGAGCGATCCTCGGCGACGACGTCGTACCACTGGCCCGGATCGACCGCCGCGACTTCCATCTCGACTGCGGCTTCGTTGCCGAACATCCGCCGGGTCTCCCGCCAGCGCGTGCCGACCCCGAACTCCCCGTCGCTGAGGACCTGAACGGACTCCACCTGCGACAGCACTTCAGCGGTGTGGGCAAGGTCGGTGACCACGTTCCAGACCCGGCTTGCGGGCGCGTTGATCACTCGAGTGACGACGACGTTGGGCATACGGGGATCGTTGCGCCGGCCCGGGTTCCGGTCAAGCCGACCGCCCCGCAACCGATGAGGTCGCGGGGCGGTCGTGGGTAGAACTGGTTGGTCGTTGGATCAAGTGGTCCTTATGGCGACTGACTCAATGCCAGAGCGCACCAGTCTTCATCCAGGATCGGACTGAATTGGGCCCACTTGATTTCCTCTGCGTAGTCGACCGGCACCCCGCCAGGCTGGTAATCGCCGAGCGTGTCGAACACCAGCGCGCCGTCAAGCTGTGCAACCCCCCGGTACCTGCTTCCGTCCGCGAGCGTGAGCGTGACCTGGAAATTGTCGCGCGCCTTGAACTCGTAGACCGGCCCCACGATCGGATCACCATCGATGTTGGTGCTACCGGGTGGTAGGTCGACCAGGGTTGCGCTCGTCTCCCGGAAGCTTCCGGAGAACTTCACCGTCATCAGGTGGTTGTCACTGTTGTCAGTCCAGGTCTCAGTGATGCGATACGTGTCCATCGCGAGGAAGGCCTGACCATCACTTCCGCGCACGTTCTTTGCGGCGCCGACGCCATTTCCTTCTGCGTTGATTTGGACCTGGTCGTCACACTCCGGGAAAGAGAACTCGAACGAGTATCGCTGCGGCTTGTCAAAGAAGGCGCCGGCCGCGCTTGCGGGTGCGGCGTTGATGCTGATGAACGCAAGACTGCAAAGGCTGATCACTATCAGGCGTGTTTTGTGCTTGCGATGCATGCGTAACCCCCAATGGGTTCAAGGCGCGCAGCGCACGCGCTCACGCGCCACCGAAGGCAAGCCGCCTATTCGCTTCGCACGCGGTGATCGTCCACACGAGTATTAGCGCCCAAGAGTCTGGTGGTCAGCTTTGGCGCGCGTTGCCTGCTGGGACTGTCGCAGAGTTTCGTGGTGATGGTTCCCCGAATTGCGGAACTCTTCGTAGGCTTGTGACGAGGTTCAACCCGTGGGGCAGGAGTTGCCGTTCAGGGCGCTTGTCGGGCGCTCTCGATGCGTCCGGCCACCTCAGCCAACGTCAGGGCCCACCGTTCGGCCGCAGCCGCGCGGCCGCTGATTCGCACCTCATCGCCGTCTTCGAGGAAGCCCAGGAGCCGCCCGTCGCCCAGCGGCACGGGTTCGGTGCCACCGGCGGTCAGTTCAAGCAAGCTGCCCACTTGGCTGCGTTCCGGCCCGCTGACGGTTCCGGACGCGTACAGGTCGCCGGTGCGCAGCGAGGCTCCGTTGGAGGTCATGTGGGCCAGTTGCTGCCCGGGGGAGTAGTAGGTCGAGGCGAACGGTGGTCGGGACACCACCGTGCCGTTTACCGCCAGTTCCAGATCCAGTGCCAGCGTCCACGGGTCCGGATCGTGCAGGTACGGCAGTAAGCGGTTCCTGCTTCGGTCCCGGGGTTCGCGCCGATTCAAGGGCGGCCAAAGGGGTTATCCAACACCCGACGCTGGTGGCGAAGGACTTGCCGAGGAAGGGGCCGAGCGGCTGGTACTCCCACGCTTGCAGATCGCGGGCGGACCAGTCGTTGACGAGCACGACGCCGTAGACGTGCCGGGTGAATGCCTCCGCCGTTACCGGTCGACCCCAGGGGCTAGGGACCCCGACGACGAAGCCGACCTCTACCTCGACGTCGAGACGCTCACTTGGGCCGAACCCCGGACCCGCCGATCCCGAGGGGCGGGTTTGTCCGTTGGGCCGCCCGATCGGTGTCCCCGAGGCAACGACCGTGCCGGAGCGGCCGTGGTAGCCGATCGGCAGGTGCTTCCAGTTCGGAGGCAGGGCGGGGGAGTCGGGACGGAACAGTCGGCCCACGTTCATCGCATGGTGTTCGGAGGAGTAGAAGTCCACGTAGTCGGCCACCTCGAACGGAAGCAGCACCTTGACGTCGCGCATCGGCGTGGTCAGCGTGATCGCATCCGCGTCGGACGCCAGCAGTTCCTGAACGCTGTGGCGGAGGTCGGACCACACCTGCGGCCCCGCCGCCAACAGTGGGGATGTGGTGTCGGCCTGAAGCAACTCCGCGGGCACCGCCGCAAGCCGGTCCGCGGCCGCAGCCAGGGGCAGCACTCGATCTCCGACGCGTACCGCCGGCTGGGTGCGTCCGGCCGCCTCCACTCGACCCAGTGGCAGATGGTCGAGGCCGAAACCCGATTCCGACGCGGTCTGCATCCAGGTGGTGTTCACGTCAGCCCTCCGGGCTGAGTAGGCCGGCCGTGACCAGGTGATCGATCGGGTCGGTGACGCCGCAGCAGCCGAACGAAGTGAACAGCGCGCGGACTTGGGCGGCGGGTGCTGCGGACAGCAGCGGAACCACCTCGTCGAGATTGCGCCGGGCCAGTACGTCGGCCAGGTCGGCGGCTCCGGCACCGGCCAGGGCCGCTGCCACCGCTGCCAGGACGTTCAAGAACCCGTGCTGTTCCAGTCCCGCTTCGGTTCTGACGCGGATCGGGTGGTGCAGCCCGGCGGTGAGTTTGAAGGGCAGCCGGCGCGCAACTGCGGCATGCAGAAACGCGGCCAGTTCCGCCTCGCTGGGATGCGCGTCCGGCGTCTCGCCGCCAGCGCGGAACTTGGCACGCTCCACGCCATCAGCTGCCAGCACGTCCAACGCCGGGATGAATCCGGTTCGGGGCACCTCGATCGCCGCCGGCACGCTGAAGGCCAACTGGTCCAGTAGCACGCGGGTGGCTTGTTCGGGGTCCTCGCCGGGCGGCAGGGCGACCTCGATACCCACCAGGCCGAGCTGGTCCTCGCGGTCCAGCAGTCGGTTGCGTGCCTCGGCCAGCTCGACGAGCCCGCCGTCGGCGACGAGCGCGACGGCCACACCCGCCTGACTGTCAGCAACGGCCAACGCCTCCTCGACAGTGGAGGCACGCAGCAGCAGCGGTCCGATGAGGTCGCCGTACCAGGAATCCCGGTGCAGCCGGTGCTCGGCCAGTGCGGTCGCCACGGCCGCGTTGCCAGGCGGGAAGACCGCCGCATCGTCGAACAGGCCGGTGACCAAGGCGCGAATGCCCGGGTCGGTTGACACGAGACCGACGCTATCCGACAGTGGTCCCGACCGGACCTGGCACCCGAATAACGGACGGACATGGCTCACTATCGGCAAGTCGGCGAGATACCCGCCAAGCGGCACACCCAGTTCCGCGACCCGGCGGGGGCGCTGTACGCGGAGGAGTTGATGGGCGAGGAGGGCTTCTCCTCCGACTCCGCGCTGCTGTACCACCGGCACAACCCGTCGGCGGTTACGGAATCCCGGGTGTGGCAATTGCCGGACCAGACCCTGACGGCCAACCATCCGCTGCTGCCGCGGCACCACCGGCTGCATGATCTCTTCGATGTGGCCCAGGCCGAGAGTCTGGACGCCGTGACTGCCCGGCGCCTAGTCCTGGGAAACGCCGACGTGCGCTTGTCCTACGTCGTGGCGGGGGAGCCCTCGCCGCTGTACCGCAACGCCACCGGCGACGAATGCGTATTCGTCGAGAGCGGCGCGGGCCGAGTCGAAACCGTCTTCGGCTCCTTGCCTTATCGAGCGGGCGACTACGTGCTCATCCCGCGGGCGACAGTTCATCGATGGGTGCCCGACGGTCTGCTGCGCGCGTACGCGATCGAGGCCAACAGCCACATAGTCCCGCCGCGGCGGTACCTGAGCCGCTTCGGACAGTTCCTGGAAGCCAGTCCCTACTGCGAGCGCGATCTACACGGCCCGGCCGAGCCGCTATTGCTCGACACGGGGGAAGCGGAGATCTACACAAAGCACCGTGGCCCCGGACCGGGTGGCCTTGTCGGCTCGATCGTCACGGTGCCACGACATCCCTTCGACGTGGTGGGGTGGGATGGCTGCCTGTACCCGTACACATTCAACGTGGCCGACTTTGAACCGCTGACCGGGCGCATCCATCAACCACCCCCGGTGCACCAGGTATTCGAGGGCAACAACTTCGTCGTGTGCAACTTCGTCCCGCGCAAGGTGGACTACCACCCGCTCGCCATCCCGGTGCCGTACTTCCACTCCAACGTCGACTCCGATGAGGTCATGTTCTACGTGGCGGGCGACTACGAAGCGCGAAAGGGTTCGGGCATAGGGCACGGCTCGATCACGCTGCACCCGGGCGGGCACACGCACGGGCCGCAGCCAGGCGCCGTGGAGCGTTCGATCGGAGCGGAGTACTTCGACGAGTTGGCGGTGATGGTGGACACCTTCAGGCCACTGGAACTCGGTGAAGGGGGCCTCGCCAGCGACGACGGCGTGTACGCGCGTAGCTGGAGTTGAGCTGTCAGGTCGCCGGCTGCAGTGACTCCGGGTACAGGTCGAACCACCGCAGGTGCTCGAAGTCCGGGCTGAGCCCGTCGATGGGTGCGTCATCAGCATGCGGCGCAGGCCGGGAGTTGACGCGTTCGTGCAGCAATGCGTGCGCGGTATCCAGGTAGTCGGCCAGCGCCGACTCCGGGGCTGAGACCCGGGTGTGCGGATACGTGAGAATCCCGTTCTCGTCGTAGCGCAGCATGCTCAAGCGCAGCGGCGGCTCAACGGGACCGCGGCGATGCCGCCACAGGCCCGTCTCGGTGTCGAAGCAGTAGTCGTCCATCAGCGCCCAGCCGTGATCGGCCACCACGGCCACCGCCTTGACGATGTACTCGAACACCGCTTCGGACAGGAAGTAGTTGAAGTTGACGCGTACCCATCCGGGCTTGATGCCTTCGCAGCCGGTGGCGATTTCGCGCTCGAACTCGTGACTGCGTTCGATGTCGATCCCGAGCAGTCGGTGCCCGTAGGGACCGGCGCATGAGCAGCCGCCCCGAGATTGGATCCCGAACAGGTCGTTGAGCAAGGCGACCACGAGGTTGTGATGCAGGTATCGACCCGACGGGCTGCGAACGACGAACGAGACAATGGACAACCGTTCGGCTTCGGTGTTGCCGAGGACCTCTATGTGCGGGTGCTCACTCCACGCCGCGATCGCGCGCCTGAGGAAGTCCTCCTCGTGGGCCCTGATCACCTCGGTGCCAACCGCCTGCTTCAACCCGAAGATCAGCCCGGCGCGGATGGATTCGACGATGGCCGGCGTACCGGCCTCCTCCCGGGCCTCGACGTCAGCCAGGTAGAGGTGGTCGTCGGGATTCACGTATGCGACCGTGCCGCCGCCGACCACGGCCGGCACCCGGTTGTGCAGCATGGATTTGCGCACGATCAGCACTCCGGGGGTCCCGGGCCCACCGATGAACTTGTGCGGGCTCAGGACGATGGCGTCCTTGCCGGCCGCGGCGCGTCCGTCCCGGGAGTTGAACTCGATGTCGACGTACGGGGCGGCGGCGGCGAAGTCCCAGAAGGCCAGCGCGCCGTGTTCGTGCAGCAACTCGGTGATGCCGTGGGTGTCGGTGACGATGCCGGTCACATTGCTTGCCGCCGAGAACGAACCAATGAGCAGGGGGCGGTCCGCATGCCGAATCAGTTCGGATCGCAGGTGGTCGCAGTCGATATGCCCGTCGGCGTCCTCGTGGATGGTCACCACGTCCGCGATCGACTCCCGCCACGGCAACTCGTTGCTGTGGTGTTCATAGGGGCCGATGAAGACCACCGGCCTCTCCCCGGGAGGAATCTGCTCAAGCAGGTGGTACCGGCTGTCCAAGTCGGCGGGGATCCGTAGGTTCAAGATGGCGATCAGTCGATCGATGGCGCCTGTGGTCCCGGAGCCGCAGAAGATCACGGCGGTGTCCTCGTCGCCGTTCACGGCGTCGTGAATCAGGCTGCGGGCGTCCTCGCGCAACCTCGTGGTCTGTAGCCCGGTCCCGGAGGACTCGGTGTGCGTGTTGGCGTACCGCGGCAACACCTCGTCGCGGATGAAGTCCTCGATGAACGTCAGTGCGCGACCGGACGCCGTGTAGTCGGCGTAGGTGATGCGGCGGGGCCCATAGGGCCCATCCATCACCTGATCATCGCCGATCACCGACTCGCGAACCCGGGCCAACAGCGGACTCGGCGGCAGCGTCGGGTCCGGCGGCGGGATCGACGTCACCGCTTCAGCGTACGCGCGGGCCCGATGGGCTAGGGGGCCGTGACACGATGAGCCTGTGACGACAGCGCCGGTCGAGTTGGAGCGCCCCGAGGAGGATCTGCTCACCCAGCGACCGTGGCGGACGATCGTCTGGGACGACCCCATCAACCTAATGAGTTACGTCACCTGGGTCTTCCAGCGCCACTTCGGGTATCCGCGAGAGAAGGCCCACCGCCTCATGCTGGACGTGCACGAGCTCGGCAAGGCCGTGGTCAGCACCGGGTCGCGCGAAGACATGGAACGGGACGTTTCCGCCATGCACGGGTACGGCCTGTGGGCCACGCTGAGCCAGGACAGTGACGGCTGATGGGATTCGCGCCCGGTGGTCCGGATTCGGTGCTGTTGCACCTGACCGAGGACGAGCAGCAGATCCTCACCAGCCTGCTGTACTCGGTGCTGGAAACGCTGGCCGAACCGGAGGACCCCGACGGTGCTGCCCTGCGACAGCGGTGGTTCCCGGAGGCCTATCCCGATGACGCTGAGGCCGCCGAGCGGTTCCGGGCAAAGGCCGAAGCCGACCTGATGCAGGGCAAACGCGCGCACGCCGCCGCGTGCCTGGCCACGTTGGACGCCGCAGCCGATGACGGCACCCGGGTCCTGGGCCTCGACGATGCGACCGCGTGGGCGCTGGCGCTGAACGACATCCGCCTGGCTTTAGGTACTCGGTTGGGGGTCGGCGCCGACGACGATCCGCAGTCTCCGCCTGCCGATGACGAGCGCGCCCCGGCTCTGGACCTGTATGACTGGCTGACCTGGATGCAGGAGACCCTGGTCAGATCGTTGCCCTGAGCCGCCGTAGCCTTGCGCGGTGCTTGTGATCGACGAGGCAACGCGGGACGCCATCGTGGCGCATGCCCGTCGAGACCACCCTGACGAGGCTTGCGGCGTGGTCGCCGGCAGTATCGGAAGTGACCGGCCCACCCGGTTCATCCCCATGGTTAACGCGGCCCGCTCGCCGACCTTCTACGAGTTCGACTCCGCCGACTTGCTGGCGCTCTACCGGGACATGGACGCCCGCGACGAAGAGCCCGTGGTGATCTATCACTCGCACACCGCCACCGAGGCGTACCCGTCCCGGACTGACATCTCCTACGCCAGCGAACCGAACGCGCACTACGTGGTCGTCTCCACCGCCGAATGCGGCAACGATGAGGGTCCTTACGAGTTCCGCTCGTTCCGCATCGTGGACGGAGCGGTTGCCGAGGAAGAAGTGCGGGTCGTTTCCGCGTTGGACCAAGCACAGTGAACTCAGAAGGGCCCCGATGAGCGTTCAGATCAGCATTCCCACCATCCTGCGCCAGTACACGGACGGTGCTCGAACGGTGCCGGCCGACGGCGACACCGTGGGAGCCGTTATCGACGACCTGGAGTCGAGGCACCCCGGGCTGCGGGACCGACTGGTCGAGGACCAGTCGTTGCGGCGCTTCGTGAACGTCTACGTCAACGACGAGGACGTCCGCTTCCTCGACGGGCTCGCGACTGTGCTCGGCGACGGTGACACCGTGACCATCCTCCCGGCGGTTGCCGGCGGCTGATCATGCGCTTCGATTCGCTCCTGGACTCGTTGGGGCATACCCCGCTGGTTGGGCTGCCGCGGCTTTCGCCCAGCCCGGACGTGCGCCTGTGGGCCAAGTTGGAGGATCGCAATCCAACCGGCTCGGTTAAGGATCGACCGGCCCTGGCGATGGTCGAGGCAGCCGAGGCCGACGGCACCCTGCGGCCCGGCGCCACCATTCTTGAGCCCACCTCGGGCAACACCGGGATCTCCCTGGCCATGGCCGCCCGGTTGAAGGGCTACCGGCTGATCTGTGTCATGCCGGAGAACACCTCCGCGGAGCGGACGCAGTTGTTGCGCATGTGGGGGGCCGAGGTCCGCTACTCCCCGGCTGCCGGTGGATCCAACGAGGCCGTGCGGGTCGCCAAAGGGCTGGCCGAGCAGAACCCTGACTGGGTGATGCTCTACCAGTACGGAAATCCGGCCAACGCCGAGGCGCACTACCGCGGCACGGGCCCGGAGATCCTGGCGGACCTGCCGACGATCACCCACTTCGTGGCCGGACTGGGCACGACCGGGACGCTGATGGGCGTTGGCCGCTACCTGCGTGAGCACGTGCCGGGCATTCAGATCGTGGCCGCCGAGCCGCGCTACGGCGAGTTGGTCTACGGGCTGCGTAACTTGGACGAGGGGTTCGTCCCGGAGCTGTACGACGAGTCGGTGCTGACGTCGCGCTTCTCGGTCGGGCCTGCGGACGCGGTCCGCCGGACCCGCGAACTGCTGGAGCAGGAGGGGATCTTCGCCGGCATCTCAACGGGGGCGATCCTGCACGCCGCGCTCGGGGTGGCCGCTCGCGCCGTCAAGGCCGAACAGCGCGCGGACATCGCCTTCATCGTCTGCGACGGCGGCTGGAAGTACCTGTCCACGGGTGCTTACGAGGGGACGCTGGACGAGGCCGAGGCCGCCTTGGAAGGCCAGTTGTGGGCGTGAGGCCGCTCGACAGCGAGCTGAGCGACCGTGTCTGACGCGCCCATCGGCATCTTCGACAGCGGGGTAGGCGGGCTCACCGTGGCCCGGGCCGTGCTGGATCAGTTGCCCAACGAGTCGGTCCTGTACGTCGGCGACACCGCGCGGGGGCCGTACGGGCCGCGGCCGATCGCGCAGGTGCGGGCCTTTGCGCTGGAAGTCATGGACCACCTGGTTGACCGCGGCGTGAAAGCGCTCGTCATCGCGTGCAACTCGGCAAGCGCGGCGGTGCTACGGGACGCGCGGGAGCGCTACGACGTGCCAGTGGTGGAGGTAATCCAGCCGGCGGCACGGCGGGCGGCCCAGGCCACTCGAAACGGCAAAGTCGGCGTGATCGGAACCCATGCCACCGTGACCAGCGGTGCGTACGAAGACGCCTTCGCCGCAGCCCCGCAGCTGGAGGTCTCCAGCAAGGCCTGCCCCCGCTTCGTTGAGTTCGTCGAGTCCGGCGTCACCTCCGGGCCGGAACTGCTGGCGGTCGCGCACGAATATCTGGACCCCCTAATTCAGGAGCAGATCGACACCTTGGTCCTGGGCTGCACGCACTACCCGTTGCTGACCGGCGTCATCTCGTACGTGGCTGGAGACGGCGTCACCCTGGTCAGCAGTGCCGAGGAGACGGCGAAGGACTTGTACCGGGTCCTCGTCTCGCGCGACCTGCTGCGCGCTGGCGGGCCACCGCCGGTGCACCGATTCGTCGCGACTGGAGACCCAGCGCCGTTCGCCGAGTTGTCGCAGCGATTCCTCGGCCCGGAAGCGGTGTCCGCAACCACCGAACCGGGCCTTCTCGACGAGGTGAACGCGTGAAGTTGACGACCGTAGGAGTCAGCGGTTCCGTACCCGGCCCGGATTCGCCGGGTTCCTGCTACCTGGTGCAGGCCGACGGCTTCAGCCTCGTCATGGATCTGGGCAATGGCGCTTGGGGCCCGCTGCAGCGTGTGATCGCACCGGATCAGATCGACGCCCTGCTGCTGAGCCACCTGCACGCCGATCACTGCGCCGACATCTCCGCGCTGGCGGTGCACCTTCGCTACGGGTTGGGGCAGCCTCCTGCTGCCGCCCTCCCGGTGTGGGCGCCGGCGGGAGCCGGGCCCCGTTTGGCGGCTATCTCCGGGGACACCGCCGATCACCTTCGCGGCGTTCTGGAGGTAACGGAGATGAGCGAGGGGACGCACACGCTGGGTCCGTTGAGTCTCACCCTGACCCGGGTGGCGCATCCGGTGCCGGCGTTCGGTGTGCGGATCGAGCACGCCGGCGGGGTGCTCGTGTACACCGGCGACAGCGGGCCCTGCCGGGCGCTGGAGGAGTTGGCGGTCGGTGCGGACGTGCTGCTGGCCGAAGCTGGTCTTGCGGTACAGCCGGGCAACCCGCCCGATCTGCACCTGACCGGCGCCGACGCCGGCCGTCTGGCCGCAGAAGCCGGGGTGCGGCATCTCGTGCTCACGCACATACCGCCGTGGAACAGCGTGGCGGAGGCCCGGCAGGAGGCCGCGCGCGCGTACGAGGGGCAGATCACCGTCGCCACTAGCGGCTGGTCGCTAGAGATCTGACGTTGGCCGAGTCGCTGTGCTGGCTCGCCTAGGCTCCCGCCCCATGACCCGCAGCGATGGCCGAGCCGACGATCAACTCCGACCGATCCGCTTTGAGCGCGGCTGGTTGGACCACGCCGAGGGATCCGTGCTGGTCGAGTTCGGCCGAACGCGAGTGCTGTGCGCTGCGTCGCTCACCGCGGGCGTGCCGAGATGGCGGCGGGACTCCGGGCAGGGGTGGGTCACCGCCGAGTACGCGATGCTGCCGCGTGCGACCAATACCCGTAGCGATCGCGAGTCGGTCCGTGGCCGCCTTGGGGGTCGGACTCAGGAGATCTCCCGGCTCATCGGTCGATCGCTGCGGGCATGCGTCGACTTCGACCTGCTGGGCGAGAACACCATCGTTTTGGACTGCGACGTCTTGCAGGCCGACGGCGGGACCCGAACGGCCGCCATCACCGGCGCCTATGTCGCGCTGGCGGACGCGGTAGCGGTCGCGCGGGAGCGGGACTGGCTGCCCGGTCCGGCTTCGCCGCTGACCTCATCGGTGGCCGCGGTGAGCGTGGGCATCGTCAACGGTGCGCCGCGGTTGGACTTGCACTACGACGATGACATCGGCGCCGACACCGACATGAACGTGGTCATGACCGGGGACGGCCGCTTTGTCGAAGTCCAGGGGACCGCCGAGGGGGAGCCGTTCGAGCGTTCCTTGCTCGACGAGCTCTTGGCCCTCGCCGCCTCCGGTTGCGATCAGCTCACGCGGCTGCAGGCTGAGGCCCTCGCGCAGCCCTTGCCGAAGCGTGACGGCTGACAGGCGTGATGACTGGTCCTCGATTGGTGCTGGCCACCCGCAACGAGCACAAGGTTGTCGAGCTGCAGCGCATTCTCGCCGCAGCCCAACTTCCGGCGGAGGTGGTGGCGCTGGACTCCTTCAGCGACGTCCCGGAGGTCGCTGAGACCGCAACCACATTTGCGGACAACGCCTTGTTGAAGGCTCACGCGGTCGCTGCGGCTACTGGTCTTGTCGCGATTGCGGATGACTCCGGGCTCTGCGTGGACGTGCTCGGCGGCAGCCCTGGTGTGTTTTCGGCGCGGTGGTCGGGTCGACACGGCGACGATCGGGCCAACCTGGAACTGTTGCTGGCGCAACTTTCCGACGTACCGGATGCTGCCCGGACGGCGCACTTCACTTGTGCCGCTGCCGTTGCCACGCCCGATGGGCGTGCGACATCCGTATTGGGGGAGTTGCACGGGGTGTTGACTCGGCAGCCTCGTGGCAGCAACGGGTTCGGCTACGACCCAATCTTCGTTCCCGACGGTGACTCCCGCACGACCGCAGAGATGGACCCGGAGGACAAGGACGCGATCAGCCATCGGGGCCGGGCTTTCCGTGCGCTCGTCGAGCCGCTGAAAGCGATGCTGGAGCAGGCCTGACCGCAGTCGGTGGTGCGGGAGGAGGGACTTGAACCCTCACGCCCAGTGGGCACAGGAACCTAAATCCTGCGCGTCTGCCAATTCCGCCACTCCCGCGCGCGGCAAAGAGTAGGCGCTGGCCCAGGTGTCCGCGCCCAGCGCTACAGCCCGAGGGCGGCTCGGACTTCGGCGACGTGACCGTCCGCGGCCACCGAGTACATGGCGTGCTCGAGCAGGCCGTCCGGTCCAACCACGAAGGTTGACCGCTGCACTCCGGTGAAGGTGCGGTCGCCGAACGTCTTGGTGCCCCAGAGGCCGTAGGCGTCGATCAACTGGCGGTCCGGGTCGGACAGCAGCGGATAGGTCAGCCGGTGCTCGTCGGCGAACGCCTTGTTCTCAGCCGGCGAGTCCGGGGACACCCCGACCACGGCGACGCCGGCAGCCTGCAGCGACTCCAGGCTGTCGCGGAAGTCGCATGCCTCCAGCGTGCAACCGGGCGTGGCCGCCTTGGGATAGAAGAACAGCACCAATCGCTGGCCGGCGTAGTCGGCCGACGTGACGGTCGAGCCGTCGTGGCTGGTCAGGGAGAACTCCGGCGCTGGATCGCCGGTTCGCAACGTGATGGTTCCGAAGGTCAAGTCAGTCACGGCGAGGACCGTATGCGGGCGCAAATGAACGTGCATCTTGGGGTGGTCGGCAGGGGTGGGAAGAGTGCCGGAGATGGGATGCGGCATCAGCCCGCGATCCCGAGTTCACGCGTCAGTTTGGCCACGTGACCTGTCGCGCGCACGCCGTAGCGGGCCTCCTCGATGCGCCCGTCGGAGCCGACGATGAACGTGGACCGGATCACACCGGTGACGGTCTTGCCGTAGAGCTGCTTCTCCCCGTATGCGCCCCATTGGGTCATCACTGCCCGGTCAGGATCGGACAGCAACGTGAACTCCAGGGACTCCTTGTCGCGGAACTCCCGAAGCTTCTCGCTGGAATCGGGGGAAATGCCCAGAACGGTCAGCCCGGCCGCTTCGATGTTCGCCTTTGCCGCCTGGAAGTCGCAGGCCTGCTTCGTGCAGCCCGGGGTTCCCGCGGCCGGGAAGAAGTAGACGATGACGCGCTGGCCGCGGTAGTCGGCCAGACAGACGGTCTTCTCATCCGCAGCCAGTAGGCAGAACGGCGGAGCCGCGTGCCCGGCTGTCAAGCGCATCCCTAGAGGCTATCGACTTGTTGCGAATAACTCGCAATAGGGTAAGACTCTGCTTATCAAGGGGAGGTCTCATGCACGTTCCGGACGGGTTCCTGTCCGCGCCGGTTTCGGTGGCAACTGCCGCGGTCGCCGCAGGCACGGTCGCAGTCGCGCTTCGCAAGGCACGGAATGAACTGGATGAAAAGACCGCCCCCATGGCGGGTCTGGTCGCCGCCTTCATCTTCGCGGTCCAAATGATCAACTTCCCGGTCGGGGTCGGAACCAGCGGCCACCTCATGGGTGGTGCGCTGGCTGCGGTGCTGGTCGGTCCCTGGACTGCTGTCTTATGTATTTCTGTTGTCCTCGTGGTGCAGGCGCTGCTGTTCGCTGATGGCGGTCTGACTGCGCTCGGCACGAACATCACGCTCATCGGCCTCGTCACCGTGCTGGTGGGTTGGACCGTCACTCGGTTGGTGTTGCGTTTCCTGCCGCGACGACCGTCGTCAGTGGTCCCTGCCTCCTTCGTTGGCGCGCTGCTCTCCGTACCCGCGGCCGCGGCGGTCTTCACGCTGCTCTTCGCGATCGGCGGGCAGGCGGACCTGTCCCTGACCGCCCTGCTGGTCACCATGATCGGCTGGCACACGCTGATCGGGCTGGGCGAAGCGGTGATCACCTCCCTGACTGTCGGGGCGGTGGTGGCAACCCGACCCGACCTGGTCTTCGCAGCGCGAGACCTGCAGCCGTCCCTGCTACTCAAGACCGCCGATGGGGACTTGGTGACCGCGCCTGGAACCGAAGCGGAGCCGGCCAACGCCGAGCGGTCGCGGGTCGGCGTCTTCGTGCTGGTCGGGCTGGCGGTCACTGCCGGTGTAGCGGGGCTGCTGTCGTTCTTCGCCAGTTCCAACCCGGACGGGCTGGAGTACGTCGCTGAGGATCAGGGCTTCCTGGACCGCGCCAAGGACTCGGCGGTGGGCGAGTTCCTGCTCGCCGACTACGGCGAGGTCGGCGGCATACCGGTGGGAATCGCCGGGCTGATCGGCGTCGCTGCGACGGTCGTGATCGGTTGGCTGTTGTTCCGGTGGCTGGGGCGGGGATCCTCACAGCCGCCGGCTGAGCCCCGTTCTCGGGCAAGGGTCTGATGGCCGGTGGGCATACCGGCCATGCGCACCGGATGTACCGCCATGGGCACTCGGTCGTTCACGGGCTTCCCGCGCACGTCAAGATCGTTGCCCTGGTCTCGTTCGTACTGATCGTCGTATCCACGCCGCGCGAGGCTTTCTGGGCGTTCGGGGCCTACGCGCTGCTGCTCATCGCAGTGGCGATGGTGGCTCATGTCCCGGCCGGATTCATCCTGCCGCGGATGCTGATCGAATTGCCGTTCGTGGTGTTCGCCCTGCTGCTGCCGTTCATCTCGGGGGGACCGGAGACCGAGTTCCTGGGCTTGACCGTTTCTGAGTCCGGACTGCTCGCGGGCTGGAACATCATCGCTAAGGGCTCTCTGGGTGTAGTCGCTTCGATCCTCCTGGCCGCCACGACCGAGCCCCGAGATCTTCTGGTCGGGTTGCAGCGGTTGCGGGTTCCGCCACTGCTGGTGGAGATTGCCTCTTTCATGGTCCGATACGCCGACGTGATCGGTGGGGAGATGCAGCGCATGAAGGTGGCACGGGAGTCGCGCGGCTTCCAGGGCAGGCATCTGGGGCACCTGCGCGTGATCGCGCACTCGGCGGGTGCACTCTTCATCCGCTCCTACGAACGTGGCGAACGCGTGCACCTGGCAATGCTGTCCCGCGGGTACAACGGCGCGTTGCCACGGCTGGGCAGCGCGACCACCACGGGGTCCGACTGGGCCAGGGCGGTGGTGCTGCCAGCGGCCGCACTGGTCATCGCGGCCAATGCCTGGGTACTGCTGTGACACCTTCCTTGGAGGTTCGTGGCCTCGCCTACGCGTACCCGGATGGACACCAGGCTCTCTTCGGTGTCGATCTGACCGTTGCTACCGGGGAACGCGTCGCTTTGTTGGGACCCAACGGCGCCGGCAAGACCACCCTGGTTCTGCACCTCAACGGAATCCTGTCCGGAGGGGTGGGTGAGGTGCGTGTGGGCGGCCTGCCGGTCGCCAAGGACTCTCTCACGGAGATCCGCAGGCGGGTCGGCATCGTCTTTCAGGACCCCGACGACCAGTTGTTCATGCCCTCGGTCCGTGACGACGTCGCCTTCGGCCCGGCCAACCTCGGCGTGACCGGCTCGGAGTTGGACGACCGAGTCATGATGGCGCTCAAGCGTGTTGGCATGGAGGCATTCGCCGACCGGCCACCGCACCATCTTTCGTTCGGGCAACGACGGCGTGTGGCTGTGGCAACCGTGCTCGTTATGGAGCCGGAAATCCTCGTTCTGGACGAGCCGTCCAGCAACCTGGACCCGGCATCCCGGCGGGAACTTGCGGATGTGCTGCTCGCCCTAGACGTCACGATTCTCATGGTCACCCACGACCTGCCCTACGCACTGGAGCTGTGTCCCCGATCGGCGGTGCTCAACGAGGGAGTCATCGTCACCGATGGTCCGACGTCGGACATCCTGTGCAACGATGAGTTGATGGCAGCCAACCGGTTGGAGTTGCCGTTCGGGTTCGACCCGACGACCACCCCAACTATTTGAGCGGGGAGGGCCAAGTGGCCGAAGCATCAGACACCAGCGAGGCGTCGACGTCGGCTGCCCCGCCGGCCCGGTCCGTCGCCGACATCCAGGCCGATTTGGCTGCCCGTCGGCAGTCTCTTGCCGCGACGGTGGACGAGCTCAGCTACCGGGTCCAGCCGAGCACCATGGCGCACCGCGCCAGCGCCAGTGCGATTGCCTTCTTCAAGGAGCCCGAGACCGGGCAGGTGCGCTGGGGTCGCGTCGCCATCGTCGCCGGTGGCGCCGCGCTGCTGCTTGCGGGGATCATCCGCCGCTGACAAACAGCGCGCCGGTAGCCTGCCTAAGTGGTTTCAGCTGGGGATCCTGACTCGCTACCGGTGAAATTGCTGCACGACCGGGTGCTGGTCAGCGCTGACGGTGCGGCCGGTGAACGCACCTCGACCGGCGGGATTGTGATTCCGGCCACGGCCGAGGTCGGCAAACGGCTGGTCTGGGCCGAGGTGGTCGGTGTCGGGCAGAACGTCCGCACCTTCGAAGTCGGTGATCGAGTCCTGTTCGACCCGGAGGTGCGCGCCGAGGTGGAAATGGCCGGGCGCACCTACATCCTGTTGCGGGAGCGGGACGTGCACGCGGTAGCCAGCCAGCGGATCACCGAGCCCGGTACCGGGCTGTACCTGTGACCCAGCCGGCCGCGCTGGCACCGGGTCCGACCGGCGCGGAGATGTTGCGGAGCATCACGCGAATGCGACGCGACACCTTGGGCTTCCTGAGCGACTGCGCGCACCGGTACGGCGACGTCGTCGCGTTTCCCGTGCCGGGGGACCCCGTACTGCTCTTGACCGCGCCCGAGGCGGTTCGCCAGGTGATGCAGGCGGGGCACCGCGACTTCGGCAAACGAACGGTCCAGTACGACACGCTGGCGCTGGTTACGGGCCGCGGGCTGCTCACCAACGACGGTGATTCCTGGATGCGCCGCCGTCGCCTGGCGCAGCCGGCGTTCCACGGGGCGCGGATGGCAGCCGTTGGCGATCAAGTCGGCAGCGCGGTCGGCCGCCTGGAGGCGGAGTGGTCCGCCCTGCCCGACGGCACAGTCATCGACGTCGACGCCGCCATGATGCGGGTCGCCTTGGAGGTCGTGGGTCGATCGTTGTTCTCCGCTGACTTCACTGAGGATGCCGATCGGCTCGTGGCGGCGGTGCTTGAGTCACTGGACCTGGTGGTCGCCCGGGCATCATCGCCATTCCGCCTGCCGCTGGCCGTCCCCACGCCGCGCAACCTCCGCATGCGGCGAGCGGTGGCGGTGCTGGATGCGGCGGTCGAGCCGCTCATCCGGGCGCGGCGGACGCGCGCGGAAGGACCGGGAGACGACCTCCTGGGCGCCTACATCGCGGCTGACGATGATGGTGCCGCGCTTTCTGACGCGGAGATCCGCGACGAGGTCGTCACCTTGATCGTGGCCGGGCACGAGACCGTCGCGTCCTCACTGACCTGGACCTGGCATCTGCTCGGTCAACACCCGGACATAGCTGATGCAGTTGCGGCGGAATCAGCACGAGTGGCCGGTGAGCGGGCTCTCAGTGCCACGGATCTGCGGGCGCTGGATCTGACCGGACGGGTCGTCACCGAGTCGCTGCGATTGTTCCCACCGGCGTGGGTCGTGAGCAGGCGAGCATTGGCCGACGTTGAGGTGTGCGGGTACTCGATCCCGGCCGGCGCGACGCTGATCCTCAGCCCCTACGTCACTCAGCGCGACCGGCGAAACTTCGCCGACCCGGAGGTCTTCGACCCCGACCGGTGGTGCACAGCCGCGGGCGAGCGGTTCGCGTACTTCCCGTTCGGCGCCGGACCGAACCTATGCATTGGACGCGACTTCGCCCTGTTGGAGGCAGTGCTGATCGTGGCGACTCTGGCCCAACGCTTCCGACTGGAGCCCCAGGCCGGTCGCGCAGTGCGCGCCGAACCGCTGGTCACTATTCGCCCGGCCGGCGGGATGCCGATGCGACTCAAGCACCGGCAGCAGTCGACGCTGAGCGCCTGAGCCCGGAACTTGTGACGAACAGGTAGACCGCGCCGATCGCGGCCACGAACCCCGATGCCACCAACGGCACCGTGCCCGATCCCGGTCCGGTCTCCCACAGCAGCCCGGCCCACAGCCCGGCCAGCAGAATTGCGCCGCCGGAGAACCCTTGGAACACGCCCTGCGCGCGGCCCCGGTCGGCGGCGGGTACCAAGTCGGTGATCCAGGCCTTGCCGACGCCGTCAGTGAGCGCGTGGAAGCCGCCGTAGACCAACAGCAGCAGGATGACCGCGAACCCACCGTCGACGGTCGCCAAGCCCAGGTATCCGATCGTGAAGCAGACCAGGCCGACGGCGTAGATGCGAGCGCGTGGCCAACGATCCGCCAGGGCCCCAGCGGGGTAGGAGAGCAGTGCGTAGGAGGCGTTGTAGGCCACGAATGCCAGCACGACCTCGGTCGCGCTGAAACCCAGCTGGCTGACTCGCAGGAGCACGAGCGCGTCGGGGAAGTTCGCGAGTGAGATCAGCCCAAGGATGAGGATCGTGCGCTTCGCCTGCGGCGGCAGCGGAGTTCGGGCCCGGCTCTCCGCTGCTGTTCGCGGGCGGACCTGCCGGGTTTCGCGAACCAGAAATGTCAGTGCGACGCTGAGGACGGCCGGAACCACGGCAACCCAGAGTGCGACCCGGATGTCGCCATCGGTAAGGACCAGAACGAGTAGCCCTAGCAGCGGTCCCAGCACCGCCCCGAGCGTGTCGGTGGCCCGGTGGAAGCCGAATGCCCGGCCCAGGTCGGCGGGGGCGACGCCGTCGGCGATCAGGGCGTCCCGAGGTGTGCCACGCACACCCTTGCCGATGCGGTCCACGCTGCGTCCGACCAGCACAGCCGGCCACGTGGTGGCCGCTGCCACGATCACCTTGCCTCCGGCCGCTAGCGCGTAGCCGGTGCTGACCAGTCCCCGTCGCCCCTCGCGGTCGGAGGCGCGACCAGACAGGTAGCGGGCCAATGACGCGGCGCCTTCGGCCACTCCTTCGACCAGGCCAACAACCACGGCGGGGGCGCCCAAGACCACGGTCAACAGGATGGGGAGGATCGGGTAGACCAACTCACTGGCCATGTCCTGCAGGAGCGAGACCATGGCGAGCAGAAAGAGGTTGCGGGTCAACCACCGTGGCCTGCGCACGGTGGGACTATTTCGTACGGGTGCGCCGCCAGGGACTCGAACCCCGAACCCGCGGATTAAGAGTCCGCTGCTCTGCCAGTTGAGCTAGCGGCGCGTGAGGCGGAACGGTACCAGCGACGGCTGGATGCTTGGTAATTCATTCCTCTTCGCTGGGTGGCCGCTTGGCTGCCGGGCGTTCCCGCTCCCAGGCAGAGAGTTGCTGCTCAAGTGCCTTCATGATCTCGAAGACCTGCGACGGCGGGATGTGCACGCGGCTGACGATGCGGGCCGGCACGTTGAGGAATACGTGCCCGTCGGTGGTGTCCTGCTTGGGCCGGGGTTGGCCGGAAACCGCGGCGAAGTCCAGGGTGAAGCCGTCGTTGTCGTGCCAGATCGAGACAAAGTTGGCGTAGACGCCGCCTTCGACTTCGGGGGAGATCTCAATGGCGAAGCGGGTCTCGGGAGAGCCGCCTGGGGAATCGGTCATGACCCCAGCCTACGAGTGGCGTGGGTCTTGCGTGGGGTGAGTGACGGGACTTGAACCCGCGACGTCCTGGACCACAACCAGGTGCTCTACCAACTGAGCTACACCCACCATTGCCGCGTCTGCGGCGGGGCGAAGTGTATCCCCGCGGCCCGCATACGGCGGAATCGCGATCAGGCGGGCGGGTTCTCGTTCAGGTCGGCCGCGACCGCCCGGGCCGATTCGGTGTCCGGTCCAGGATCGGGCACGAAGACGGCGCGGCGGTAGTACTGCAGCTCGCGAATGCTGTCGAGGATGTCCCCGAGAGCACGGTGACCACCGGTCTTGTCCGGGGCAGCGAAGTACGCGCGTGGGAACCAGCGGCGGGCCAGCTCCTTGATGCTGGACACGTCGACGTTGCGGTAGTGCAGATGTGCCTCCAAGGCGGGCATCTGCTTGACCAGAAAGGCCCGGTCCATGTGCACGGTGTTGCCGGCCAGCGGCACTTTGCGGGCTTCGGGTACGTGGCTCTGCACGTAGGCGAGCACCTCTGCTTCGACGACGGCCACGTCCTCGCCGTCTTCAAGCAGGGGGAGCAGGCCGGACTGCGTGTGCATGTCCCGCACCACGTCGGACATCTGCGCGAGCGCTTCGGCCGTGGGTCGGATCACTCGCGCGATTCCCTCGTCCAGCGGGGTCAGGTCCGCGTCGGTGACGACGACGGCGATCTCCACCAGCACATCGGCGTCGAGGTCGAGACCCGTCATCTCGCAATCGATCCAAACCAGAGGTCCGCCCATGGCTGCTGACTCTAGGGGCCTCGCCGCCGCGACTGCGGCCGGGCCGACCCGGGCCGCCGAGGCGCTAGGTGTCGTCGCGAACGTCCGAAAGGGGGCGCCTTGGAGTCGGTGGTCCCTGAGTGCCGTACCCGAACCGGACAACCATCTGGGCATGGCCAGGGGGATCGGCGGGGTCGCGGACCAGCCAGCGCAGGCTGGGCTGCTCGATCGCCTGGTTCACGAAAGACGTGGCGAGGCCCTCGATTGTGGCTGTCAGCAGGACGCGCTGCAGCGCCTGGCCGGCGATGAGCCAGTTCTCCGGGTCGTCGGAACGGGTCTGCAGCACGCCGAGCAGTGGCGCAGACTCGTAGTGCTCGCGGGCGCGTCCGGGAACGGGCTTGCCGCGCCGCAGGTCACGGGTGACCGCGTTCGGATCGGCCGCCAGCGGGCCAAGTGCGTACCCGGGCACACCGTCGGGGCGGTCGGCTTCCACGCCCGTCCACTGGGCGGCCTCCTCGGCGAGGCTCGGGTCCAGGTCCCGCTCCAATTCGCCAATGTGCAGTAGGTCGATGATGCGGCTGCGTTCGAAGGCGTCGGTGACCAAGTGCAGGAATGCGCCTTCGGCCGAAGCTGCTTCGCGCAGGGACGACATGACCGAATCCGGCACGTCGCGGTCCTCGAAGGGCCACCGGTTGGTGTGCCGCATCGGGATTGCATCCAGCATTGCGCCCACCATGCCGTGACGGCTGCGACCCGGAACCACCCGGACCAGCGCCAGCAGGTCAGGGTCGGCGGGCTCGGGCAGCAGGTGCATGTCGGAGTGGTAGCCGAGGTGCTCGATGGCCACCCGCAGGTTCAGCAGGGCGGCTCCGCAGGAGATGAGGAGGTTGCGGCCCGTCGGGTCGACGTGGGTCAGCTGGCGACTCCGGTCGGCCCGGACCTCGATGGTCCCGTCGCTGAAGTGAAACGTCCACGGCTGGGTGTTGTGGATGCTGGGGGCAGCGGTAGCCGCAGCGAGGAGAACCTCTTGCTCAGTCGGGCTCATCGCCACAGCGGTCATCATGGCAGCAACTCGCTACTTCGCCGTCCGAACGACCGCGACTGGGCAGTAAGCGTGGTGCAGTACCGCGTGGCTGGTGGACCCGAGCAGTAGCGCGCGGAAGCCACCTCGACCGCGGCTGCCGACCACAAGCAGCAAGGCGCCGGCGGATGCGGTCACCAATGCCGGCGCTGGACTTCCGTGCATCACGTACTGGCGCACGTCCACGTCCGGGAACCGCTCGCGGAATCCCCCCAACGACTCCGCGAGCACGCGCAGTTCCTCGTCGGTGACTTCGTCAGAGGAGAAGCTGATCGGCGCTCCCACACCCGGCGCGTCCAGGCTGGGCGAGTTCCAGGCATGTACTGCGGTGAGTCCGACTTGGCGGAATGACGCCTCGGAGAAGGCGAACTCAAGCGCTTCGGCCGAGTTTGGACCCTCCACGCCCACGACCACCCGCCCGGCTTCGGGACCGCCGGGTACCGGGGCGTGCGGGCGGATCACGACAACTGGACATGCGGCGTGCGTGGCCACCTGGACGCTCGTGGACCCCAGCAGCAACTCGGTGAAGCCGCCGAGACCGCGAGAACCCAGCACTGCAAGAGATGCGTTCTCGGCCTCGGTCAGCAGCGTGTGCGCTGGGGGACCGGCCACGACTCTGGTGGTGACCTCGATTCCGGCTTCGCTAACTCGCTGCTCGGCCGCTTCAGCCAGCCGACGTGCGGCCTCCTCGAATGGTGTTGCGTCCGTGGGAGGTACGGCCCCGCTCACCGGGGACGGCGGGATCGGCACGCTCCACGCGTGCACCAGGACGATGCCCTCGTGGTGCGCGCGCGCGCTGCCGATGGCCCATTCAAGTGCTGCGTTCGAAACGTCGGAGCCATCGATTCCGACGATGACTGGCTTGCCGGTGCTGGTCACCAAGGCCTCCTGGAGGACAATCGCCTTCAGGGTGCGACACCGGGGTGGGGGCAAGGCAGGGCCGATGGTCCCGGTGTCGGACAGCCCCTCGTAGCTCAGTTGGATAGAGCAGCGGACTTCTAATCCGCCGGTCGCAGGTTCGAATCCTGCCGAGGGGACCCGTAGCCGGTTCAGCAGCGCGGCCGGTTCAGCGTCGTCGGACGGTCTTGGGGAATACCCGGATCGGCCCGGGGGCTGACACCCTCGTGGACATGGCAGCGGACGAATCCAGCTACGACCTGGTCATCCTTGGTGGCGGTTCCGCCGGTGAGACGGCGGCGGCCCGCGTCGCCCAGGCGGGCAAACGGGTGGCGCTGATCGAGTCTCGGCTAGTCGGCGGGGAGTGCCCCTACTGGGGCTGCGTGCCGAGCAAAGCCCTCCTCATCGCCGCCGCCCGGCGCTCGGCCGCGCTACGAGCGCACGACCTTGGGGCGGTCTCCGGGCCCGTGAAGTTGGACGACCCCCGACTTGCGTGGCCGGCGGCTCTGGCGATGCGGGACCTGCGCGCCGAGCATCTGGACGACACCGATGCCGCCGCGCGCCTTCGCAACGACGGAGTCGAGATAGTGCGCGACACCGGCCGAGTGCTCGGACCGGGTCGGGTCGCCGCAGGTGAGCGCGAGCTGAGGTATCGCAACCTGCTCATCAGTACCGGCGCTGAGGCGGCTCTGCCACCCATCGACGGGCTTGCCGAAGCGGAGCCGTGGACCAGTGAGGATGCGCTGACGTCGACGGAACTCCCGGACCGTCTGGTGATCCTTGGCGGCGGCGCGATCGGTTGTGAGTTGTCCCAGGTCTACGCGACGTTCGGGTCAGACGTGGTTGTGGTGGAGGCACTGGATCGGGTGTTGGTGGGGGAGGAGCCCGCGGTAAGCGCGGCGGCAGCCGATGTGTTGCGCCGCAGCGGCGTGCGGATCTCAACTGGAACGGCGGTCGAGCGGGTCAGCCGGGAGGGCGACCAGACGCTGGTGCACCTTGCGGACGGACAAGTGTTGGCGGCCGACCGGCTATTGGTGGCGACCGGCCGGCGGCCGCGTGTTCGCGACCTGGGCCTGGAGACCCTGGGGATCGACACCGACGCCGGCCGATTGGAGATCGGCGACGACGCTCGGGTCGTTGGCCAATCCAACGTTTACGCCGCCGGTGACGTGATCGGGAGGCTGCAGTTCACGCACACCGCCAACTACGCGGGCCGGGTTGTCGCGGCCAATGTGCTCGGTGGGGATGCACGGCTGGACTTCAGCGCCATCCCCCGTGGGGTCTACATCGATCCGCCGGTTGCCGGTGTCGGGATGTCCATGCAGCAGGCGAAGACCGCCGACCGTTCCGTCGTTAGCGCAACGGTGCAGGTCGGCGACACCGCCCGAGCCTGGTTGGAGGCCGAAGGCGGCGTGCTGGTTCTGGTGGCCGACGCGCACGACGGAGTCCTCGTGGGCGCCTCCGCCCTGGGTCCGCGCGCCGACGAGTGGATTGCGCAGGTGACCCTGGCGATCCGCGCCCGGATCCCGTTGCGCACCCTGGTCGACACCGTGCAGCCGTTCCCGGCGGTATCGGAGATTCTGTTCCCCGCGTACGAGCAACTCCTCGCGAAGGTCTCCTGACCGGCCGGCGGCATCACCGGCCTGGCGGTCGCCGGCCGGCAGCGGCGCTCTTAGGCTGGGCCCATGTCTGAGCGGGAGCCGCAGCCGAACCCGGCCGGGGAGGGCCCGGAGTCGGCCGCGACCAACCCGCCGCCGGACGAGTCGGCCTATCCGCCCCCGCAGTACCCGCCCCAGGCGTACCAGTACCCACCGCCGCAAAACCCGGCCCCGGCCTACCAGTACCCACCGCCGCAGTACCCGCCCCAGGCGTACCAGTACCCACCGCCGCAGTACTCCGGCTATGCGCAGTACCCACCGCCGCAGTACCCGCCCCAGGCGTACCAGTACCCACCCCAGCAATACCCAGGTCCGTACTATCCGTACCCGCAGCAGTACCCCGGCTACGTGCAATACCCGCCTTACCCGGCACCGAAGCCGGACGGACCGGGCGTGGCCCTGGCGAAGCATCCGCACATCGAGCCCCGGGAACACCACCGGCTGTTGCGCACCGCGCGGGCGCGCGCGTGGATGCCAATAGTTGGCACCGTCTTCTTCATCGTGGCCTACGTCTTCTCCGCGGCCGTGCTGTCCTTGCCGTTCATCTTCGGTGCTCTGGGCGCCGGATACGACGACGGCCTGTTCCCCTTCGACTCGCCGATCTTCCTGCTCTTCAACAACCTCTTGCTGGCGGTGCTGATCCCGATATCGATGCTGACCGTCTGGTTGGTGCATCGAGAACGACCCGGGTGGCTGTCCAGCGTCGCTCGCCGGTTCCGATGGCGGCTCGTGTGGCCGTTCGTCGGGCTGGCGCTGGCAGCACAGTTCGTCACCTACCTGGTCACCGCGGTGTTCGCCGATCTGGATGAAGTGACGCAGCCGTTGCCGCAGACCCCGGACGTGGGCACGGTGCTCGCGTTCTTGGTGATCATCTTCCTGACCACGCCGCTGCAAGCAGCGGCAGAGGAGT
This sequence comes from uncultured Actinomycetota bacterium, assembly GCA_963753435.1. Lineage (GTDB taxonomy): Bacteria > Actinomycetota > Actinomycetes > CAVWCF01 > CAVWCF01 > CAVWCF01. Next base: position 67,909 of record CAVWCF010000002.1, read on the forward strand.
ACGCGTTCCGCGGCTATCTGAGTCAGGCGATCGGCTACTTCGCGAAGTCCTGGGTCATCCCCGCGGTCATCACCGGTCTACTTTTCGCAGCCGCGCACGGCAGCCAGGATCTGGCGGCGTTCGTCGACCGCTTCGCCTTCGGCATGTTGGCTTCCTACGTCACCTGGCGCTCTGGTGGACTCGAAGCTGCATCGGTCTACCACGCCGCCAACAACGTCGTGATCCTCGCGCTGGGCGCCTTCGTCGGTAACCCGCTTCCGGACCCGGGTGTGCAGACTTCAATTCCCTGGTCGCTAGTGGTGTTCGACATCTTGGGCATGGTCGTCTTCGGGTTGCTCACCCACTGGTACGTGCGCCGTGCCGGCCTGCAGCGAACGAGCGTCACGCTGGCGGCGCCCGCCCCGCCGGTGCCGCCGACGGCTCCACCTGCGGCGGTCCCGACCGGATGACCGCGGCCACAGCGGGACTGCGGTTCGCGGTTCCGCTGCGCCCCACCGTCGGCACTCGCCCCATCGACGAGCCGGACTGGCTCATCGTCGACGGCGAGCGCCCTGCCCTGCTCGCCGCCAAGCAAAGGCTCTTGGTGGAGCACCACCGCGAGGTTGTCCGACTGGACGATCTCCCCGAGCAGCTCGGCAGCGAGGTAGCCGAGATGGTTCTGGACAACTACGCACGGCACCACCCCGGTGTGCTCACCCGGTCCGGTGAGCTGATCACCGATACCGGATCGGGGCTGGTCGTCGACCTCGACGCGGAGCACCCACTGCTCGGCGTCAGTCGAGTTCTCGCCGAGGACCTGTGCGTCATGGTCAACCGGGACGGGGAATGGGTGCTGGCTGGCGCGTGCGTCTGCTTCCCCAGCCGGTGGAGCCTCGCTGAGAAGGTCGGCCGTTCGTTGGACGGCATCCACGACGTGGTCCCCGGCTACGCCGGGCCGGTGGCCGTGGCCTCGCAGCGCGTGTTCGATCGGCTAGCCGACGGCATCCTGCTGCGATTCAACTGGACTCTGCTGGACGACCCGGAGTTGTTTCAGCCGCGACCGCCCAAGAGGCCGGCCGCCGTCGGCCCGGAAGACCTGTACCTGCGGGTTGAGCGGCAGACGCTTCGGCGGCTGCCTGGCTCCGGTGCCGTGCTCTTCACCATCCACACCTCGGTGGAGTCGTTGTGGCAGGTGGCGCAACGCCCCGAGCAGGCGGGGAACTTGGCCGCTTCGCTGCGCAGCAGCACGCCCGCCACCCGGGCCTACAAGGGTTGGGCGGAGCTGATCGAGGCGTCGGCACAGTTCCTCGAGGAACGCGCCGCAGGCGGTGCTTCCCGACTGTAGGTCGGCTGGGGCACAATGTGCTCGGCCCACAGGGTCGGACTTGTTGAGAGCGCTGGGGAAGGCGAAGCTCGACAAGGAGGACTGACGTGGCCGCTGATACGCGCAAGTCACGAGGCGTCGTGTTCATCCACTCGACGCCCGCTGCACTTTGCCCACATATCGAATGGGCGATTTCAGCGGTGCTGGACCAGCAGGTCTCCCTGGATTGGACGCCGCAGCCGGCTGAGCCGGGCAGCTTCCGGACCGAGTTCTCCTGGCAAGGCGAGCCCGGCAAGGGTGCGGAGCTGGCGTCGGCGCTGCGCGGCTGGGGCAAAGTCCGCTACGAGGTCACCGAGGAACAGTCGAACGGACGCGAAGGCGAGCGTTTCGCCGGGACGCCGTCGCTGGGCATCTTCCACTCCCTGATGGGAACTCATGGCGACATCCTCGTGCCGGAGGACCGGCTCAAGGCCGCAGTGGTGGCGTGCGCGATCAACGACGTCGACCTGGCCGACGAGATCGCCAGGCTGCTGGGCAAGCCGTGGGACGACGAACTGGAGCCCTTCCGGATGGCCGGTGAGGGCGCGCCAGTCCGTTGGTTGCACCAGGTGGTGTGACCGCCTAGAGGGGGATGTTGCCGTGGGTCCCGCGTAGGTCCGGTGCTTCCGCGATAGCAGCCGCAATCGCCGAGCGTGTGACGTCCGGGGCGACAACCTCATCCACGAAACCCATTGCCACGGCCTTGTCCAAGCCGCCGGCCAGCAACTCATGCTCCTCGGCCAGTTCTTGTTCCAACTGCGGGCGAACCTCGGCGGGCGCCTCGGCCAGCCGCCTGCGGTGCAGAACGCGCACCGCCGCGACGGAGCCCATGACGGCCACCTTTGCGCCGGGCCAGGCAAGCACTCGAGTGGCCCCGAGTGAGCGGGAGTTCATCGCGATGTAGGCGCCGCCGTACGCCTTGCGCGTGACGACGGTGACCCGGGGCACGGCGCACTCGGCGAAGGCGTGCAGCAACTTGGCGCCTCGGCGCACGACCCCGTCCCATTCCTGGCCGACCCCCGGCAGGTAGCCGGGAACGTCCACCAGGACCACCAGCGGTACGCCGAACGCATCGCACATGCGCACGAAGCGGGCGGCCTTCTCCGCGCTGGCGGAGTCCAGACAACCGCCCAGTCGCAGCGGGTTGTTCGCGACGACGCCGACCGTTCGACCGCCCAGACGGCCCAGAGTGGTCACGATGTTGGGGGCCCACTTCGGGTGCAACTCGACTCCGGTGTCCGGGTCAAGCACTCCGGAGACCAACGGGTGCACGTCGTAGGCACGCTTGGCCGACTCCGGCAGGAAGTCGGCCAGCGGCAGATCCGCCGCCCCACCGGGGACACCCTGCTGGCCGAGCAGCGCGGCCAGCTTTCGGGCCTGCCCGAGCGCCTCCTCATCGGAGTCGGTAACCACGTGCACGACGCCGCTGCGGCGCCCGTGCGGCTCGGGTCCGCCAAGCCGGAGCATGTCGACGTCCTCGCCGGTGACCGAACGGACCACGTCCGGTCCGGTAACGAACACGCGTCCCTGTGGGCCGAGGATGACGATGTCGGTCAGCGCCGGACCGTAGGCAGCGCCGCCGGCCGCAGCGCCGAGCACGACCGAGATCTGTGGGATTCGCCCCGACGCCCGCGTCATGATCGCGAACACCTCTCCGACCGCGTGCAGGCTGGCGACCCCCTCGCGCAGCCGCGCGCCGCCGGAGTGCCAGAGCCCCACTACCGGGCAACCATCGGCCAGCGCCCGGGCATAGGCCGCCAGGATCACCTTGCAGCCGGCTCCACCCATGGCGCCGCCCTGCACCCGCGGATCCGAGGCGAAGGCCACGACTGGGGCACCGTCCACCCGACCGGTCGCAGCCAGCATTCCCGAGTCGTCCTCGGGTGTGAGCAGGGTTGCTGAGCCGTCGTCGAAGAACGCCCGCATCCGTACTTTCGGGGAGCGGGGGTCCACTTCGACGGTGAGGTCGGGGGAGTCGGTCACGGTCATGCTGCGCTCCTGAAAGCCAGGGTGACGTTGTGTCCACCGAAACCGAATGAGTTGTTGAGCGCCACCAAGGACCCGGCGCCGAGCGGACGGGGCGTGGTGGCCACGTCGAGGCCGATCGCGTCGTCGAGATCTTCAAGGTTGATCGTCGGCGGGGCGGTGCGGTGGTGCAGTGCCAGAACTGTGAACACCGACTCCAGGGCGCCTGCGGCCCCGAGCAGGTGACCGGTCATCGACTTGGTGCCGGTCACCACCAGACCGTCGGCCGCCGGACCCAAGGCAGCGCGCAATGCGACCGCCTCGGCCACGTCCCCAGCCGGGGTCGAGGTGGCGTGGGCGTTCACGTGGTTGACCGCATTGGCTGGCACTCCGGCGTCGGCGAGAGCCGCGCGCACCGCACGGGCCGCCCCCGAGCCGTCCGGATCCGGTTGGGCGATGTGGTGGGCGTCAGAACTGAGTCCGGCGCCGATCGCTTCTGCGTAGATGCGCGCACCGCGGGCTTGTGCGTGTTCGGCCGACTCCAGCACGAGGCACGCTGCGCCTTCGGAGAACACGAAGCCGTCGCGACCCCGGTCGTACGGACGCGAAGCGCGCTCGGGCTCGTCATTGCGCTTGGACAGCGCCATCATGTTGGCGAACGCGGCCAACGGCAATGGGTGCACGCACGCCTCCGTGCCGCCCACCATGACGACGTCGGCCCGACCGGACCGGATCATCTGCATACCCATGGCAACGGCTTCGGCGCCGGATGCGCAGGCGCTGACGGGCGTGTGCACCCCCGCCTTGGCACCGAGATCCAGACCCACCTGCGCCGCCGCGCCGTTCGGCATCAGCATCGGAATGGTGTGTGGGCTGACCCGACGCGGACCGTTCTCCCGCAGGTTGTCCCACTGCCCCAGAAGCGTCAGTGCGCCACCGATGCCGGTGGCGATCACCGCGCCCAGGCGCAACGGGTCGACGTCGGGGCTGCCCGCATCCGTCCACGCCTCCCGGGAACTGATCAGGGCCATCTGCTGGGATCGGTCCAACTTGCGGGCCTCGACGCGTTCCAGCACCGCTGTCGGATCGACAGCCACCTGTCCGGCGATTCGGACCGGCAGGTCGGCCGCCCAGGGTTCGGTGATGACGCTGATGCCGCTGCGCCCCTGCAGGAGACCGTCCCACGTGGTCTTGGCATCGCCACCGAGGGGGGACGTCGCGCCCACCCCGGTGACGACGACCTTGGGTACGGCGGTCTCCGCGGAGGTCACGCCAACGCGCCCTTGATGTAGCTGACGGCGTCGCCCACGGTGGTCAGGTTCTTGACGTCGTCGTCGGGGATCTTCACGCCGAACTTCTCCTCGGCGGCTACCACGACCTCGACCATCGACAGCGAGTCAACGTCCAGGTCGTCGACGAAGGCCTTTTCCAGCTGGACGTCCTCGGTCGGCACGCCGGCGATGTCATTCACGATCTCGGCCAGGCCGCCGAGGATCTCCTGCTCGTTCATCCGTTCCCCTTACCTAGGTGTGTTGTTCCCGCCGCTGCGGGGGTCTGTTGGTCGGGCCAGTCTTTCCTAAGTCGATGTCCCATTCCGCCTGGGTCCCGTCCGTTCGGTCATCTTCAGGGCAGTTGCACTACCTGCGCGGCATACGCCAGCCCGGCACCGAAGCCGATCAGTAGAGCCAAACCGCCACCGGTGAGCTCGCCGGACTCAAGCATCCGTGACATTGCCAGCGGCACGGAGGCGGCGGAGGTGTTGCCGGTCGTGGTGATGTCCCGGGCCACGGCGACGGTGTCCGGCACTTCGAGCTTCTTGACCATCGCGTCGATGATTCGCAGGTTCGCCTGGTGTGGGATGAACGCGGTCAGGTCCGACACCGTTACTCCGGCGGCGTCCAGCGCCCGTTGTGCCACCGGGGCCATGCTGTAAACGGCCCAGCGGAACACCTGCTGGCCCTCCATGTGCAGGGATGGGAACTCACCAGTACCGCGCAGCTCGTCCCAGGACCGGTCCTGGGTGAGGATGTCGGCCTGGTCACCGTCGGCTCCCCAGATGACCGGACCGATTCCCGGTTCGTCAGCCGGTCCCACGATCGCGGCGCCGGCGCCATCAGCGAACAGGAAAGCGGTCGAGCGGTCCGTCGCATCGATGATGTTTGTGAGCTTCTCGACGCCGATGACGAGAACGTGCTCGGCGCTGCCGCCGCGGATCATGTCGTTGGCCAGGGCCAGCCCGTGGCAGAAGCCGGCGCACGCGGCGGATATGTCGAACGCGGCCGCGTCGCGGGCGCCGAGGCGACTTCCGACGAGGGGTGCAGCCGCGGGGGTCTGGTACATGTGGGTGACCGTGGCAACGATGATCGCGTCAATGCGGTCCGCAGTGATACCCGCGTGTGCCAGGGCCTTCTCGGCGGCCGCGGTACCCATGTCGACGACGGTCTCGTCGGCTGCGGCGAAGCGCCTCTCGACGATGCCCGAGCGCTCCCGAATCCACTCATCGGAGGAGTCGATGTGCTCGCAGATCTCGGCGTTCGTAACTACGCGTGCCGGTCGGTAGTCCCCGACGCCGAGGATGCGGGCCCCGCGGGCACCCGGCTTGCCGGCGGCGATCCTCGTCACGAGGCGACCTCGGCTTCCAGTGGGTGCAGGCGCAGCAGCGGCTGTCCTGGGTTCACCGGGTCGCCGTCTTCAACCAGCCATTCGATGACGATGCCACCGTGCGGCGCGGACACTGGATGTTCGTCTCGGAGGGTGTGCACAGCACCCACAGTGGTCCCGGCGGCGATTTCAGTGCCCAGGGAGTCGTCGGTGTCCGAGCCCGGTGCCACGTGGAACGTGCCCTTGGCCGGTGCCACGAGCAGCCGCCAACTGGGGGAGGCGTCCAAGTCGGCCGGTGCTCCATGCCGGGCCACCAGCTCCCGGGCTGCCGGCAGGTCGTCCGGCGTCTTCAGGGCGACGGTCTCTACCCCGGGCAGGGCTCGCTTGATCAAGCCCGTCAGCGTGCCAGCGGGCGGAACCTCGATCACCGCCGTGACGCCGAGGTCGGCCATCGTGCGCATCACCAGGTCCCAGCGCACCGGCAGGGCGATCTGCGCCACGATTCGCTCCAGCACCTCGGTGCCGTGATGAACCACAGCGCCGTCCCGGTTCGACAGCAAGCGGATGCGCGGGTCATGCGTGGTCACCGCGCGGGCCAGACCGGCCATTCGGGCGACGGCCGGCTGCATGTGCGTGGTGTGGAAGGCCCCGGCAACCTGCAGCGGTCGCACTCGGGCGCCTTCGGGGGGAGCAGCGGCTAGTTCCGCCAACTGCTCGTGTGTGCCGCCCACCACGACCTGACCGGCCCCGTTGTGGTTGGCCACCGTCAGCCCGACCGCCTCGGCCGCTGCGACGACCTGCTCGGGGTCCCCGCCCAGGACGGCACTCATGCCGGTTGGCGTCACCGCGGCGGCTTCGGCCATGCCGCGGCCGCGTTCCCGCACCAGCACCATGGCCTGTTCGGCAGAGATAACGCCGGAGGCCGCAGCAGCGGTGAGTTCACCGACGGAGTGCCCGGCGCCGGCGCCGACCTGGCTGAACGCGTCGTGCGGGTGGGGGAAGAGCGCAAGCAGGGAAACCAGCCCGGCGCTGACGATCAACGGCTGAGCGACTGCGGTGTCGCGAATCGTGTCTGCGTCGGACTTGGTGCCGTGCTCGATGAGATCGAGTCCGGCGCATGCCGACAACCAGTCCATGCGGGCGGCGAAGCCGGGCAGTTCCAACCACGGTTGCAGGAATCCGGGAGTTTGGGCGCCCTGACCAGGGCCGACGATGACGAGCACCCCAGAACCCTGCCCGATGACCGGTCCCCGTGGCGATGGGGACGCGCACGAAACCCGCGCGGCTCTCTTGTAGGAAACCTACAAATCGGGCGCAAGTCGACCCAGGATGCAGGCCACCCGCAAGGTAAGGGCGCCGCGAGCATCCGTCGGTGCGTAGCCCGTCACGTCGGCGATCCGACGCAGCCGGTAGCGGACCGTATTCGGGTGGACAAAGAGGTCCCGGGCGGCGCCCTCGATCGAACCGGCGCGTTCCAAGTACGCCTCGACGGTCGCGAGCAGGTCCGCAGAATCCGCCAGCGGCCGGAACACGGCGTCGACAAGGCGGGCCCGCGCGGTGGGGTCGTTGCGCAATGAGCGTTCGACCAGCAGGTCGTCGGCGGTCACCAGGCGTGGCGCATCCGGCCAGGCGGTCACTGCCTCCAGGGCCGACACCGCCTCGGCCACAGCCAGGCCGGCGGAGAACAGGTCGTCGGCAACCGGGCTGACCGCGACCGGTCCTGGCCCGAAGTGACTTAGCAACTGTGGCACCTGGGCGGACGGATCCACCCCGCCCGTTACTGCGACCACTAGCCGGTCGCCCTGAACCCCCACGATCGCCTGCAGCCCGCTGTGGGAGGCGGCACGTTGAACTGCGGCAGAAACCTGCTCTGGAGAGCGGTCCGGAGCCTGTCCGACGAGGACGACCACGTCACCGGTGCCGGTCCAGCCGAGGGCGGCGGCACGCGACCGGATGGACTCATCGACCTCGTTGCGCAGCAGCGCGTCGATGACCATCGCTTCAATGCGCGCATCCCAAGCACCGCGGCTCTCTGCCGCTGCCGCGTAGACGCGGGCGGCACCGAAGGCGACCTCACGCGAGTACCTCAGGACGGCTTCCCGAAGGCGGTCCTCATCGCCAGGCGCGGCCAGGGAGTCGACTCGCTCCTCCACAACCGCCACCGTGGACCGGACCAACTCGACGGTGTGTTGCAGCGGAATCGACAGGGCCAACTCCGGCGGGGCGGCGCTGAAGACGTCTCCGCCCGGGGATGTGCCGTCAGTCGCCGCGTCGACGAACCCGCGGATTCCGGCTTCGGCCACGGCTGCGACCCAATCGCGTTGGGCCGGTGTCAACTCGGCAAACCAGGGATGGGTGTTGGCCATGCGCTCCAGTGCCGCCGCAGTTAGCTCCCCGACCGCCGCGCGTAGGCGCGTGGACGTCTTCCGGCTTGCCACGGGCCTCAGGCTACTTGTAGGGCCTCCACAACTACGTCGGTGAGCCTGACACGATGAGCTCGTGGTCGAGAGCGCGGCCGTATCCGGGGACGGCGCCCAGTTGCTGGTGCACCGCGCCGCCGATCGGTTCGTCACCCGAACATCGGGGTTGGACAGCCGGCACTGCTTCTCCTTCGGCCAGCACTACGACCCCGTCAACGTTTCCTTCGGGGGACTGCTTGCCCTCAACGACGACTGCGTTGCCCCCGGCGCGGGATACCCACCGCACCCGCACGCCGGGCTGGACCTGGTCAGTTGGGTGGTTAGTGGTCGGCTGCGCCACGAGCACGGCGGCGTTGTCAGCGTCGTGCAGGCTGGCGGTGCCCAACTCTTGGCCAGCGGCCCGGGCGTGCGCCACAGCGAGGTCAACGCCGGAACCGAGTGCCTGCGGTTCATTCAGATGTGGCTTGCCGCCCCGGACCGCGCAACGGCGAGAACTGCCGCCCTTGTCCGCCACGAGTCCACCCGCATTCAGTTCGCCGGATCACCGTGGGTCCAAGTCGCCGGCGGCTCCGATTCGGGCGCCCCGCTGACCTTGACGAATCCACGCGCGGCCGTCTTCGCCGCCCGATGGGAACCAGGCGACACTGCCGATTGGCCCGCCTCGGCTTGGGTGCACTTGTTCGTTGTGGCCGGCCAGGTGAGCGTGACCGGCCTGGCGGACCTGGGCGTAGGCGACTCGCTCCGCGCCCGCAGTACTGAAGGAATCGCAGTCACGGCCGTCCAGCCGGCTGAGTTGCTGCTCGTGTCGGCACCGCCGGTCGGTTAGGCGTCGCCCATCCCCAATCCGGGATCGGCTGCGCTGACGTCGGTCAGCCGGTAGCGGGCCACGGCGTCGGAAACTTCCGATGCGGCGATCTCCCCGCGGCGGGCCAAGGACTGCAGGGCTCGGACCGTGATGGACTCGGCATCGACCAGGAAGTGCCGGCGAAGCGCGCCGCGCGTGTCCGACATGCCCCACCCGTCCGTACCGAGGGAGGCATAGTCGGTCGGCACCCATTGCGCGATCTGGTCGGGGACCGCGCGCATGTAGTCGCTGACCGCAACCACCGGACCGGACCGTTCGGCGAGCCGCTGGGTCACGTAGGGCTGCCGGGCCGCCGCCAGCGGGTTCAGGAAGGCATCTTCGTCGCAAGCCAGCGCTTCGCGGCGCAGTTCGTTCCAGGAGGTAACGGACCAGACATCGGCGGCCACGTCGTGGTTGGTGGCCAGGAGCTCCTGGGCGCGTTCGGCCCACGGCACGGCCACACCGGAAGCCAACAACTGCACGGCCGGTCCGCTGGCGTCCGAAGGTGCCGGGGCCCACAGGTGCATCCCGCGCAGGATCCCGTCCACGTCGACGGCTTCGGGTTCGGCTGGTTGCGGGAAGGGCTCGTTGTAGATCGTCAGGTAGTAGAAGACGTCCTCGGCGTCCTCTCCGTACATGCGGCGTAGACCGTCCCGCACGATGTGGCCCAATTCGAAGGCGAATGCCGGGTCATATGTCACCGCGGCGGGGTTGGTGGACGCCAGCAGCGGGCTGTGGCCGTCCTCGTGCTGCAGTCCTTCGCCGTTGAGAGTGGTTCGTCCGGCGGTTGCCCCCAGCACGAAACCGCGGGTCATCTGGTCCATCGCCGCCCAGAAGCCGTCGCCGGTTCGCTGGAACCCGAACATCGAGTAGAAGATGTAGATCGGAATCAGCGGCTCGGCGTGCGTTGCGTAGGACGTCCCGACCGCGGTGAAGGATGCGACCGAGCCCGCCTCGTTGATTCCCTCGTGGAGGATCTGCCCGGTCACCGACTCCTTGTAGGACAGCATCAGTTCGCGGTCAACGGCGGTGTATTGCTGCCCATGTGGGCTGTAGATCTGCTGCACCGGGAAGAGCGAGTCCATTCCGAAGGTGCGGGCCTCGTCCGGGATGATCGGAACGATCCGGGCGCCGATGCCCTCGTGCTTGATCAGGTCCTTGAGCAGCCGGACGAAGGCCATGGTGGTGGCCACCGGCTGTTTGCCGGAGCCGCGGCGAACCACCTCGTAGATGTCGTCCCCGGGCAGGACCAGCGGCTTTGCCGTAACCCGGCGTTCCGGCAGGTAACCGCCGAGGGCGCCGCGGCGCTCATGCAGGTACTTGGCCACATCGCTGCCCGCGCCAGGGTGGTAGTAGGGCGGCAGGGTGGCATCCAGGTCGGCGTCCTCGATGGGGATCTGCAGCCGGTCCCGGAACGCGCGCAGGTCGTCCTTGGTCAGCTTCTTCATCTGGTGAGTGGAGTTGCGCGCCTCAAAGTGGCTGCCCAGGGTCCAGCCCTTGATCGTCTTGGCCAGGATCACGGTCGGCTGGCCGGTGTGTGCGGTTGCCGCGTGGTAGGCGGCGTAGAGCTTGCGGTAGTCGTGGCCACCGCGCTTGAGGTTCCAGATCTCCGCGTCGGTGAGGTGCTCCACCAGTTTGCGGGTTCGCGGGTCGCGGCCGAAGAAGTGCTCCCGGACGAACGCGCCGTCCTCCGCCTTGTAGGTCTGGAAGTCGCCGTCCGGGGTCGTGTTCATCAGGTGCACCAGGGCGCCGTCGGCGTCCTGGGCGAGCAGGGTGTCCCACTCCCGACCCCAGATCACCTTGATGACGTTCCAGCCGGCGCCACGGAACAGCGACTCCAACTCCTGGATGATCTTGCCGTTGCCGCGGACCGGACCATCGAGCCGCTGCAGATTGCAGTTGACGACGAAGATGAGGTTGTCCAGTTCCTCACGAGCGGCCAGGCCGATGGCGCCAACCGATTCCGGTTCGTCCATCTCGCCGTCGCCGAGGAATGCCCACACCCGCTGCTCGGAGGTGTCCTTGAAGCCGCGGTGGTGCAGGTACCGATTCAGCCGCGCCTGATAGATGGCGTTCAGCGGGCCCAGGCCCATGGAGACGGTCGGGAACTCCCAGAAGTCCGGCATCAGGCGCGGGTGCGGGTAGCTGGGCAAGGCGCCGCCCGCGTGCGACAACTCCTGCCGGAAACCGTCCAGTTGGTCTTCGCTCAGGCGGCCCTCCAGGAAGGCGCGCGCGTACATCCCCGGCGAGGCATGACCCTGGTAGAAGATCTGATCTCCGCCGCCGGCGTGGTCCTTGGCGCGGAAGAAGTGGTTGAAGCCGACTTCGTACAACGAGGCCGACGATGCGTAGGTGGAGATGTGCCCACCGACGCCGATGCCCGGTCGCTGGGCGCGGTGCACCATGATCGCCGCGTTCCAGCGGATGTAGGCGCGGATGCGTCGCTCGACCCACTCGTCCCCTGGGAACCACGGCTCCTGCTCGGGCGTGATCGTGTTGATGTAGTCGGTGGCCCGCAGGCTTGGCACCCCGACCTTGCGTTCCCGAGCCCGCTGCAGGAGGGACAGCATGATGTAGCGGGCCCGGTACGAGCCCGCCGTGTCGATCAGTTCGTCCAGGGAGGCAAGCCATTCGCCGGTCTCTTCGGGGTCCACATCGACCAGCTGGGTGGGCAGCCCCGAGTTGAGCAGCGTCGGACGCCCAATCTCGGCCACGTTGTCTCCGTTCGTTGTGCGCTCGACACACACGGCCGGTCTGGCTTGTTCCAACCGGCACCACGCCTGCGGCCCATCCTGTCGTGCGGGACCGGATTCGTCACCTCATGGCCACGTACGGCGCGGATGCTTGCGCTGATGGGGCGGCTGCTATGGACTACGCCCACAGGCCCAGCAGGTCGCCCGCTGATGCGGGCGAGGATCGAGAGGTAGGCGGTGAGCACGACGGCGGTGCCCGGTGAGGCTGACCGTTCCACTGCGACGAAATTGGGTCTGCAGTCCGGGGACCTGGTCTTGGAGATCGGCTACGACGACGACTGTGACGAAGCGCTGCGGTCGGCCATAGAGGCGGTTACCGGGTCTGCGTTGCTTGAGGACGACACCGAAGAGGTTGTCGACGCCGTGCTGCTGTGGTGGCGCGACGACGACGGCGACCTCATCGACGGGCTGGTCGACGCCCTCACGTTCTTGGCCGACGGTGGCACCATCTGGTTGCTGACCCCCAAGGCGGGGCGCGAAGGCCACGTAGAACCTTCCGACATCGGCGAGGCCGCGCCGACGGCTGGGCTGCAGGCCACCAGCAGCGTTGCGGCCGCAGCTGACTGGTCGGGCACTCGACTCGTGTCACCGAAGTCCAGTCGCCGCTGACTCATCCGGAGTCCGTGCCGGCATCAGTGCCGAGGCGGTATCTACCTGAGAGTTCTACGCCGTGGTTTCGGCCCCGCGGGGCTCCTCAGCCGCGGCGGAGCCAACCCGTCAGTCGACTCGCACCCTGCATCATGGCCAAGGCCGGGCGCATCGCCGCGGTCCCGGGGATGCCCTCCGTGTTCGCCACCACTTGAGCCAAAGGCAGCAGGCCCCGGGCGTCATTGAGGCGCAGGCGCCCAGCGGCGACGAGGGCAACAACGTCTTGGCGGCGGCCGCTGGTTATCTGCAGCAGGGCTGCTGCCTCAGCCTGAACCGACGGGCAGACCGTCGCAGTCCTGACCCAGTCGCCATCCGCTGTCATCCACGTCCAGGGACAGGTCCAGCCGTTCGGTTCGGACGGCTACTCGCATGTTGGCGCCGTTGCGTTTGCAGATAGCGCCTAGGACGTCGACGAACGCGACAACGCCGGCGTCCAGGGCCGCCTCGTCAGCGGCCTCGGGTTCATCGAGTAGATCAAGGGTGGCAACGGCCGCCCGATAGGCGGATGCGTGCAGGTAGGTGACCCGGGGGAGCGTCCCCACCGGTGACGGGACGGGGGTCCGCCAGTGCGGCCGAGCGGGGTCAGTGAGCAGTGTGCGCAGTTCCTGGCCTATCGCCTCTTGGGTACGCGTCAATTCCGCAAGGGGGTCGGCGTCTTGGGGCGGATCTGCGTCGAGCAGGTCCGGCAGAGCGGAACGCAGCGTGGCGTTGCCGGGTTCAACCTGCTCGGCGACGTCGAGCAGATGCGCCCACGCGCGGGCCGTCCCCTTGACCAATCGGTCGGGGTCAACGGCGGCAAGTCCGAGATCAGCCATCGGCACAACTGTGCCCGTATCTGTTGGCGCGCCGCCAGCGGCAGCCGCGGCTGCGTGCTTCGGGGACGCCGAAGGGCTCCGACCCGAGCGGGCGCTCCAGGTACCCCTGTGTAAGGGTTTGTAGCCGCCGGCATCCGAGCGGTATGCCGAAGCAGCGCGATAGAGAGGGCGAGCATGGATCTGGTTGGCAGCGAGGCGCCGGACTTCACCTTGACCAGCCAGCACGGCGAGTCCGTGCAGTTGTCCCGGTACCGCGGCGAGAAGAACGTGGTGCTGATCTTCTTCCCGTTCGCATTCAGCGGTATCTGCACCGGGGAGTTGTGCGAGGTCCGCGACCGCCTGGGCAGCTTCGTCAACGACGACACCGTGACGATCGCGGTGTCTTGTGACACCAAGTTCACTCAGCGCATCTTCGCCGAGCGCGACGGCTACACGTTCGACCTCCTGTCCGACCACTGGCCCCACGGTGCGGTCGCCCAGTCGTACGGCGTCTTCAACTCCGACGCCGGTGCGGCGCTCCGCGCCACGTTCATCATCGACAAGGCCGGCGTGGTGCGGTGGCAGGTCGAACACGCCATTCCCGACGCCCGGGACACCGCCGAGTACGAGAAGGCGCTCAGCTCTCTCGGCTGAGCATCTACTCTGTGCGTCCCCGGACACCCCCGGGCGCATAGCTCAGTTGGTCAGAGCACCTGCCTTACAAGCAGGGGGTCACAGGTTCGAGCCCTGTTGCGCCCACCGTCTCGTACCCTGCGGCCATGCCGACGTTAGGCGAGGTCGTAGCCGCGCTGCACAAGCGTTTCCCAACGGGCTACGCGGAGGACTGGGACGCGGTCGGTCTTGTCTGCGGCGACCCGGACGCGCAGGTTGGCCGGATTCACTTCGCCGTTGATCCGACCCCGTCCGTGGTCGATGAGGCGCTGGCCGCCGGGGCGAATCTTCTCGTCGTGCATCACCCGCTGCTGCTGCGTCCGGTCAGCGCTGTTGCAGCCACGGACTGGAAGGGGCAGGTACTGCACCGGCTCATCCGGTCCGACTGCGCCTTGCTGACGCTGCACACCAACGCCGATTCGGCCCGACCCGGCGTCTCGGATGCCCTTGCCGAGGCTCTTGGATTGCGGCGGGTCCAGCCGCTGTCGCCAGGTGGACTGCCGTTGGACAAGCTCGTCACTTTCGTACCGCGCGCAGACGCCGATGCCGTCTTGGACGCTCTGGCTGCAGCCGGCGCAGGCGCTATCGGAGACTACGACCGGTGCGCGTTCCGAGTGGACGGCACGGGGACCTTCCGGCCGCTGTCCGGCGCCGAACCGGCGATTGGATCGGTTGGGTCCATCAGCGAGGTGGCCGAGACCCGGCTGGAGATGGTGCTGCCCCGGCAGTCGCGCGCCGCAGTCGTGGCCGCCCTGCGTGCGGCGCACCCGTACGAGGAGGTCGCGTTCGACCTGTACGAGGTGGCGTCGGCGCCGGGGTCGACGGGGTTGGGCCGGGTCGGCGACCTAGCCCAGCCGGTGACCTTGGCCGAGTTCGTGCAGCGCGTTGCCAGCGCGCTGCCGCCGACGGCCGTCGGTGTCCGAGGCGCTGGCGATCCGCAACGGCTGATCAGCCGGGTCGCCGTCTGCGGCGGCGCGGGGGACTCCCTCATCGACGCAGCCGCCCGGGCAGGTGCGGACGTCTTCGTAACCGCCGACCTGCGCCACCACCCCACGCAGGAGGCATCGCTTCGCGGCCTGGCGCTGGTGGACGCCACGCATTGGGCCACGGAGTGGCTGTGGCTGCAAGGTGCCGCAGATCAACTGGTCGCCGACCTGAGCGCCACGGGAAGTACGGTTGAGGTTCACGTCTCCGCCATGTCGACCGACCCGTGGAGCCTGCACGTGGGGAGTTCAACCTGAACGCCGATCCGGACGCCCAGTTGCTCCTGCTGGACCTGCAGGAAGTTGATTCCAGGCTGGACCTGTTGGCGCACCGCCGCGAGACGTTGCCCGAAGTGAAGCGTTTGGCCGAGTTGGAGGCCGACAACGCCGCGATCGCGGACCGGCTTGTCGCCGCCGAAACCGAGGCCAGTGATGTGCAGCGGCTGGTGAACAAGGCTGATTCGGACGTGGAGCAGGTTCGTCAGCGTGCCCAGCGCGACCAGCAACGTCTCGATGCCGGCGTCGGGACGGCCAAGGACATGCAGTCCCTCACAGCGGAGATCCAGTCGTTGGCGCGACGTCAGTCCGAACTCGAGGACGCCGAGTTGGAGGTCATGGAGCGGTTGGAGGAAGTGCAGGCTGCGCTCAACGGCCTGCAGGCGGATCGTCAGCGGCTGACGGAGGAGATTGCGGCGACGACCCAGGCTCGCGATGTGGCGTTCGGGCAGATCGCTGCTGAGTCTGAGGACCTGGCCCAGGAACGTACGTCGCTTGTCGCGCGCGTACCGGAGGACCTGCTCGCGTTGTATGACAAGTTGCGTGCGCAGTACGACGGCGTTGGGGCTGCCGCGCTCGAGCACGGTCGGTGCGGGGGCTGCCGTCTGGAGCTGAACCAGGCGGACCTGAACGAGATCCGCAGCCAGGCACCCGAAGCGGTCGTCCGGTGTGAGGAGTGCCGCCGCATCCTGGTTCGCCGGTGACCGATTCCGCGCCGAGGTCGCTGATCGTCGAGGCCGACGGCGGTGCTCGCGGCAACCCCGGTCCCGCCGCCTACGGCGCCCTGGTGCGCGACGCGGCAGACGGGGGCGGTCCTGGCCGAGCGCGCTGAAGCGATCGGGGTTGCTTCGAACAACGTCGCCGAGTACCGCGGACTGATCGCCGGGCTGCAAGCCGCCACCGAGTTGAGCGCTGAGGCCACGATCGAAGTACGCATGGACTCCAAGCTCGTGGTCGAGCAAATGTCGGGGCGCTGGAAGATCAAGCATCCGGACATGAAGCAACTCGCGCTGCAGGCCCGGCGCACCGTCGCAGCCGACCGGGTGCGATACACCTGGGTGCCCCGGGCCAACAACGCCGCTGCTGACGCGTTGGTGAACGAGGCTCTGGACCGCGGCCCCGTGCATCGCGGTGGGTCAGCCGGCGATAGTGGTTCCAGTGTCAGCGACCAGGAGCCGTCCTTAGCGGCAGGCCCGGAGGTCAGCGCTGCCCGGACTGGCGTGCCGGGATTCAGCGCAATGGGGGACCCAACCGTTGTCTGGTTGCTGCGTCACGGCGAGACCGAACTCACGGCTCAGCGCCGGTTCTCCGGGCGCGGAGGTGTCGATCCGGAACTGACCGAACTCGGTCGGGCGCAGGCGGCCGCAGCAGCGGCGGCACTCGCCGGTCGGATCGATGTGATCATCGCCTCCCCGCTGCGGCGTACACAGCAGACGGCAGCTGCGGTGTCGGCCGCCACGGGGATCGACGTGCTCGTGGATGAGGAACTTGCCGAATGTGCCTTCGGCGAGTGGGACGGCCTGACTTTCGCGGAGGTCCAATCAGGCTGGCCGGAGCACCTGGCCGAGTGGCTTGCCGACGCCACGGCCGCACCACCGGGTGGGGAGTCGTTCGTGGCGGTCGCCGAGCGTTCAGCGGCTGTGCTGCAGCGCGCGGTAGCGGCGCATTCGGGCCGGCAGGTTCTGCTCGTCGCGCACTCCACGATCATCAAGTCGCTGGTGCGGTTGGCGCTGGATGCGCCGGCGGAGGCAGTCCTTCGGATGCAGCTGTTGCCCGGTTCGCTGAGCCGGATCGACCACTACGAGGACGGGAACCAGGCGTTGCGCTCGTTCGCCGTTGATAGTCACCTGCCCTGAGAGCCCGATACCCTTGAAGCACGGCGGACGAGTCGGCCGGACGGTCGCGTCGGCGCAACGGCCCGCACACTGCGGGTACGGCGTCGCCGAGGAAAGTCCGGGCTCCATAGGGCGCGGTGGTGGGTAACGCCCACCCGGGGTGACCCGCGGGACAGTGCCACAGAAAACAGACCGCCGGTCCGCGAGGACCGGTAAGGGTGAAACGGTGGTGTAAGAGACCACCAGCACCGGGGGTGACCCCGGTGGCTAGGCAAACCCCACTGGGAGCAAGGCCAAGAGGGAACGGGGCGACCCGATCCTGCGCAGACGTTCGAGGGCGGCCCGCCCGAGTCTGCGGGTAGGCCGCAGGAGGCTGTCGGCAACGGCAGTCGTAGAGGGATGACCGTCCCCGGACTCCGGTCCGGGACAGAACCCGGCTTACAGGCCGACTCGTCCGCCCCAGGTCTCTGGCATGTTCTTTGACAACGAAGAGGGATAGCGGTGGCTTCACATCCACGTGAAGACACACGCCGGAAAGGTCGGTGCGAACGCTGGCGTCATTGGCGGAGCGGTTCTCGGTGCGATCTTCCCGCCCGCGGGGGTGGCGTTGGTCGCAGATGGCGCTCTGGGCGCCGCCAGCCTTGGCGCGATCGGCCACTGCCGGCGGCATCTCCTGAGCCGACCTGAAGGACCTAGGCGCTCTCTAGGAGGACAGCCAAGCGGCAGTCGTTTCCGCCGCGAAGAAGGCCAGCAAGGCGGTCGACAAAGGCGACGTCAGCGCTGCGCTAGCCGACATCGAGAGCGGGGCCGCGGACGCAGTTGAAGCAGGAGCGGCAGATCTGATCTGAACTCGGCTGGGTTGGGGACTACGCATCAAACCGCGTACTCAACCGCCCAGCCAACTTTCTCGGCTTGAACCTGCTCTAGTTGAGCGGCAACTTTCGCGGAATACCCTGCGCTTAGGGTTCTCGGACGTTCAGGTACTCACGAAGGACGGAGTGGGGCCAAGAAGCCGTACCGCGATCCTTCTTGAGTACGACCTGGCGAGGGTTGCCCACGGCGGCGTGGAACCCGGCTGTGTGTTTGAACGGATGAAGCAGTCGCCCTGTCGTAGCTAGCTAGCCGCGCCGGAGCCGCCTAACCTGGGTGTTGTCAGTCCGCCGAGATTTCGTTGCGAGTCCGCTGCTGGTCTTCATTGACCAACGCTAGCCAAGGGTATCTCCACAGGTCAGAGAGCTGACCAGGCTTTCAGGCCGACTCGTCCGTCCATGCCAGCGCAGTGAGGGCCACCTGCGCTCTAGTAGGCGCCTCGGGCCTGGACTACAGCGTGAAACGTTCGCAGGATGATCCGCAAGTCCAGCAGCGGGGACCAGTTCTCGACGTAGTACAGGTCGAGGTGAAGGGACTGGCTCCAATCCAGGTCGGAGCGCCCACTAACCTGCCAGAGTCCGGTGATTCCTGGCTTGACGAGCAGTCTCCTAGTTGCATCCGAGTCATATGCCGAGACCTCTTGTGGGAGCGGGGGTCGTGGCCCGACCAGGGACATCTGACCTATCAGCACGTTCCATAGCTGAGGGAGTTCGTCCAATGAGGTCCGTCGAAGGAAGGCGCCGACTCGGGTCACCCGAGGGTCGCTGATCAGTTTGAACAGTGGGCCTTCGTCGTGAAGGTTCCCTGGCGCGAGCAGGTCTAGTTGCTCCTCCGCGTCCTTCACCATTGAACGGATCTTCAGCATCGTGAACGGTCGGCTATCCCTGCCTATCCGAGTCTGTCGGAAGATCACTGGTCCGTGAGTCTCCAGCCGCACCGCGATACCGATTGCGACGATCAGTGGAAGCGTCAGCACAAGAGCTAGTGCAGCCAGGCCCCGGTCGAATATCGCTTTTCCCCACCTACGAACGCCGGTCAATTCGGGCTTGCGCACATGCAGTAGGGGGAGGCCGGCTACTACGTCTACTGCGAGCCTCGAATGGCTGACCTCGTCGACATTGGGGGCTACCACTATGTCGACGTCTGTGTCACCCAAAGAGCACACCAGCCGACGGACATCCGCCTGCGACAGGTGCGACCAGGCCGCGATGGCCACGGTGTCCGCACCTGTGTTCGCCACTGCCTGAAGGGTGTCGGCTGAGGGACCGGCGACGGGGATGCCTTCAATGGTTTCATCGGTGTGCTTATCGACGACCACTCCCACGACGTGGTGCCCGTGGTCCTTGCGCTGCTGGAACCGACGAACAAATTCGGCCGCCGCTCGCTCTGTGCCCACGACGAGGACGCGGCGGGTAGCGACCGGCGAATCTGCGTTGCGGTGGATCCAGAGTCGGGTGGTCCGCCGCGCCAACACACTGATCAGGCCCGCCAGCACCAAAGCTGAGACGAGGAAGCGACCCAAATCAACCCATCCCAGGAGCAGGCTGACGACGCCCGTGGCTGCGATCGTCCACGTGGCGCTGCGGGCTATTCGACGCATGGCCTCGGCGCTGGTCGGAGACAGCCACGATTCGTAGCAGCGGTTGACGCTCAGGGCGGTCACCCAGAGCAGCGAAACCCCGAGAGCAAGGACGGCCTCCTGCCACCGAACCGAGCCGCTGCCGGTAAGGACGAGTAGCGCCGTCGCGCCTGCCGCGGCGGCCGTCAGATCAAAGATGGCCAGTGCCTTGCGCCCGCGTGATCGCCGATGGCTGCCCGTGGGCAGAGGTTGCTTCTCACCCGGGCGATCAGATGTCAGCGATGCTTCCGCGGGTTGTCGCGGCGCCGAACCCGAGCGGCGAAGCGTGGTTCCGCTGGGCCCGAGGGCCACTCTGGCAGCGATGGCGTGCTCCGGCGCATCCTCGCCTGCTGCCCTTTGCAGCGGGATTCTTGCCTCCGCGGGTATGCCCGCAGTTCCCGTGCCACGCGTGTCGGTTGACATCCGGACCCCCGTCCAAGTGCGCCAATTCGTCCCATACCCGTATCGACGGATGGCTCGTTCTTACTGCATCCGGATCGCCCTTGTGGACGGTTTGCAGAAGATCGTCTGGTGGTAGCCGCGGGAATATCCGCAATCCCCTTCCCGCGGTGATCAGTGACCCTAGTGTGGTCCCATGATGCGGCGACCTTCAGGGTCTGCTGCAGTCGGTCTGACTGTGGTCGGCCTGCTCTTGGTCGGTGGTTCTGGCCTGCCAGCGTTGGATGCGCAGCCGGCGGGAACCCCACCGTCGCTGCGAGTCGCCGTGGCCGCTGATCTGGGCCAGACGGCAGCCACGTCCAGCGTGCTCGACATGATCGGGCAAGGTGACTTCGACATGGCCGTCGCCGCGGGCGACTTGTCCTACGGGGCGACAGGCGGCGAGCAGGACTGGTGTGACTTCGTCAAGGCCAGGACCGGTGAGGGCTTCCCCTTTGAGTTGCTGGCCGGTAACCACGAAAGCAACGGCCAGAACGGTCACATCAACGACTTCGGGTCCTGCCTTCCCAATCAGTTGCCCGGTGCCGTCGGGACGTACGGTCGGCAGTACTACGTCGATGTACCGCAGGTGCAGCCACTAGTGCGGTTCGTCATGATCGGGGCCAATCTCACGTTCCCAGACGGTTGGTACGACTACCGCAAGGGCTCGCCGCGCTACGTATGGACCGCGGCAGCGATCGATGGGGCTCGTAGTGCTGGAATCCCGTGGGTTGTCCTTACGACGCACTACAACTGCCTCGGAATTGGCAACTACGACTGTCCGCTCGGCAGAGACATCGTCGACCTGGCAATGGACAAGCGGGTTGATCTGGTTCTGACCGGGCATGACCATCTCTACGGCCGCACACACATGTTGGGCACTGGCGCGGCATGCCCCACCGCAACCGAAGGTTATGACGCAGATTGCGTCTTGGACAGCGGAGCCGATGGTGTCTACGACACGGCTGATGGCACGATTCTGGCGACGGTTGGAACCGGCGGCCGGAGTGTCTATCCGGTCAACCCCTCTTCGCCCAATCTGTCGTACTACAAGGCATATAGCGGCATGGTGGGGGCGCCCGAGTACGGACTGCTGGACCTGACCATCGACGCAGACGGTCTGAACGGCCGATTCAGGACCGTGACGGGCGCGGAGACGGACCAGTTCACGATCCGCGCAGAGCTCTCCGGCCCCACTGCTCCGCAGCCGCCTACGGACTTCACTGCGACGGTGATTAGCGGCCCCGCGGTGGATCTGTCGTGGGTGCACGCCGGCGCCGACGTAGCCGAGTTCGACTTGTTCCGTGACGGTGCCGCTCTGGCTACTGTGCCTGCAGATGCCCGCAACTACTCCGACGCAGCGGTCGCTGCCGGGTTCTCCTACGACTACCGCCTGGTTGCCAGGGGCGTCAACGGCCTTTCCTCAGATCCCGCGTTGGTATCGGCCTCCGTTCCTATTGCGGAGCAACTGGTCCTGGTGCCAGCCGAGTCCGAGTGGTCCTATCGCTTCACCAATCAATCCGCGCCACCCCCCGGTTGGGAGGATCCTGCTTTCGATGACTCAAGCTGGCCCTCTGGCTCCGCACCCTTGGGATTCGGCAGTTCCCATATCGCAACGAATGTCGACGTGGCAGGCACGGAGACCCGGCCGCTATCTGCGCAATTCCGAAGAGACTTCATGATCGCCGATCCCGGACTCCTACCGCCCGTGCAGGTGACAACGCACGCCAACGATGGTGTCGTCGTCCTGGTCAACGGTGTGGAGGTGGGCAGAGGCAACCTGCCCTCCGGACCGATCTCGTGGACCACCTATGCGACGGCGGCGCCACCGACGTCCTATGCAATCTCGCACTCGTTGACCTTCGCCGTCCCCCATTCGGTGTTGCGCGCCGGTGTCAACACCGTCAGTGTGCAGGCGCATCTGAACTATCGGCGAACCGCCTCAATAAGCATGGACCTGGAGATGCGCACAGTCACTAACTGATGCGGTCATCTCCTAGCCCGGAGGGGTTATGGCGTGCCAAGGCGTGGGGCGGGGCGGCCCGCCTCAGGTGGCTGCTTGACACGTGGTCGGTGTAGGGGACGTACTGGACGTCCACGCCCAGTTGCTGGAACCTGTCTTCGAGGTGGGTCCACTTCGACGATCCCCGCCAATCGTCCCCCTTGAACACGACGTCGAATCGCACCATTTCCCAGGTCGCGAGTTTGTCCGTAGTCGTCTCAAGGTGAACCTCATCGACGAACCTGATCGCTTGCACGATCATTATCCGCGCCCGTTCTGGCACCACGGGTCGTCGACCCTTCTGCCGTTCCGCAACCTCGTCGGAGACGACTCCAGCAATCAAGTAGTCGCAGGCCAGTCGGGCCCTCCGCAGCATGTTGAGATGACCCATGTGGAACATGTCGAAAGCGCCCGGTGCGTAGCCGACGGCACCACTCCTTGGCCGCCCCTCCGTTAAGCCGAGGCTGCTCGACGCCAACTCACCCACGTGCATCGACCTCTCGGATTGCCGAGCGATCTCTCGTCAGCAATTCGCCTTGCTCATCAAGAGTCGCTGGTAGGTAGTCGACCTGGACGCCGACAGCCTGCATGTCTGCTGCGATCTTGCCCCACAGGTCCGAGGCGCGGAGGTTGTCGCCCACGAACAACTTGTCGAACCTCAGGAACTGCCAGGCCTCCTTCTTGTCGTGGGAGGTTTGCGGGACCACGTGGTCGACGTAGCGAACGCTTTGAATGATTTCCATCCGCTCGATGAAGGGGAAGACTGGCAACTCCCCGTGTACCGCCTGGGCGACCTCGTCTGTACTCACTCCCACGATGAGGTGGTCGCATTCCTGACGTGCGCGCCGGAGGAGGTGGATATGGCCTTCGTGGAGGAGGTCGAAGACCCCGGCCGTGTACCCAACAACGGCTGGCCGAGGTTGCGATGGGGCAGGGCGACCGACTCGATGGGAGCCAACACCTTCTGGGTCCGTCATCTTGATTATGCTCCCTAATCCAATACTGCGCGCCCGCTAAGATATGGGGTGAGTTTATTAGTTCGTGGCGGTAGCGACGCCGCGGAGGGGGACTGCCGATGTCTACTGCTACTCCGGTCTCGGACGTTCTGAACGCGCTGCGGGAGCGTTGGTTCGTGATCCTCGTCGCCGCAATCATCGGCTTGGTAGTGGGCGCGATCGCGTATGTCGTATTAGATCAGGACTATGAGGCCACTGCCGTTTTCGCGGTTGAGCCAGTTGCGTCAACCCCGTTGACGGGTGACCCGGGCAACCTGAACATGGCAACAGAACTTGTGGTCGCTCAGTCCCAGCCCGTAGTGGAGCGCACGGCCGCAGAGCTAGGGGAGGTACCGCGGTCTGTTGATGCGGCTTTGGAGGTCACAGTCCCTCGCAATTCGAACGCGCTGGCCTTCACGTTCAGTGCGGATGAGCCAGCTGTGGCAGCAGAGGGTGCTAACGCCGCGGCCCGGGCGTACGGCGAGGAACGCGCCGGCCTCGTGGACTCGGTCTACTCAGAGGCTGAGTCCGACCTGGAGAAGAGCATCGTCGCGACTCAGGCTCAGCTGACCGAAGTAGAAGCTGGCAGCGCGCAGGAGTCGTTGCTGGAGGCGCAACTGGCTGGGCAGCAAGCGCGGCTGGCGGAGTTGACGGGAACGGACTTCTATCCGGGTACGCTGGTCAGCCCCGCAGTGCCGCCTTCAAGCGCTAGCGGACCTGGCCGGACATCCCTGCTGCTCGCCGGCTTGGCCTTGGGCCTGCTTATTGGGGCCTTTGTGGCTCTCGTCATGAGCCGAGGGGACGGCCAGCGGCGTTCGGACATCTAGTTCGTTGGCGCGGGCTCAGTTCTGGGCTTCCCAGATCTCGTCCACTAGAGACTTGGTTTCAAGGATGTGCGCCCGGGTCGAGGCCCCGAACACAACGGACTCAATTGCGGGGAATCCCGCGATCCACTCGAGCGCCTCGCGCGGGTGGATCGCCCCGGAGGCGAAGACCGACATAGCTATTGCGCGGAACTCCCGGTTCGCCAGCGCGTCTTCGTAGGCCGCGAAGCCCCCGGACATCCGGAAACCGATCTTGTTGATGTTCGAACACACCACTGGGTCTCGGACGTCCGCAGCGTCCAGGGCATCGAGCAGTGACGGCAGATTCATGGTGATGAACCCCGGCTCGGCGTCGTAGCGGCGTCGAACGTGTGAACTGAAGATGGCGAAGGCCTCGTGCGCTCCGAGTCCGAGCAATAGGTCCACGACGACGTTCTGCAGGAACACGACTGGAGTACGTAGTCCGTGGAACATCTTCATCTCAGCGTCTACCAGGAGGGTGACGAGCCCTTCGATGTCCTTGGCTGCGAGCGCCCGACCCCCCCGCATCGCAGCGTTGAGGAACCCCTCGTCCGGCAAGAATCGCCGAACAGCTTCCAACATGCCGTCCTCGGTCACAGCATTGGCGTACTTGTGGGCGTATGGCATGCAGGGTAGGAAGGTGAATCCTGTGTAGCGCGAACCGCCATCCCGGACCCGATTGCAGATATCGACGATCCGATCGTGCGTTGTGCACATGAACGTCGGGATGCCCGCGTCGTAGGCGACATCGAGTACGTCCATGATGGCGTCATTGGTCTGAAAGCGGATGGCCTGCGCTCGGGCCTTCTCCTCGCTCATGTGGTTTACGCCGAAGAACTGGTTGTCACCGAAAAGCAGGCGGTCCAGCACAGGCCCGCGGGCCTCGGCGAGATGTGGCTGCGATGCTCCGTTCACGCTCGTCGCCTCCAGCCCCAGCGGAATCGCCGGCGCTCGCTCGTCTTCATCCTGGGTTCTCCAGCGGCTGACAGTGCTGGTGACGGTGCTTTTCGTTCAGCGGCATCATCGATGATCATTGCGATCGCGCGATCGGTAGCCAATCCGCTTCTGAAGTCATTGACGGTAGGCAGTGTTGCCCCGGCGAGTGAAGCGGCCGCCGCCCGAATGAATGAGTCGATCTGGGCGCTGTACTCCTCACCCCGCAGGTAGAAGCCGACCGGCTTGGTGAGATCGGTGGTGTATCTGATGTTCCAGCCTTCGTGGTAGCCGGACGGGGCGGTGGCGTTTGACCGTAGGAACGTCCGACATTCCTGACGATCGGCCTCGATCTTGCCGTCGCGGCCCCACAGCGTGACCCGCGTCGTCATCTTCCGGTAGGACTCGTCCGACCAGTTGACCGACAGTTGAGCGCTCGTGCCTCCTTCGAAGTCGATGCTGCAGTAGACCTCGTCCTCCGTCTCGGCGGAGTGGATGCGTCCGAGCGTGGCCCCCTCGACTCCAGTTGGCTCGCCGAAGTACCAGCAGGCAAGATCCAGCGGATGGGCGGCGTAGTCGTAGAGAGCACCGCCGCCTTCCTTCTTGCGCGAGCGCCAGGTGCTGCCTTTCGACCTCAACACGACCGGCCCATATGCCTCGACGAGGGCGTGGGAGACCGGGCCGATAGCCCCCGACTCCAGCAGTTTCTTGACTTCCTGGAAAGACCCAACGAACCTGTTGTGATAGCCCACTTGGCCGACGAGTCCGCGCGCCGCCGCTTCGGCGGTAAGGGCGGCTGACTGTTCAACGCTCAACGCAAGGGGCTTCTCGCAGAAGACATGGTGGCCAGCCTTGAGCGCAGTCATCGCAAGGTCGTAGTGAGTGCGTGTGGGAGTGGCGATGACCGCGGCGTCCGCGGCGACCGAATCGACCATGCGTCCGTAGTCTGAGTACGTCGGCAACCCGCTGTACTTGTTCAGTACGTCGAGTACGTACCGTGATGAGTCACAGACGCCGACGATCTCCACCTGTGGGTGGGCACGGAGGATGGCCAGGTGCGATAGCCCCATCTTCCCTACGCCTACGACTAGTACGCGGAGCCGCTGCTGTGTCCCGTCTGTCAAGGCGTCAGTTCTCCGAACTCGAAACGGCAGATGTCACGACGCGAACCTTGCCACCTTGATGGTCGATACGCGCAACGCGAACCACGTCCACCCGGACCTGGTCGTCGAAGAGCCCGGCCAGTCGAGCAACTGCTTGCTGGATGGCTCGATCGACGGCTTCCGATTCGGCCGTCGGCACACACACGAGGGTTATGGACATGTCCTGGTGCTGTTGGATCTGGAACTGACTGACTGCTGTTGGCATGTGGTTGAACAGGCCGGTTAGTCCGCCTGCCACAACTCGGCCCCCTGGACCGTGTAGCGCGTCCGATTGGCGACCCTCGATCGGCCCGATTCGGGGGAGCCCCATGCCGCAGTCACAGAGCCCGTGAATCGGGGAGGTGAGGTCGCCCATTCGGTAGCGGATGATCGGCTGGACTCGGTTGGTGAGGTCGGTGACTGTTACCTCGCCGATCTCTCCATTTGCGACGCTACGGCCGTCCTCACCCAGGCACTCAACGACGCGGACGTCGGCCAGCACATGCAGACCCGATTGCTCGCGGCATTCCGCGGCCATCCACGTCACCTCGGCGCTTCGGTAGGAGTCGTACACCGGCGCCGCTAGTGCCGCCTCGATGGTGGCGCGGTGCGCCGTTGTCACGGGCGCGGCGGTGACTGCTATGGCCCGGGGCGGTTCAAGTCTCAAGCTGGTCTGTGCGGCAAATCGGGCGAATTCCAGGACTCCGCCCAAGTACCCGGTGAGCAGTGCTGGTCGGACGCGGCTCCACTCATCGCAGAAGGCGCTCAGCGCATCCGGTGTCATGTTCCAGGCGTCCAGCTGCACTTGCTTTGTGGGCCACCATTGCAGGCGGTGCACGAAGTCGTCTCGTCGGGACCTGACTTGCCGGTAGATGACCGCGGAGTTCTCCGCGGGGGATACCCCCCACCAGCGATAGACCTGGCGCCACATTGCTGCAATAGGTGAGCGCCGATCGTGAAGGACCGTCAGGGGCTCCCCGGTACTGCCGCCGGTGGTGGAAGGGATGCCATGACTCGGGCGTGCCGCGGTGGAACGCATCTCATCGCCGTGGTGCCGGAGGTCTGTTTTCGAGACGCGGGGCAGTTGATCGAAGACGTCCGCGTGTCGCAGATCGCTCTCGGTGAAGCCGGCCGCGCTGTAGAGGTGGTTGTAGAAAGGCGTCGTGCGAAAGGCGTAGAGCGCCATGGCCATTGACTTGCGGCGCTGGAGACGTGCGATCTCGTCCGCTGAGGACACTTCCGAGTCCGCCAACTCAGCTGAGAGTCGAAGCACACCACGACCGGCGGCGGCCATCTTGGCCGCGTAGAGGCGCTCAGACAGGGTGCCCATTGCGTTCCCCCTCGAAATCGGCTGCGGGCGGCAGAGCGATCCGCCTGGGGCCGACTGCGCTCAGGTTATCTATCTTAGGTGGACCTGAGAACTGAGGGGAGCGCCTCCTGAATCAGCTGGGCATGGCGTACACGCGCACGTAGTCGACCTGCATGTCTATGTTGCTGGTGTACTCGCGGTGGTTCGGGTCGGGCAGTCCCATGAACGTCGGTGCCATTCCCACGTGCACGTTGAGCCGCATGTGCAGCGGCGACTGGAAACTCGGTCCCCAGAGTTGAGGAGTGTCCTGCGGTGTTGCCGAACCAAGCAGCCTTCCGTCGTAGTAGAGGCGGAAGTCGGTCGGCGTGTACTCCACCGCCCAAGTGTGGAAGTCGTTGGACACCGGGGAGGTGCGACCCTCCTCGGCGGACAGGTTCCACTCCTTCTTGACGTTGTTGGTACCGGTCGTGTCCGTGTGCACCGTTGTCGTGAATGTGCCGGGCCGGAACCACTGGTTGACGATTGTGCTGGCAGGGCCTGAGCCCCACGCCTCGAAGATGTCGATCTCGCCCTTATCGGAGTTGCGCAGCCAAAATGCGGGCAGCACTCCCAGCGAAGTCCCAGGCGCTGTCGGTACCTTCGCCCGAATCTCCCACCGTCCGTACCGTTGTGCGAACGCAGTGTTTCCGGCCTTCAGCGGGCGAGTGTCCATGTACCCCACCTTGTGCCAACGGGGCGCGGTTCCGTATGTCTGATCGACTGGCTCATCCAGCCAGTCCGCCCGCAAGTGCGCAACGCCGCCTGAGACAGAGACCTGACCCGCGTCCGGGACCGCCGCGTCAGGGAGCAGTCCCAGATCGCTGCGGCTGCGCACATTCCAGCGTGCGGGATCGATCGCAGACCCCTCGAACTCGTCGCTCCAGACCGGCGCTCCCCAGTACTCGAGGCTGCCCGGGGCGACAGGGGCGACAGGGGCCTCAGCACTTGTAGCCACACTGACTACGCCCGCGGGTGAGACCTGACCTGAGGCAGAAATGCCGACGACTGAGTATTCGTACGTCGTTGCGGGTTGCAGGCCGCTGTCGCTGTACGTGTAGGGAGTCTGCCCGGCGGGGACGGTCGCGACCACGGTGCCATCGCGACTCAACCTGTACTGCGCAGCAATCGAATCCGGTGCGTCGCTCCAACTGAGTTCGGCAGTCGTCTGCCCAGTTGACTGACCCGAAATCTCCGGGGCCGCAAGTGGCTCGGACACGATCGTGTCGTAGGTGAGGTCGAAACTGACGTCGCGGGTGGCGCGGTAGTTGAGGTGGGTTTCGGCTGCGACGACGTTGCGTCCGGGACGGAGCAACTTGGTCGGGACGTCGAAAACGCTCCAGTTCGCGTCGGCGTACGTTGCAGTCGGTGCCGGGTAGGCGTAGGTGTTGGCGGTTACTTCACCGTCGGGGAGGTTGGTGCGTCCCACCTCGGTTCCGTTGACGAAGACGATCACCCCGTCATTCGCGATCACGCTGATTGCGCCGGTGGCGACGGCGGCGGGGTCGGCGATC
Source organism: uncultured Actinomycetota bacterium (assembly GCA_963753435.1). Lineage (GTDB taxonomy): Bacteria > Actinomycetota > Actinomycetes > CAVWCF01 > CAVWCF01 > CAVWCF01. The sequence goes on from CAVWCF010000002.1 coordinate 96,744, forward strand.
TGGAAGTCCCGACGGAACTGGATCGCCAGGGGGCGCTTGCTCGGGGCTCCGACGCTGACGTCGGTGCCGACGGAGGTTCCCCAGCCCAGCACGGCGTTGCCCTGCCGCCAGGAGGAGTCGTCGAATCCGGTGGTCCGCCAGTCAGCTGGCGGTGCGGCCGAGTCGTACCTCCACTGCCACGAGGCGCCGGCCGAGACCGGCTGGGCAGCGGTGATACCTGCAGGGTCGGCTGTGGTCGCTTGCGCCTCGCCAGACCCTGACTTGCGCCCCAGCGAGTCAACACCGACCACGGAGTAGTTGTAGGTGGTTCCAGCGTTGAGCGAGGTGTCCGAGAACTGTCGAGTGGTGACCGGGACGGTCGCGAGGGGCGCATCGTCCCGGGTCACCTGGTACTGCGTTGCTGTCGTCGCTTCAGCGTCCGTCCACGTCAAGTCAACCCGGTCTGCCCCTTGGGCGGTGGCGGCAACCACCGGGGTGGGCGGCGGCATTGTCTCCAAGATGTCGTAGGTGAGGTCGAAACTGACGTCGCGGGTGGCGCGGTAGTTGAGGTGGGTTTCGGCTGCGACGACGTTGCGTCCGGGACGGAGCAACTTGGTCGGGACGTCGAAAACGCTCCAGTTCGCGTCGGCGTACGTTGCAGTCGGTGCCGGGTAGGCGTAGGTGTTGGCGGTTACTTCACCGTCGGGGAGGTTGGTGCGTCCCACCTCGGTTCCGTTGACGAAGACGATCACCCCGTCATTCGCGATCACGCTGATTGCGCCGGTGGCGACGGCGGCGGGGTCGGCGATCTGGAAGTCCCGACGGAACTGGATCGCCAGGGGGCGCTTGCTCGGGGCTCCGACGCTGACGTCGGTGCCGACGGAGGTTCCCCAGCCCAGCACGGCGTTGCCCTGCCGCCAGGAGGAGTCGTCGAATCCGGTGGTCCGCCAGTCAGCTGGCGGTGCGGCCGAGTCGTACCTCCACTGCCACGAGGCGCCGGCCGAGACCGGCTGGGAGACCCGATACGGCTCAAAGGCCGGTGCGTCGTCTGCATCTGCCACGCTGCTCACGACAGCGACGGACCCCACGAGCGCCACTGCCGTGGCGAGAGCGGTCGTCTTCCGAGTGTGGCGCATATTGGTGCTCCTGCCCTCTGATCTCGCGGCAACCCGCCCTAACTTGGACCCTTTCGGCCAATTCGGGGTTGGTCTTGAGCGTCCGACCGATTGCGAACGGCCTCCGGCACGCTGCCGCCTTCGCTGCCGACCCTGCTCTAGGCGCGATGGGGGGGAACAATGCGTGGGGGCGCAGCAAAGGTCAAGTTGATCACCCGCAGTTCTGCGAAGGCCTGAAACCGGTGTGACGAGTCGTGGTGGTGTGCTGCCGCGCGGAATGTGAGATCGCAAGCGAGGGAGATGGCACTTCATCGCGAGGGGCCGCGGCCCATGGCCAATTCGAACTAGGCGGCGTCACCGCTGTGTCAGGTGCAGCAAGGTGCGCCAGGCGCGGGCCGCCATGGTCCGTCTGTCAAGTCTTGGTGGCAACTGAGCAAGCGCCGTCTGCGCGTTGTGGGCGCCGGGAGTCGGCGGAGTGCCGTCAGATCGGGTCGGCAATCGACCCGCAACCGCGTCCGTGAGGGCTTCGTGAAGCGTCGCCGCCGTTTCCACCGTGTGCGCGGCCCCCAGGATCGCCAACTCACGAGCGAACTCGAGTTGATGGCGATCGACCACCTCACCGAGATCAGGTCGTCTGGGCACGAGAATGGGGATGCGAGACCGGCTTCGTGCGTCCATGACGCCACCGGCCCCGCCCTGGAGGACGATGGCGTCTGCCTCGTCGTAGAGACGCATGAGGTCTCCGTGGGGGACCATGGTGACGTTGCGTGCGCCGGGTACCGGGGATGACGTTCCGTGTTGCACGACCACATCAATGTCGGGATGACGTGCGATCCAGGGTTCCATCCACTGGCCAAGGCGCTCGAACGGAAGGTGGTAGGTGCCGGCGCTGACCAGAACGAGGCCCCTCACAGAACCATGCCAACCTCGTGTGCGTCGCGGAACCATCGTCCCAGCGCGGGCCATTGGATCATGAAGAGATCAGCGAATGGGTATACCAAGCGCCCGCTGAGCGAGGGGCTGGCGATCCGATCAACCGGCTCCAAGTGCGCCGTCCTTGCGCCGAACCGTCGCGCTTGGGCGAAGAAGGGCAGTGCGATCGCAGCACCCGTGCTGAGGATGAGGTCGGGTCGTTCGCGGGCAAGGACCTGCCGAGCGAGTCGGGTATTCCGGAGGAGGTTCGGCAGGTTCCGAACGGTCGGGTAATGGGCCTCCACAACCGTCTCGCCTTTCAGGCGATGGCGGGCGTCCTCAGTGGGAAGCGTCACCCAAGTCCGCTCGTGCTGCTCCCACCACGGTCGCAGAGCCCATGCCTGTGCGAGGTGTCCGCCGGAGGAGCACACAATCAAGACACGCATGGTCCCTCATCGAAGCTTCTAGTGGGTGTAGGCAATCAGATCCCCTTGCCGACACGTCGCGCAGCCTTCACGACGGTTTCCTTTTGGACCAGGCCGGTCGTGATCCCCAGAGCTAGGTAGGCCCGAATACGTGTCGGGTCGTGCTTGAGCGCGCTGCGTGCCCACCGTCGGGCGTCTCCGGTCTGACCCGCCGACGCGCGTGCGAAAGCGATCTGGGACTCGATGCGACCGATGGCTCGGCGGTCCTCCCCGAACTCCGGGTGCGTTCGGAGCAGGTACTCCAATGCCGTCGCGTACTGGTCCCACTGGCCGAAGAAGTACGACTGGCCCTGCCACATCACTCTGACCAGTGGCCGGTTCACTACTTCGATCGGCGCGACTCTGGCGGTTCTCAGCAACAGGTCGTAGTCCTCGCCATAGCTTCCGGGGAGTTGCTCGTCGAGCATGCCGACGGGTCCGATGAGGGCCTGTCGGCGGAACAAGAAACTGCTGGAGTGAAGCCCGGCGAGTCGGTCGCGCAGCAGTGCACCGTGAGTAATCCGTGAAGTGGGAAGCAGGCGGTCGTGTTGACGACCTTCGCCCTCGACGGTCATGGCAGTGCCGATGAGAACAGCCTCCGGGCACTCCCGTGCCCTTTGGACTTGTAGGGCAAGTTTGTCGGGAAGCCAGTAGTCGTCGTCGTCCAGGAAGGCCACCCAATCGTGGGAGGACGCAAGGATTCCTGTGTTCCGCGCCCCGGCGAGTCCACGAGTCCGGGTGTTGGACAGCGGTCGGATAACCCGATTGGGTGGTAGTGCGATCTGGGGTAGCTCGGGCTCGCAGGCGTCGAATACGACGATTACCTCGATGTCACCCTCATACGTTTGAGCAAGCACGCTGCTCAGGGCGCGCCTCATTAGTTGTGGGCGGTTGTGCGTCGGGATGATCACCGTAACAGGCGGAATGGACACTGCGCTCCCGTTCCCTTGATGGGTGACCGCCACACGGTCACTGGGCTTGATGAACGGTAACCTGGGAGTTTCCGTGGGCGTGCTATCGACGATCATGCGATGCCGATTCTTTGGTGATCCGGTTGCGCAAGAGTTGCCACAACTTCCCAATGCCTAGCGGCTCTCGTAAGAACCAGAGCGCCACGAGGTAGAGCGAACCCGCCGCGATGAGCATGACCAAGAGCGCAGCGAATGTCGAACCCAGTGTCAGCCGTACGAGGGAACCGACGACTCCGAACACGACTAGTGGGAGGGCCATTGCCGGCAGCAGGGAGCGCAGGCTCAACCTGACGCCGATCGAATGATGCACCTGCACGGACGCAAGGAGTGTGTCCACCAGGACCACGACCACCCAGGCAACTGCGGCGCCGATCGTGCCCCAAAGCGGCACGAGCAGCAGCGACAGCCCGATGCTCAGGCCGAGAGCCAGTCCTTTGTTCCCCATCTGCCAACTGGGACGTCCGCCCTGGATGAGGATGCTCTGGAGCATTCCGGCGGCGGCGGCGACCATCATCACAGTGGCCAGCAGCGCCAACACCGGTGCGCCTCGCTCGAAGCCGGCCCCAAATATGCTCATTACTGCAGGACCCATGATGGCGAGGGTCAGGTAGTAGGGCCAGGTGAGAAGGACGATCGTTCGCGCGGCTGAGGTGTGCAACTGGGTGGCCGCAGGCCGCTCGTCTCGAGCGAGCATCGCTGAGATTGTGGGGCTGGCTGCGATCCGTGCAGCGCGGTCAACCACCTGGCCAGCTCTAACTGCACGTGTCGCCACCGCGTACACGCCGGCATCGGCGGCGGACGTCAGCGCTCCCACGATGATGACGTCCGCCCACTGCAACCCAACCTCAGCTGCGCTGCCGAATGCACGGGCGGTACAGAATGCCCAGAAGGATCGTGCGCCGTCCCGCCAGCGATTCGAAGGAGGCCGAAGCCTGAGGTCGGCTAGCACCGGGCGGACAAGCAGCCCGATCGTCACGGCGAGCCAGAACGGCAGGGGCGCCGCCCATGCCAGCGTCGTTCCTTCGACACCGACGCCGAGGACGACAGTGAAGAGCACGACCAGCGCGAGCCGGCTTGCGGGCTGGCCGATGCTCTGAACCAAGGAAAACGGCGCTATGCCGCGGACCATGCGTAGTTGGCTCTGCAGCACGCCAAGCACGGGTGCTATGGCCAGGAAGGGGGCCAGGATGCGGATCAAGGTTGCGAGATCCTCTGCCTCTCCGGTGGCGCCAAAGAGATCACCTAGCGGCCCCGCTAGCGCGAACGCAAGCGCCGCAACAAGGCAGGAGGCTATGGACACGGGGGTTGCCGCCTGAGCAAGAGTCTGGGTCTGCAGCCCGCTACGTCCGAAGGCGTCTTGCTCGGCGAGGTACTTGACGATCCCGCTTCCAGTCCCGAGCTTCAGAACCTCAGTCGCGATCATGAACAGCGCGATCGCCTGGAAGAGCGATCCGGTGTCGCTAGTGCCCAGGTTGCGCGCAACGATCGTGGTGAGAAGCAGCGCGGCGACTGCCGAGAAAGCTGATGCCATGAGGCTTAGCGCCCCGGCATGGGCCAACCGCTCCGGCCGCGTCACGGCGGCTTGGGGGTGGGCCAGAGTCGGGAACGGCCTGTCTCGCGTTCCCGAAGCAGCAGCGCGGTTACGAAGGCGAAGGGCAATAGCAGTCGGTCGAGCCCGTAGTAGAGGCTCATCACGACTGCTGTGACCAAGGCGGTGTGCAGCCACAAGCCCGCCAGAGTTGGCACTCTGGCGGTCCTGATCGCGGCGCCGACGATGAAGATGAGGAAGAGGGCAAGCCCAACGAATCCGAAACTGAACATCGCGTTCCAGACGGCGCCTTGGGTCCCGGCCGCGATCTCGCTGGTGAGAGCCGGGCGTGGAGCCCCGTAGCCCAATACCGGTGAGTCCAGGGTCCGTTCCAGCGTCTCCCGATACAGGTTTGCGCGGCCCGCGCTCGTGTCGACCACATCCTGCCTGGCCGCGATCTGGTTGTTGAACCCAAGCGCGACGAGCAGGGCCAGGATTCCGGCGGCTCCGAGTCCGACGGATGCAACGAGTCGCCAGTGTCCCCTCATCAACAGCCGCAGCAGCAGGTAGGAAGTGCCGACGACGAGTGCGATGTACATGCCTCGGTTCGACGTGACCACCGCCGGTGGAAGCGCCGCGGCCAGTGCGAGCAGGGTCAGCATGAGTGATTGTCGAGTCCCACGGTAGAGGGCGGCGCCGATCGCTACGGGCGTGAGGAATGCCATTGCCGCCCCCCACCCGTTCGCATACGCGAAAGGTGCCGATGGGCGCAGGAACGGCTCGATTGCTCCGAAAGGAGTCTGCACTTCAGCAAACGGTGGGAAGGCGAGGTCGCTGATGTAGTCGTTGGCCAGCAACTGCGCGGGGAGGAGACGCCCAACGGTTGCGGTCAGTCGGGTGTCGGGCCACAACATTCCGAGGTATCCACCGACGATCACGAACACCCAATATGCGGTCAGCGCGTCGAGGATCTTCCGCGCGGTGAGGCTGCGTGCGTTCACGATGTAGATCATCAGTAGGGCGATTGCCGCGTACTGCCCGAAGCGAAGCCCGTAGCCGACGAGTCGGCCTGGGGTATCGATCATGACCGCACAGGCCATCGTCCACATAAGGAATGCCACAAACGGCAGGATCCCCGGAACGAGTACGAGGGATTGCTGCCTGAGCAGGAGCGCCCCTAGTAGTAGCGCAGCGACGGGCAAGTAGAACGACGCAAGGCCAAGTGCCCAGAAGGCGGGTATCCCGGCAGAGCAGTACGAGCGCGGGCCAGGCGCGGAGTGGCGGCGCGAGTGCCGGCTGGGTGGCGACTGCTGGCGGCGATTCCTCTCTCCCTTCTAGTCGCCTTCTAGCGACGCTCACGGCGCTCTGGATGAAGTCGAGTCGCCGGCCTGGCGACCGAGGGCTCGGTATTTGCGGCTCAATGAAGGCACGGCTATGCACAGGGTGATAGCGAAGATCGCGGTGTACCCAGTAGCGAAGACGGCAGTCAGTGGTAGCAGCGCGACCACGAGGTACAACGTACCGACGTCGTAGGGCAGTTTCATGAAGGACACCCATATCGCCGAGCCGGCGCCGGGCTGCTCGTTCGGACTGTCGAGCATCTTCTCCGCAAGGATCTGCCCGAAGAACCAGACCGACGAAACCAACATGTAGGCCAGGGCGACCCCGACCAGCCACGAGGGGCTGTTCCACACTCGCGCGACGTGGACGGCGATTGCCAGATGGACCCCCGGCAGCCGGAAGGCGTCGACCAGATGATCCAGCCATTCACCAGCTGCCGTGCTCGCTTGCGTGAGGCGAGCCAGTTGACCGTCGGCTGAGTCCAATGCGTAGCCGATCAGGAGGAGCAGTGATCCGCTGAGTGCGACAGCCCAGCTCCCCGTGCCCAGCGCGATGACGACGAGGGCCGCCAGGGACGACGCACCGCTGAGCAGTGTGACCTGTGTGGGGCTCCAGCCGAATGAGTAGGCGGCCGCAGCTGCCCGGCGCCCTAGGCCTCGATTGACCCACCGAAGGTAGGCGGGTACGCCGTTGCCGGGCTTCTGTGCAGCTGCGAGCCGACTGGCCGCCTCGGCGTACCGCCGTTTTGTGTCTCCTCCGGACATCGACCAAACCCCCCGAGTGCTCGTCGCCCTAACTAGGCCGCTGACATGCCGAGATAATCAACCTCACGCATCAGGTAGTAATGATGCTTAGGTCAAAACTCGCATCTCTGGTGTTCCGGTAGTTGAGGTGGGTCTCGGCTGTGATCACGTTTGGTCCCGCCACGAAGGCGGAGACAGGGATTGTGAAGGTGACCCGGTCCGCCTCGGCCGTGCGGGTTCGAGGCGCCGCTGTGGCCCAGGTGGAGGCCGTGATCGGACCCGAAGGCAGGTTCGCACGGCCGATCTCGATGCCGTTGAGGTAGACGATCACACCGTCATCCGCGATTGCAGTGACCATCGCGGACGCAAAGGCGGCCGGGTCTTCGATGTCGAACACATGACGGAACTGGGCTGCCAGCGGGCGGGGGCTGGGCGCGCCCTCGCTGATGTCAGTGGCGATGTCATTGGATCCGAAACCCAGAAGAGCTGAACCCGACGCCCAGTCGCCGTCGTCGTAGCCCACCGCAGTCCATCCCGGGTCCGGCTCGCTGTCGGCGTATCTCCAAGACCAAGTCGAAAGGTTGCTCACCAGGGGCGGCGGCGGCGGCTGAGGCTGCGTGGTCACCGTTGTCGATCCGGGTGTTGAGACGCGACCTAGTGCATCCACTCCGATCACTGAGTACGCGTACGTGGTGTTCGCCTCCAGATCGACGTCGGTGTACTCGTGATCCGGCGCCGGCACGGAAGCTATCAGCGACCCGTCTCGGCTGATCCGATACTCAACTGCGGTGGTGGTCGGCGGATCTGTCCAGGTCAGATTAACCGTGTCGAAAGACAGAGACTCGCCTGCAACAGAGGGTGCGACCGGCGGCGGCGGGGTCCCAAGCACGCCCTCCAACCTCAGGTCGAAACTCGCATCTCTGGTGCTCCGGTAGTTGAGGTGGGTCTCGGCTGTGATCACGTTTGGTCCCGCCACGAAGGCGGAGACAGGGATTGTGAAGGTGACCCGGTCCGCCTCGGCCGTGCGGGTTCGAGGCGCCGCTGTGGCCCAGGTGGAGGCCGTGATCGGACCCGAAGGCAGGTTCGCACGGCCGATCTCGATGCCGTTGAGGTAGACGATCACACCGTCATCCGCGATTGCAGTGACCATCGCGGACGCAAAGGCGGCCGGGTCTTCGATGTCGAACACATGACGGAACTGGGCTGCCAGCGGGCGGGGGCTGGGCGCGCCCTCGCTGATGTCAGTGGCGATGTCATTGGATCCGAAACCCAGAAGAGCTGAACCCGACGCCCAGTCGCCGTCGTCGTAGCCCACCGCAGTCCATCCCGGGTCCGGCTCGCTGTCGGCGTATCTCCAAGACCAAGTCGAAAGGTTGCTCACCAGGGGCGGCGGCGGCGGCTGAGGCTGCGTGGTCACCGTTGTCGATCCGGGTGTTGAGACGCGACCTAGTGCATCCACTCCGATCACTGAGTACGCGTACGTGGTGTTCGCCTCCAGATCGACGTCGGTGTACTCGTGATCCGGCGCCGGCACGGAAGCTATCAGCGACCCGTCTCGGCTGATCCGATACTCAACTGCGGTGGTGGTCGGCGGATCTGTCCAGGTCAGATTAACCGTGTCGAAAGACAGAGACTCGCCTGCAACAGAGGGTGCGACCGGCGGCGGCGGGGTCCCAAGCACGCCCTCCAACCTCAGGTCGAAACTCGCATCTCTGGTGCTCCGGTAGTTGAGGTGGGTCTCGGCGGCAACCACATTCGTTCCGGTGTTAAGCAGGCCGCCTGGCACGACGAACACGGCCGGAGAGTTGGCTGCAGTGAATGCCGTCGGAGCGGCAGTTGCGTAGGTGGACGACGAGATCGGGCCTGTCGGCAGGTTGCTTCGCCCGACCTCCGTGCCGTTTACGTAGACGACCACACCGTCGTCGGCTATCACTGTGACACCCCCTTCGGCTATGGCCGACGCGTCGTCGATATTGAACTCTTGACGGAACTGGGCCGCCAGCGGGCGGGGGCTGGGCGCGCCTACGCCGATGTCAGTCGACAGGTCTGGCGTCCCGAAGCCAAGGACCGCGCTACCTGTAGGCCATTCACTGTCGTCGAACTCCGGGTCACGCCAATCGGCCGGGGGTGCAGTGGCATCGAACCGCCAATTCCAGGCCGAGCCTTCTGAGATCAGTGTGGCGGTTTCGGGTGCCGCGGACACCACCAGAACATGCGTGCTAGCCGAGCGGTTCCCGGCCCCGTCCACAGCTCTCACGAAGTACCGAGCAGATGTCGTCTGGGCCGGCAGGACCGCCTCGGTAGCAGACGTGACGGCGACGACCCGATCGTCCCTTAGGACTTCGTAGGACACAGAACCGCTGTTGTCTGTGCTCCCGCTCCAACTCAATCTGAGGTCGCTAGCGACAACCTCCTCGGTGAGACTGGTTGGAGTAGTGGGCGCGGTCGAGTCTCGCAGCGGGAACCGAGCGAAGCCGCCTGACCATTGGCGCGATGACTCTGCCTTCTCGGAGGTGTCCAGGTCGCCACCAACCCAGAGAGCGCCGCTGCTATCGATGAATGTGGCCCAAACCCCATATCCCCGGCGTGCGGTCAAGACTGGTCCGAAGTCGGGTAGGACGTCGCCGGTGGCGGCATCCCACGCGCCGACGAGTGTGATCTTGTCCGCGTGAGTCCAGGCGTTGCCGACATTGCTCCACGTGTAGGCGTCCTCATACACCCAGTCTCCACAGTGACAACCTGCGTAGACGGTGTCGTTGGACGCGTTGACGGTCTGGAAATCGCCGCCGACTTTGGTAATGCTTCCGGAGACAAGCGAGAAGTCGTCGCGCTGGTAACCGAACAGACTGTGCTCGGAGCCGGCAACGTAGACGCGACCAGCGACTTCCTTGATCCCTAGCTGCCAAACGTTTCCGGTGATTTCACCGTCTCCGTTGACGCCCGACTTGCTGAATGTGGGGCTCCAGACGGGTGTGACGACCTGAGCTGTGTCCTTGACAAGCGCAGTCATGCTGGGGGTTGACAGACTTCCCGAATGCTTGAAGTAGCCGGAGAAGTAGACACGATCGTTGGCTGCAGAGGCATCGACGCCAACGGTCACGCCGTTGATCAACGGTTGCCAAGAACGATCTACAGCCCCAGTGGCCCAGTCGACTTTCGCGCCATTCCACGACGATGCGGTGAGCCCATTGTCCCCAGTCAAGTGAGTGAATTCACCTGCGATATACAAATGTCCGGATTGAGTGTCGAAACCCCGGACTTGTACCGCGCCGCCGATTATGCGATTCTCGATGTCAATTTGCCAGCCCGCTACCTGCCCCGAGGCAGCGTCAAGCTGAACGAAGCCCAGGTGCGGGCTGCCGTTGACAGTTGTGAATTCCCCTCCAACAGCGAGGCGGTTTCCAGGCAAACTGACCAGCGCCTTTACCTGGCCGTCGAGGGCTGGTCGGAAGGTCTGGATCAACTCGCCGCTGTTCACATCGAATCCGGCCAGGTACGGCTGGTCGACCTGATCTGCCCCGGTTGAAGTCCGGTCGCGCTGCACGTATCGGAAGTTGCCGCCCACGAATACGGTGTCCCCAACCTGCGCGAAGGCCTGCACCTCTGAGTCCAATTCGCCCGAGTCCCCATTTGCAAGTCCGGTGACACCCCAAACCCTGGGCTCGGCATAACTTGATACCTGCGAGCGCTGTTCTTGCTTGGCGGTCCCGCTGTCGGGAATTGGCGCGAAATTCATCCCCGCCACGGTCACCTGCGGGCGGATCCACATCTGCGTAAATGGCCGGGCGCCCCCCCAACCGTCGTTGTACGACCAGAGGTATGCGTCAGAATCAGTGGAGCCGACGACGCCTGACCCGTACGCGAAGCCTGCTCGATAACCTTGGTTGCTTGGAGTGTCGACCACGACTCGGTTGAATCCGCTTCCGCTTCCGAAACTCGCCGTGGTACCGCCGGAACCGTTGGTGCCATCAATAGTCCATGCGCCGACCCGGTTCTCCGCGCCGAATGTCCACGTCCAGCGGTCTGCCTTGGTTAGCTTGAAGCGGACCTCTTGGAAGTCTGTTCCTTGGGCGTCGGTGGCACGGCGTAGCCGAATCCCGTCGGCCAACTGGTCGGGTCTGGAGCCATTCAGCAGTCCATCGACGGTGCTGCTCGAGAGTTGCGCTGGAGGAAAAGCGTCTATGCCATCGACAGGCGTGTGAACCTGATTGGGTCGAAGGCCCTGGTAGTAGCCCTTCCAGGACTCTCGACCGCGGCCGATGAGAACCCACCCGCCGCCATCTGTGGTCATGTCGCAATAGAACAACTGCGGCGCTTGCAGCGTCGGCGTAATCAGCCAGTAGGTGCCATCGGTGGAATCCGGGTAGTTCTTCTTGACTTCCCAGCACGACCCGGCCGCGGTCGAGGCCGACACCCCATCGGGAGGTGTTGGCTCGGCGGCGGCGGCGGCGCTTGGAAACGCAAGCAAGCCCGCCACCATCGCCGTCGAGCCGGCTATCGCCAACCATTGGCGGCCCAAGAGACCTGACGGCATGTCATCAGACAGCCAGCGCATACCCGCCATGGCGGTTGCCCCCTTTAGGTCCCGCAACGATCATCAGTCGGGACGATGTGTTCCGACACTCTCCAGCCCGCACCTCTCATCTCTACGACGTATTGATGAGACACGGGCCTATTAGGACGGTACAAGCGGGGACCCAGAGACGCACCCGAATTATCAAGAACATCAATCTCGGTCGCATCCAGGCATGCCTCAAGCCGAACCGAGTCTGTCTCAGGAGTCTCTACCTCCACTTGCGTCACATCAATCACACGGATCGAACCCACCTGCCGCAGACCCTCAGCGTTGAATTGGGCGAGGCGGGCTTCCACTTCGCCCAGTGCCGACCCGGTTGCCAGTCTTGCGAGGTCCGAAGGCGCTTCGCGTGCACGCCTCAGCAGAAGGTCCGATGTCCTCGAGGAATTCGCGCAGAGTCGACTCTGCGCTGACGTCTGCCACAGAACCGGCGCCTGGGGACGCCGATGGTGAGACGGTTTGACTCGTCGGCGGATCGCTGGCTCGGTTTGCCATGGGTGGTGAAGCTGTCGACGGCCGCACTGAGGGTGTAGCTCCTGCATCCGGAGTCGCGGGTCCTGGACCCCCACCCGCTAGCCACGCGACTATTCCAGTCAGGGTGACAGCAGAGGCGACGATGAGTAGGACAGTTCGTAGAACTCCCCACGGCTTGCCGGTCGCTGGCTCATTCATCTCTAGGTTCCTCCAGCCGCATTGAGGCAGTAGGAGCTGTGGCCCTCTCTGTGGTTCGATCTCTCAGGTGAGATTATGCGGCACTGCCAAACACGCGTGGCACCGCCGAAAAAGGGAAAGCCCATTACGAGTACGGCTGGGAGCATAAGCAGATCAGTCGTTAGGGTGACTGATGCCTGTCTGCGTTCAGGGGCTGATATCGCAGGAGGTGGCCCCAACGCCCGCTGCCCCGCAGATGACATCTGCGGTAGTCGTCGACACCACACCCGTGCCGCCCAACACCAACCCGGTGAGCGCATCCTCCGCTGCTCTGAGGTTGCCGATGTACGACAGGGACGTGGACGGCATCGCAGTCGCCGCGGATAGCAGCAACGGGTGACTTGCTCGGCCTAGTATTGCGGATCCGGCGAGCGCGTCCGGGAAGTTCAGGCCGGTCGCCACCCCGAAACCGGTGACCCCACTTCCGGCGGGGAATTCGAACTTGGCCAGATTCAATGCCGTCTCGAACCGGTTCGCGCCAGTGATGCAGTAGATGTCGGAGTCATCGTCACAGCCGGCGAGGTTGTCGATTGCGGTGACCGCGGGGCCGCCGACGGCAATGATCTCGCTGTCATAAGAGGCGATGAAGGCGTCTTGCAGGTAGTCCATGACCGGATCGGTCAGCACTGTGCCTTTGCTGAGCAGGACCACGCCCGGGCTGGTCGACCCGCGGTAGTTGTACGCGGAAGCCGCAGTCGCCGCCGCCAATCCATCGGGAAAGTCTGTCCCAGTCGCGACGAACAGATGCTTTGCAGACTCACCCAACTCGACCTGCACGCGGTCCCCGATCGCCAACGCCGTGGCGTACCGATCCGCACCTGCCACCCGGACTGCATCGAAACCAGCCCCTGCCAGCGCCAATTCGACCGCGGCAGACAGGGCCCCCTTGCCCCCCAACAAGTAGACGGTGCCGCCACCCGGCAGCACCCGCTGAATCTCGGCCAACGTGTCAGCACGCAACGCCGTCGGCGCAGTCAACAACATGGGACCATCAACCGTCGTCGCCAACGCACCCCCCGGCAGCGCATCGGCGAATCCATCTCCACGCGCCAAGACCACCGCGCCAGCATCTTCATCGGCGAATGTGAATTGCGACCCGGCGATCGCCGTTTCGTAGCGACTCGCACCCGCCAACCGGAACAAAGCAGAAGACTTCGCGGCGGTGATCGTCACCTGCCCGTCACCAGACTGCACACCGGCGGTGAGCGACACGCCTGTTGCGTCGGCGCGGGCGTGGCCAGAGCCGCCGCCACCGCCGCCGGCTTCAACGACCCCGCCGCCGCCGCCACCGCCGTACCAGCCGCCACCGCCGCCACCAGCACCATCGAGGTCACCGCTGCCCATGCCGCCCACGCCGAAAGCACCCGAAGCCCCACCTGAAGAGGGGGTTCCAGCCGCGCCGCCGGTGGTCTGCGTCCCCCCCACCGCCACTGGCGCCAGCACCACCGCCGTCGCCCAGCTCGCCATCCAGACCGCCGCCATCGCCGCCGGCCCCGACACCGGCAAAGTTGCCGCCGCCGCCACCACCACCACCGGCGACGACAACCCGGTCATCCAGGGTGGTGCCATTTAGACGCACGTCAGAAGCGCCACCACCGCCACCACCGTGGAAATCAGAGGAGGGGCCGGCATAGCCGCCGCCGTTGGTGCCGCCTGCGCCACCGCCACCGTCCTCGCCAGCTCCGCCGACGAACACGTACAACGCTTCACCGGGAGTCACCTCAATGGTGGCCGTCGCCGATCCCCCTAGTCCGCCGGTACCGCCTGGGGCTCCGTCGCCACCTTGCGCACCCAACGCTTCGATCGTCACCGACGTCACGCCCTCCGGCACCACATACGAACCGTTAGTGGTGAACACCACAGGATCCGAGTCCGCGGCGACTGCAGGTGTACCACCCGTGGCCACGACAGAAATGCTCAACACGCCAGCCCCGGCGGCGGCACCCAAACGGTTCACAACAGTACGCACGACAAGTTCCCCTCTGACAGCGGCCCGAGTCGAGCCTAGTCGCTTACACGGCTGAGCTACGGGGCTCTTGCGCATGCTGCGCCGATAGATTGGGGAACACGCCTGCGCCCAAGCCGCTATTCCGATTGCACCTCTTCCAGGTGCTCGGCCACCTTGGCGCAGGCCCGACCGAGGGCGGTGAACTCTGCCGCTGAGAGTGGATCCAGCAGGTGGGTTCGCACGCCCTCCACGTGATCAGGCGCGGCTGCCACCAAGGCGTCCCAACCGTGGTCGGTAAGGACCGCCCACTGCCCACGCTTGTCGTCGGCACAAGGCTGTCGGCTGACCAGGTCGAGGCTCTCCATCCGGCTGATCTGGTGTGACAGCCGACTGCGCGAGGACAAAGCCTTCCGGGCGAGTTCGCTCATGCGCAGGCGACGATCCGGGGATTCCGACAGCCGAACGAGGATCTCGTAGTCCGCAAGCGACAGGCCGTGCGCCTCCTGGAGTTCCCGCTGCAACTGCTCGGCCAGCAGGGCATTGGCGGTCAACCAGGCGCGCCAGTGCTGCTGCTCCGTTGCGGACAACCAGCGGGTCATGTGATCAGTCTAGGGGATTGTTGAACTCCGTACTACTTGTCTGCGGCTGCGGCCGATGCGCGGCTGGAGTCAGGGCAGGGTCAGCACGTCGGCGCCGGCGGCGGTGACCACGATCGTGTGCTCGAACTGCGCCGACCGCTTGCGGTCCTTGGTCACCACTGTCCAACCGTCGTCCCAGATGTCGTAGTCGATAGTCCCCAGTGTGAGCATCGGCTCGATCGTGAACGTCATACCTTCGCGTATCAGCTCGGTCGCGTTCGGGTCGTCGTAGTGGGGGATGATCAAGCCCGAATGGAACGCCTCGCCGATGCCGTGCCCGGTGAAGTCGCGAACGACGCCGTAGTCGAAGCGTTTGGCATAGGACTCGATCACGCGGCCGATGACGTTGATGGGCCGCCCGGGTGCGACGGCCTTGATCGCCCGCAGCAGCGCTTCCTCGGTGCGTTCCACTAGCAACCTGGACTCTTCGTCCACATCGCCGACCAGATAGGTGGCGTCCGTGTCCCCATGCACGCCATCGATGTATGCAGTGATGTCGATGTTGACGATGTCACCATCGCGCAGTTCATACGAGTCGGGGATGCCATGGCAGATCACTTCGTTGACGGAAGTGCACAGCGACTTAGGGAAGCCCCGGTAGCCCAAGGTCGAAGGGTAGGCGCCGTGGTCGAGGAGGAACTCGTGCCCAATTCGGTCCAGCTCGTCGGTAGTCACCCCGGGGGCGATGGCGGCGGCCGCCGCCCCCATTGCACGTGCCGCGATGCGGCCGGCCACGCGCATCCGCTCAATCGTTTCGGCGTCCTTGACGTCCGAACCACGAAACGGCGAGGGGCCGCGCTTGCCCACGTACTCGGGTCGCGCTATCTCGCCGGGCACCGATCTCAACGGGCCCACGACACCGGGGCGCAGTAGCGACATGATGTGGAGTGTAAGTCGCGACCAAGATGGAGGACCGATGTCCGGATCCTGGTGGTGGTGCACCACACACGAGGCCGTTGAGCCCAACGATGGTTGTCCCAACGCGGTGCGGCTGGGTCCGTACGAATCAGCGAAGGAAGCTGAGCATGCGGTGGAGCTGGCCCACGAGCGCACAGAAGCGTGGGATGCGGAGGATCGGGCCTGGGAGCGGGGTGGCCCGGCTACTGAGCCCGGCGACGACTGACTTCGCCCGCACCTGGAGCACCCCAAACTGAAGGGGGCCGCCCGCATCGGACGGCCCCCTTCAACGGTCCTATCTAGCGACGACGAGTCGCCTTCTTTGCCGGCGCGCGCTTGGTTCGCCCTCTTTGCTGGCGCGCGCTTGGTGGTCTTCTTGGCGGCCTTCTTTGCTGGCGCGCGCTTGGTGGTCTTCTTGGCGGCCTTCTTTGCTGGCGCGCGCTTGGTGGTCTTCTTGGCGGCCTTCTTTGCTGGCGCGCGCTTGGTGGTCTTCTTGGCGGCCTTCTTTGCTGGCGCGCGCTTGGTGGTCTTCTTGGCGGCCTTCTTTGCTGGCGCGCGCTTGGTGGTCTTCTTGGCGGCCTTCTTTGCTGGCGCGCGCTTGGTGGTCTTCTTGGCGGTGCGCTTGGTCGCCTTCTTTGCCGGCGCCCGCTTGGTGGTCTTCTTGGCGGTGCGCTTGGTCGCCTTCTTTGCCGGCGCCCGCTTGGTGGTCTTCTTGGCCGCAGTGCGCTTCGCGGTCGTGCGCTTGCGCGTCGACTTCTTTGCAGCCGACTTCTTGGCCGTGGTCCTTGCCGCCACGTCATCCTCCAAAACTCGTGTGTCCGCAATCCACGGACCGGTCATGCCGAAGCGTGGCAAAGATGGAGCGATCTCGCACGTACAACGCAAGCAATAGTTGGGTGCGTGTCGAATTCAACGATTGTGCGCGGGACCCGAAATCGCATCGAGCATTCGGGACAAACGGTCACGGAAGCCACCGTTGCGCGTGCGCGCAACCTCACCAGCAGCACTGCTAACGAAGTGCTGAACGGTGTCGAAAGACAAGTCCGGAACAACCAAGTCGGCCTCGCACAGCGACAGTGATTCGTGCGCTAGTCCGTTTAACTCGCTGTCGCCAGTGTCCAACGCAAGCACTGTTGCACCGCGACGACGCGCGTCTGCTGTTCGTTCCAGCAACGGCACGTTCCCCATTTCATCGCTCACCACAAACACCGCTTCACCGCGGCTGACTGCCTCCAGTCGTGCCAGCGATACCGACAAGTGTTGTGGTGCACCCGCTGGCACAACCCAACGCACCAACGTCGGAGCGAGTTCGGGGGCGTCGGCCCATCGGGCCTCGTCGGTCAGGTGAGCTGCCAGGTGCCAAGGCTCCTCTTGCGGGGTGCCGATTAGCAGCAGGGACTCACGAACGCGGGCGGCGTCGCGGACTGAGCGGGCGAAGGATCGGGTTCGATCCACCCAGCCAGTCCCGGCCAAGGCCTCCCGCAGGAACTCGACCTGCTGCGCATCCATGCTGGCCATGTAATCAGTCGGTTGGGGTGACTGACAGGATTGACACATGAGTACTACGGATGCAGGCGCGCAGTCGGTCGACGTGGACGCGTTGGTAGTAGGCGTGTTGGGCGGCACGGGGGAGCAGGGCCGTGGCCTGGCGCACCGGCTGAGCGCGGCGGGCCTGCGCATCGTGATCGGATCTCGGTCCGCGGAGCGGGCCATGGCCGCGGCCGCGGAACTGGGCAACGGCGTCGAAGGCGCTGGCAACGACGAGTGCGCGGCACGCAGCGACGTGGTCATAGTCGCCGTGCCTTGGGACGGACATCAGGAACTCCTCGGCCAACTCCGGGAGACGTTGTCGGGCAAAGTGGTAATCGACTGTGTAAACCCGCTCGGCTTCGACAAGTCCGGTCCGTTCGCGCTGGCGGTGCCGGAGGGGTCGGCGGCGCAGCAGGCCGCCGCGTTGCTGCCGGATTCGACCGTCGTAGGCGCCTTCCACCACGTTTCGGCGGTGCTGCTGCTGGACCCGGAGGTCGCCACCATCGACACCGACGTGCTGGTTGTTGGGGACTCCCGGCAGGCAACGGACCTGGCGCAGGCGCTTGCCGAACGCATCCCCGGCATGCGCGGTGTGTACGCGGGTCGGCTACGAAACGCGCACCAGATCGAGGCAATGACGGCCAACTTGATCGCGATCAATCGGCGATACAAGGCGCACGCCGGGTTGCGCGTAACCGACGTCTGACGTCAGTCGTACTGGTGCTCTGGTCCGGGGTAATCCCCGGCAACCACATCGCCAGCCCAACGTTGGGCCGCGTCGCTGAGGACGCCTCGCACGTCGGCGTACCTCTTGACGAACCGGGGGACTCGTTCGGTGAGTCCGGCCAAGTCCTGCCAGACGAGCACCTGGGCATCGCAATGCGGGCCGGCGCCGATACCGATTGTGGCGATGTCCACCGATGCCGTCACTTGGCCGGCCAAGTCGGCGGGGACCACCTCAAGAACCACTGAGAACGCCCCGGCCTGCTGCAAGGCCTTGGCGTCTGCCAGCAGCTGTTCGCCGGATGCTCCGCGCCCCTGCACCCGATATCCGCCGAACACGTTGACGGACTGCGGCGTCAGACCCAAGTGGGCCATGACCGGGATCCCCGCACCCACCAAGGCCTCGACTTGGGGGAGTACCCGGGCCCCGCCCTCGAGCTTCACTGCGTGCGCGCCGGCCTCCTTGATGAATCGAGCCGCGGTCGCCAAGGCCTGCGCCGGTCCGGCTTGGTAGGAGCCGAACGGAAGGTCGGCGACGACCATGGCCCGTTTCGTTCCACGTGTCACGGCAGCGACCAAGGGCAGCATCTCGTCCACCGTCACGGGCAGTGTCTGCTCGTGTCCGTAGACCACCATCGCCGCCGAGTCTCCAACCAGCAGCACCGGGATGCCCGCTTCGTCAAAGACGCCGGCGGTCATGGCGTCGTAGGCGGTGAGCATCGGCCACTTCTCGCCGCTTTGTTTGGCGGAGGCGATGTCCAGAACGCTGATGCGCCGCTGCTGATGACCGCCGTACAGGGGCTCGGACGCACTCACGTGGTCATTGTGACACCCGAGCCCTACGCTTTCGCCACCGCAGCGACCAGCGGGCTGGAGGCCCAACATTGAGCAAGCCCGCCGATTTCGAAGACGTGAACGCGGCTGATCTGAACCCGCGCCGCTGGGCGATCCTGGGCGTCTTGGTCATCAGCCTGCTGGTCGTCGTACTCGACAACACCGTTCTGAACGTTGCGTTGCCGACGATCCAGCGCGATCTTGGGGCCACCCAGGAGCAACTGGTCTGGGCGGTCAACGCCTATGTGTGCACGTTCGCGGCGTTCTTGTTCACCTGGGGCGTTCTGGGGGACAGGTACGGGCGCAAGCGCATCCTCATCACGGGCTTGGCGCTGTTCGGCGCGGCTTCCGCTCTGACGGCGTGGGCTTCCTCCCCGCTTGAACTGATCTTCTTCCGCGGGCTGATGGGCCTTGGTGCGGCGAGCGTCCTGCCGGTCACGTTGGCGATCATCACGGTCATCTTCCCGCCGGCAGAACGCGGCAAGGCCATCGGAATCTGGGCTGCTGCTGTCGGCGGTGCCGTCGCGCTGGGCCCGGTTGTGGGCGGCCTCCTGGTCGAGAACTTCTGGTGGGGTTCGGTGTTCCTCATCAACGTCCCCATCGTCATCCTGGGCGTGGTGTTGATGCGGGTCCTGGTCCCGGAAAGCCGCAACCCGCAGCCGGGACGGCTGGACCCCGGCGGTGTCGTGCTGAGCGTTCTGGGCTTGCTTCTGCTCACCTACGGCATCCTGCACGGTGGCGACACTCAGGAGTGGTCCGCGCCGGACGTATGGATTCCGCTGGTCGCCGGTGTGGCACTGCTGGTCACATTCGTCATCTTCGAGTACCGAAGCGAACACCCCTCACTTGATACCGAACTGTTCGGCATCCGGTCTTTCTCCACGGCATTGGCGACCACGACGTTGGCCTTCGCCGCCCTCAACGGCACGCTGCTCTTCTTGACTTTCTACTTGCAGATCGTTCGCGGGTTCTCGCCGTTGCAGGCCGGGTTGTGCATCCTCCCGGTCGCTGTGGGCCAACTGATCGCGGCACCGCGAAGCAACGCGAACGTGCGACGCTTCGGCGCGCGGCGGGTGGTCTCAGCCGGTCTGCTCATAGCCGGTACTGCATTCACGCTCATTGGAGTTCTGGAGAAGACGACTCCGCTGTGGATCATTCTGGTCGTGTTCTTCTTCGTCGGACTTGGCATGGGCAACGTGATCGCGCCTTGCACCACACGAATGACGCTGGTCACGCCGGCGGCGCGCTCCGGGGTGGGGTCGGCGATGCAGAACACAGTCCGTCAGGTGGGCGCCGCCCTCGGGATCGCTGTCATCTCCTCACTTGTCGCGATCACCTACACCAACGCGTTGACGCCCAAGTTGGTCGACGCTGCAGACCTACCTCCGACTGTTGCTGACTCGGTTGGTGCCACCTACGAGATCGCCCGTCAGGGGGTTGCAGACGGAACGCTGACGACCGACGCAGCCGAATCGCTGTTGGCTGCAGCGGACCAGTCGTTCCTAACCGCACTCGGCGTGGCCGCTGTGTCCAGCGGGGTGCTGCTGGGGCTGGCGCTCATGGTCGTTCTGCTTTGGTTGCCGGCGCGGCCCGAGACAGTCGCCTGGGGCAGCGGCGGAGTCACCCCTGCTCGCGCCAGCGATTCGTAATCGGCAATCGGCGGTCGCGCCCGAAAGCCCGACTGGTCACCTTGGGTCCGGGCGGGTACTGGCGGCGCTTGTACTCCGCGTGATCGACCATTGCCAGCACCCGGTTGACGGTTTCGGCATCGAAGCCCTCAGCCACCAGATCCGTGGCTGAACGGTCCGCTTCGACGTAGTCATCGAGGATGTCATCGAGGGTGTCGTAGGGCGGAAGGGAGTCGGTGTCGAGTTGGCCGGGGCGCAGTTCAGCCGACGGCGGCTTCTCGATGGAACTGGCCGGAATCGGCTCGACCGCGCCGGCGTTGCGGGCGGCCTCGTTTCGCCATGTGGCCAACTCCCACACCAAAGTCTTGGGCACATCCTTCAGCGGTGCGAAACCGCCGACGGCGTCGCCGTACAGCGTCGAGTACCCGACGGCCAACTCGCTCTTGTTCCCGGTCGCCAGCACCAGGTGGCCCTCGGAGTTGGACAGCGCCATCAAGGTCAGGCCGCGGGCGCGCGCCTGCAGGTTCTCCTCGGCGAGGCCGGACACGGGGACCTGCCCCTGTACCGCGTCGACGATGGGGCCGATCGGCACGTTTCGGTAGTTGAGTCCGGTCCGGCGTGCCAAGTCCTCAGCGTCGGCGATGGAGTGCGGTGAGGAGTACTCACTTGGCATCGAGATTCCGTGGACCCGCTCCGCGCCCAACGCATCGCAGGCGAGTGCGGCGGTTAGGGCCGAGTCGATGCCCCCGGACAGGCCCAGCACCACCGAACCGAACCCGTTCTTGAGTACGTAGTCCTTCAGTCCGGTCACGATGGCGCCGTACACCTCGGCCAGCTCGTCCAGCCTGGGCGCCACCGCAGGTGCCAAACCCTCGTACGGGGGCAATTGGCCCGAGCCCACCTCCAGCGTCGCACCGGCCCCGGACGCCGAAGGCAGCTCCGCATCCAGCAGCAGCAGGCCCTCCTCGAACTGCGGTGCGCGCGCCAACAGCGCACCGCTGGAGTCGACAACCAGCGAATCGCCGTCGAAGACCAACTCGTCCTGGCCGCCGACCATGTTCACGTACGCGAGTGCGGCACCGGCATGGCGGGCGCGCTGAGACACCAGTTGCAGTCGCAGATCGTCCTTGTTGCGCTCATAAGGGGAGCCGTTGATGACCAGCAGCAGGCCGGCCTGGGCCTCTCGTGCCCACTGCTCCGGGCCGCCTCGCTGCCAGAGGTCCTCACAAATGGCCAGGGTCACGTCGACCCCGTGTAGCCGCAGCGTGCAGGGCTCGTTGCCGGCCACGAAGTAGCGGGCCTCGTCGAAGACCCCGTAGTTGGGCAGGTGGTGCTTGGCGTAGTGCATGAGCACCTCGCCGTTGTAGATCACCGCCGCGCAGTTCTGCGGGCTGGACCGGGGCGTGCCCAACGACTCCGCCGCGCCGGAGCGGCGATCCAGGTATCCGACGACGACAACCTGTCGTTCACAGCCTTCCGCCGCCAACTGCACGGCCAAGGCCTCCACGGTCGCCCGGCTGGCGTCCACGAAGGATGGCCGCAAGGCGAGGTCCTCAACCGGGTAGCCGGTCAGGAACAGTTCAGGGAAGGCAACCAGGTGGGCCCCCTGTGCCGCGGCGTGCTTGGTCCAGCGCACGACCAATTCGGCATTGCCGGAGAGGTCGCCCACCGTGGGGTTGGCCTGGGCCAACGCAACGCGAAGCTGAGGCACCCGCGCACCCTATGGGTTTAGCCCCGGCGCCGTTTGGCAGGCGTGCCGTAACCGCGGTGAAACACAACGACGGCACGATGGGCTCGTGGATAAGCAGCAGGAGTTCGTCCTCCGCACGCTGGAGGAACGCGACATTCGCTTCGTGCGCCTCTGGTTCACCGACGTGCTCGGGTTCTTGAAGTCGGTCGCGGTCGCGCCGGCTGAGCTTGAAGGTGCTTTCGCTGAGGGCATGGGCTTCGACGGCTCGGCGATCCAGGGGTTCGCGCGGACCAATGAGGCCGACATGCTGGCCAAGCCGGACCCGTCGACCTTCGCGGTACTGCCGTGGCGGGCCGAAGCGGCTGGGGCCGCGCGCATGTTCTGCGACATCCTGATGCCGGACGGGTCGCCGTCCTACGCCGACCCGCGACACGTGCTCAAACGTGCGCTCAACAAGGCGGGCGAGTTGGGCTTCACCTTCTACACGCATCCGGAGATCGAGTTCTTCCTCTTCTCCGACGTCCCGGGCGGAGGAGCCGAGCCGGTTCCGGTGGACTCCGGCGGCTACTTCGACCACGTACCGCACAGCCAGGGACAGGACTTCCGCCGCGCGGCGATCACCATGCTGGAGTCGATGGGCATCTCGGTGGAGTTCTCCCATCACGAAGGCGCCCCCGGGCAAAACGAGATTGACCTGCGCTACGCGGACGCGCTCACAACCGCCGACAACATCATGACCTTCCGCCACGTGGTCAAAGAGGTGGCTCTGGAGCAGGGCATCTACGCGTCCTTCATGCCCAAGCCGTTCGCGCAGCACCCCGGGTCGGGCATGCACACGCACGTCTCCTTGTTCAGCGGCGACCAGAACGCGTTCTTCGAAGGTGGGGCTGAGTACCAGCTCAGCAAGGTGGCCAGGTCGTTCATCGCGGGCCTGCTGCGCCACGCCCCGGAGATCACCGCTGTCACCAACCAGTGGGTCAACTCCTACAAGCGGCTGTACGGCGGCGGCGAAGCCCCCGCTTACGTCTGCTGGGGCCACAACAACCGCTCGGCCATGGTGCGCGTGCCCATGTACAAGCCGAGCAAGGGCCAGTCGACACGCATCGAGGTGCGTTCCCTGGATTCTGCGGCCAACCCGTACCTGGCTTTGGCGCTGATCCTGGCGGCGGGGCTGAAGGGCGTCGAGGAGGGCTATCCGCTGCCGGCGGAAGCCGAGGACGACGTCTGGGCCTTGTCCGAAGGTGAGCGCCGCGCCCTCGGCATCGAGCCGCTGCCGCAGAATCTGGCGGAGGCGATCGCGGTGATGGAGCAATCGGAGTTGGCCGCGGAGACGCTGGGCGAGCACGTGTTCGACTTCTTCCTGCGGAACAAGCGGGCGGAGTGGGCCGACTACCGAGCCCAGGTCACGCCGTTTGAGCGGGAGCGGTACCTGCCGGTCCTGTGACCTGGCACTGACTACCCTCCCGGGGGTGGCTGAGGACCGGGCGAAAACACTGCGCGCCCGTTTGATCCGTCTTGGATTCGCCGATGCCGCCGTTGCCGAGGCCGAACTGCAGGCGGATCCGCTCGACGATGAAGTACTTGTCGCATTGGGTGCCACCGCAGACCCCGACCAGGCATTGGCCGGGCTGCTGCGATTGCGGTCCGCCGATGAGCGGGTGGGCGAGTTCCTGGCAGATGAGCAGCAACGAACTCGGTTGCTGGCGGTACTTGGGGTCAGCAGCGCCCTGACCGACTTCGTGGTTCGCCACCCCGACGAGTTGGCCTGGGTCGGCCGGGGATCCGAATTGCCGGATGCAGCCGGCATGCGCGCCTACCTGTCCGCTTGTGTGGGCTTGGGTCCCGGCAATGAAGCCACGCCTGGCCTCTCGAATCCCGCCGTCTCGGCGGGTGCCGATCGCTTGGACGCCCTCCGCGTCGGATACCGCGCGCTGGTGCTCGGTATCGCGGCCCGCGACCTGGTGGGTGAGCTGCAGTTCGACGATGTCGGTGCGGCATTGGCCAACGCCGCCGACGCCGTCTTGGACACCGCGCTGCGAATTGCTGCGGCGGAGTCCCCCGAGGACGCCGATGCGTGCCGGCTGGCGGTTATCGCCATGGGCAAGACCGGTGGATCGGAGTTGAACTACATCTCCGACGTCGATGTCATCTACGTCGCCGAACCGGCTACCGGGGTGGACGAAACGGCCGCACTGGCTGCGGCCACGAGGCTGGCGACGCGACTGCAGCAGATCTGCTCCGCACCTACCGGTGAGGGGGCCATTTGGGAGGTCGATGCGGCGCTGCGACCGGAGGGCAAGGCCGGCGCGCTGGTGCGGACCCTGGCCAGTCACGCGGCCTACTACGAGCGGTGGGCCAAGACCTGGGAGTTCCAGGCCCTGCTGAAGGCCCGCCCGGCAGCCGGCGATCAGGCCTTGGGTGTCGCCTACTGCGACGCGGCCGCCGAACGGGTGTGGACCGCCGCCAATCGGGACGGCTTCGTCGCCGACGTTCAGGCGATGCGACGGCGCGTTGAGGAACACATCCCGGTGCGCGAGGCGCAGCGTCAACTCAAACTAGGCCGCGGCGGGCTGCGGGACGTGGAGTTCGCGGTGCAGTTGCTGCAACTGGTGCACGGCAAGTCGGATGTCTACGTGCGTAGCCGAACCACGCTGCAGGCGTTGGAGGCGCTGGCGACGTGGGGGTACGTGGCCCGCGAGGACGCTGCGGGGTTTGCGGCGTCGTACCGGTGGCTGCGGTCGCTGGAACACCGGATCCAGTTGCAGCGGCTGCGGCGAACGCACCTGTTGCCTACTGACGATGCAGCCCTGCGGCGCCTCGCCCGGTCAATGGGCCTGCGCGACGCTGCGCAACTGGACGACGAGTTGGCCGGGCACCGGCGTCGGGTCCGGCAGATCCACGAGAAGCTCTTCTACCGTCCCCTGCTGGACGCGGTTGCCCGGTTGGAGCCCGGGGTAGCCAGGCTGAGCCCGGAGGCGGCCCGGGATCGGCTGGAGGCACTTGGGTATCAGGACCCGCAAGGGGCGTTGCGCCATCTGGAGGCGCTGACGACGGGACTGAGCCGGCGGGCGCAAATCCAGCGCACGCTCCTGCCGGTCCTGCTTGGCTGGTTCGCCGACTACCCGGACCCGGACGCCGGGCTGTTGGGTTTTCGGCAGGTATCCGATTCGTTGGGATCGACGCCTTGGTATCTGCGCCTGCTGCGCGACGCCGGCGCGGCCGAGCGTCTCGTCCGGGTGCTTTCCACCTCTCGCTACGCGACCGATCTGCTACTGCGTGCGCCGGACGCTGTCGCGCTGCTCGACGGTGACGCGGAACTGCAGCCTCGGGATCAGTCCGTCTTGGTTGCGGAGATGGGCAATGCGGCCAGCCTGCATGAGGACCCGGAGTCCGCGATCGCGTCGGTCCGCGCGATCCGGCGACGAGAGTTGTTTCGCATCTCGGTGGCGGACCTGCTGCGACGCCTGACCGCGGAGCAGGTTGGGCAGGCGTTGACCGACGTGGCTACGGCCACGATCCAGGCGGGGCTGACCGTGGCGACGGCGGCGATCGAATCCAAGCGTGGCTCCGTGCCGACCCGGTTCGCCGTCATCGGCATGGGCCGGTTGGGCGGGGCGGAGATGTCCTACTCATCCGATGCCGATGTGCTGTTCGTCCACGACCCGCTTCCCGGCGCAGATGAGCGTGAAGCGAGCGATGCTGCGCACGCAGTCGCAAATGAACTGCGGCGCCTCCTTTCGCTACCCAGTGAGGACCCACCACTGGGAATCGACGCGGACCTGCGACCGGAAGGCCGACAAGGTCCCCTGGTCAGGTCGCTGGCGTCATACGCCGCCTACTACGAGCGGTGGTCGCTGGTCTGGGAGGCGCAGGCTTTGCTTCGGGCAGTACCCATCGCCGGGGACGGGGACCTAGGTGCGCAGTTCGTTGAACTGATCGATCCGGTTCGTTATCCCGACAACGGTCTAGACGATGCGCACTTGCGTGAGATCCGGCGGATAAAGGCGCGGGTGGAGACCGAACGGATGCCACGGGGGACGGACCCGCACCGCAACTTGAAGCTTGGTCCTGGTGGTCTGGCCGACGTGGAGTGGACCGCACAGTTGCTGCAGTTGCGGCACGGCCATGCCGAACCGGGCCTGCGGACGCCGCGGACGCGGGCGGCACTGCAGGCAGCAGTGGACGCTGGGTTGTTGGCAAGCGCGGACCGGGACACGTTGATCGAGGCGTGGCGCTTCGCAATGAGTGTGCGCAATGCCACGACCTTGGTGCGTGGCAAAGCCTCCGACACGCTGCCGGGCCCGGGCCGCGACCTCGCCGGAACTGCCCTTGTTGCCGGTTACGATCCAACGAACGCGGGCCAGTTGGAGGATGACTACCGACGGGCAGCGCGGCACGCACGCTCCGTGGTGGAGAGGGAGTTCTACCGGTGACAACCGCGCAGAGTTCTCGTATTCGCGAGGTGTTGTCCAACGGGGAGGCCCGTGCGCTGCTGGTGGCGCAGATGGTCAGCGAAATCGGCGATCAGGTTGCTCGCGTTGCGGTGGCCTACTTCGTGCTGGACCGAACTGACAGCCTGCTGTACGGCGCGCTGACGCTTGCCATCGCCTACGTGCCGGGCATCTTCGGCACCGCGTTCCTGGGAACCCTGGCTGATCGGATTCCCCGCCGCGCGCTGATGCTGTGGTGCGATCTCATCCGGGTCTTCCTGGTCGTGCTGCTGGCCTTCGTCATCGCCAGCGGGCTGCCGCTCATCTTGGTGTTTGCGCTCTTGCTGGTTGGCGAGACGGTCGCGGCACCCTTCGGAATCGCCCGGTCGGCCCTGTGGCCGGACGTGATGCCCCAGCGAGACCTGTTCGTCGCCGCGCACGCGCTGTCGCGGGCGATGTTCCTGGCAGCTCAGGTGATCGGCTTCGTGGCCGGCGGCCTGCTGACCCAAGCCATCGGCGTGGAGTTGGCCCTCCTGCTGGACGGTCTCACCTTTGTCGTCTCGTATGTCTTGATCCGCGCCCGGGTGAGCAGTCGTCCGGTCGCTGCCGAAGCCGGCACTTCGGCTTCGCGGATGGCCGGGGACGTGGCACAGGGCTGGCGGGAGGTAACGCAGGACCCGTTGCGGCGCTGGCTGATCCTGCTGGGCTGGTTCTCGGCGTTCGCGCTGATCGCCCCGGAGGCGGTTGCGCTGGGCTGGCGCCCCGACCTGAATGCCGCGATCGGCGGCATGCTCCTGGCCGCAGTACCGGCGGGGGCCGCCGTCGGATTCCTGCTTATCGCCCGACTGAGTCTGCCCAGGCAAACGGAGATGATCCTGCCGCTGGCGGCACTGTCATGTCTTCCGCTGTTCGCTGCGTCGATCAATCCGCCACCGGTTACGGCTGCGGCGCTGTTCTTCGTGGCCGGTGTCCTGCAGGCCTGGGTGCTGACGATTATGGCGGCGGCCACGGCGTTGACCGAGGCTCCGCTTCGGGGCCGGGTTCTGGGTGTCGCGTCGGCGGGGTTCAGCGCGGCGACGGCTTTGTCGTTTGCGGTCATCGGAGCATTGGGTGACGCGATCGGCCCGGCCCGAGCGGTGAGCCTCGCCGGGCTGTTCGGACTTCTGGTGGTCGGGATCTTCTGGCGCGCTTCTCCCGGCGGTGCCCTCACCGATGCGGTCGCTGACACGGAACTGCTGTCTCTGGACCAGGAGGCCGTCGGTGACCTGATGGAAACCGTCGTGCCGGTCCTGCCGCCGGATGACGCGACAGTGGACCTCGAGCACGCGATGGCCGGATTCACCTTGTCCGAACGGAACTCATGGAACCCGGCGACACAAAGCCCGGAGAGCCGCAGCGGTGACGCTCTTGGTCAGGACCCGGCCGGGGACATTGCCGTGACCCCGGAGACCGTGGCGGCGGCCGCTCCGCCGGCGCATGTCACCGAGCCGATTGGCACCCGAGTACCGCACTTGGATGACGCGCCGGTCGTGGGTCGGCTCGCGCCGATTCCCCGCACTGAGGTGACCGACCCGGTCTCGGCCCCGTTGCCCGAACCGGATCTGCGATTCGCCGAGACCGCGTCCCTGGTGGTGGATGTCCCGGAGCCTGGCATCGAGCCGTCGGCGCCACCCGAAGTTGCCGTCGAGCCGACGGCGCCACCCGAAGTTGCCGTCGAGCCGTCGGAGCCACCCGAAGTTGCCGTCGAGCCACCTGCCCGGGAGCCAGCGATGGCAGATCCGGCGATTGACATCCTGCCCGGCCGAGCAGCGCCGCTGCCCGAATGGCCCAGCGTTGACAAGGATGCGACCCAGCCCGTCCCGCGCATCGACTGAGGAGGACAGGGGAGCGCCAGCGAGTTGTCTCAGATATACCCCTGGGGGTATGCTGGAGGGCATGGAATCAGGCAGTCACGACGGCCACGGTCATGCCGTCCTCAACGAACTCTCGCCGCTGACCCGCGAACTTCGCCGCAAGATCCCGGACGTCTACGAGGGTTTCCGGGCGTTGCACTCAGCGGCGTTCGCCCCCGGGGCGCTTGACACGAAGACCAAGGAGTTGATGGCGCTGGCCATCGCGGTGGCGGACGGGTGCGACGGATGCATCGCCAGCCATGCCCGCGCTGCGGTCACCGCCGGCGCCAGCGAGCAGGAGGCCGCCGAGACGATCGGCGTTGCGATTCTCATGTCGGGCGGCCCCGGCACCATCTACGGACCCCGCGCCATGGCCGCCGTGGCGGAGTTCCGCACCGAGCAGACCCAACGAACTGGAGCGACCGTATGAAGCGCCTGCTAGCTGTCCTGTTGTTGTCGGTGTTGGCCGTAGCAGGCTGCTCCACTTCGGAGACGCCATCGGCGGACACCGCGTCATACACCGCGATCATCGACGTGCGCACGCCGGCTGAGTTCGCCACCGAGCACGTCGTCGACGCGGTGAACATTGACGTGCAGAGCGCCGATTTCGCCCAACAGATCGCCCAGCTGGACCCCAACGGGTCCTACCTCGTCTACTGCCGTAGCGGCAATCGTTCCGCCGCGGCGGCCACGCAGATGTCCGGCGCCGGGCTCACCGTCACTGACGGTGGGGGTCTCGGCGACATGAAGGGCGCCGGCTGGACCTTCACCAGTTGACACCTGCCGCGGCCCGCGATCGGCGACGATGGCTCACGTGGACGGCGCGGACATGAGTGCTGTTGCAGCGGGCAGCGCGGCCACCCGCTGGCGAGAGCAACTGGCCGAGTGGGCGATTCCGCCAGCAATCTTGGAGCAGGCGGCGCAATCGCCGTGGTCCTTGCCGAAGGAGCTCTTCCGCGTAGAGGCCCCGGCTGAGGTGGACAGTCCCGCCACGGCGGCGGCTCGGGCGGCCCTGCCGGCAGGCGGCAGCGTGCTGGACGTCGGCTGCGGGGGAGGGGCTGCGGGCCTGGCGCTGGCCGACCGGGCCGGCGAGATCGTGGGCGTGGATTCGCGGGCCGACATGTTGGCTGAGTTCGGTGCCGCCGCCCGTCGGCTCGGAGTGGCCTTCCAGAGCGTCCAAGGGAACTGGCCGGAAGTCGCCGATGAGGTTGCGACCGCCGATGTAGTCGTGTGCCACCACGTGTTCTACAACGTGGCTGAACTGGTCCCGTTCGTCCAGGCGTTGACGGATCACGCCCGGTTGCGGGTGGTGGTGGAGTTGCCTAGAACGCACCCGACCAGCCGCATGGCCGCCTTGTGGGAGCACTTCTGGGGGGTGATCCGGCCCTCCGGGCCGACTGCGGACGATGCGGTGAGCGTCTTGCAGGAGATGGGCATAGCGCCGGAAGTGTCCACGTTCACTGCCCCCGCGCGGCGATTGGCCGACTTCACTGCCGAGGTGGAGCAGGCTCGAATCCATCTGTGCCTGCCACCGGAGCGAACCGGCGAAGTGGCAGCGTTGTTGGAGCGCATGGGGCCACCGGTGGCCCGGGAGTTGTACGCGCTGTCCTGGCCTGGCGGCGGCTAGAAGGGCGAGATGTCCGGCCAGTCCGTGCCCAGGCCGGCGGCCTGGCGTGCGGCGACGATCTGGTCGTGGCCGTAACGGACCTTGAGCATCTGGTCGACCCGCTCGTTGCCGATCGCCTTGCGGCTGATCACGTTCATCGGGTCGAGGATGTAGCCGTAGGTGCGGATGCGGTGGTCGCGATCCATCATCGCCAATCGCTCATCCTGCGGCACCTCGGTCGCGTCGTCCAACCAGCTCAGCCAACGCTCCACGCGCTTGGTGACTGCACCGCGCAGCAACTCGACGGTCTCCTTGGACCGCTCGGCGGTGTAGGAGTGGGCGACGGGAGAGTTGAACGCGCGCATGTAGGTGCCGTGGGAGACCGACCAGGTGAAATGCGTGTCGCCACGGAGCTTGAGGAAGTCGGGGTCCTCTTGGGCGTAGTACTTCTGCAAGTACTCCGCGTCCACCATGAGATCGCGACGGGGGACCAAGTCGGAGTAGTAGAAGATGTCCGGGATCGTGCCGAAGACGAAGACCAGGTGCGGCACGTCGATGCTCTGATCCAGCCACACCTGCAAGTTCATGTCGAGGATCGAGGCCTTGCGGTTGCCGATCCAGGAATGCGCCATGTGGTCAACGCCGGGTCCGGTGTAGGTCTGCATCGAGCCCTCGAACGAGTCGTCCTCGGTGGACCAGTACTCCAGGCCGGCGCAGGAGGCTTGCACCTGCAGGTCCGGGAACCGGGCCACTACCTTTTCTTTGACGTCGGTGAGGATCCCGAAAAGGTCGCGGTGCGTCTCGGTGACGTCGACGTCCGGGTTCTCCGCGAGGTACTCGTGGATGGTCTTGGTCTGCGGCACGGCTTCAGTCATGCGGGGACCTTAGTCGGACCCAATTTCGGCCCACGACCGACCTAGGTCCCTTCTTGGCCGACGTAGCCCAGGCCCGCCAACGAACGACGGAGGCCCCTGGGGAACCCAGGGGCCTCCGTCCCGAACAACTCACTGGTGAGCCGGTCGGCAATCGATCAGATGTCGTAGTACAGCTCGAACTCGTGCGGGTGCGGACGCAGACGGATCGGGTCGACCTCGTTGGTGCGCTTGTAGTCGATCCAGGTCTCGATCAGGTCCGGCGTGAACACGTCGCCCTCGGTGAGGAACTCGTGGTCGCCCTCGAGTGCGTCCAGCACCGCAGGCAGCGAGCCCGGCACGGTGCCGATGGCGTCGTGCTCCTCCGGCGGCAGCTCGTACAGGTCCTTGTCGACGGGCTCCGGCGGCTCGATCTTGTTCTTGATGCCGTCGAGCCCAGCCATCAGCATCGCCGAGAAGGCCAGGTACGGGTTGCTGGACGGGTCCGGCACCCGGAACTCGATCCGCTTGGCCTTCGGCGAGGTGCCGGTGACCGGGATGCGCACGGCTGCGGACCGGTTGCGCTGGCTGTAGACCAGGTTCACCGGGGCCTCGAAGCCTGGCACCAGGCGGTGGTAGGAGTTCACCGTCGGGTTGGTGAAGGCCAGCAGGCTCGGCGCGTGCTTGAGCAGACCGCCGATGTACCAGCGGGCGGTGTCGGACAGGCCGGCATAGCCGAGCTCGTCGTAGAACAGCGGCTCGCCGTTCTTCCAGATGCTCTGGTGGGCGTGCATGCCGGAGCCGTTGTCGCCGAATAGCGGCTTCGGCATGAAGGTCGCCGATTTGCCAGCAGCCCAGGCGACGTTCTTGATGATGTACTTGAACTTCATCAGGTCGTCGGCGGAGTGCAGCAGGCTGTTGAACTGGTAGTTGATCTCGGCCTGTCCGGCGGTGCCGACCTCGTGGTGGGCTCGCTCGACCTTCAGGCCGACCTCGATCAGCGTCTTGGACATGACGTCACGCAGGTCGGCGTAGTGGTCGACCGGCGGGACCGGGAAGTAGCCGCCCTTGTAGCGGGTCTTGTAACCGCGGTTGCCGCCCTCTTCCTCGCGGCCGGTGTTCCACGCGCCCTCGATGGAGTCGATGTAGTAGTACCCGGCGTTGGTCTTGGTCTCGAAGCGGACGTCGTCGAAGACGTAGAACTCCGCTTCCGGACCGAAGTAGGCGGTGTCACCGATCCCGGTGCTGTTCAGGTAGGCCTCCGCCTTCGCGGCGATGTTGCGCGGGTCGCGGCTGTAGGCCTCGTCCGTGAACGGGTCCCGGATGGAGAAGTTCAGCGCAAGCGTCTTCTCCGTCCGGAACGGGTCCACGAACGCGGTGGCCGCATCCGGAACCAGCTTCATGTCGGACTCGTGGATGGCCTGGAAACCACGGATCGACGACCCGTCGAACATCAGACCTTCGTTGAACGTGTCCGCGGAGAACGACTCGACCGGAACGTTGAAGTGCTGCATGACACCCGGCAAGTCGCAGAACCGGACGTCGATGAACTGCACTCCCTCGTCCTTGACGAACTTCAGGAGCTCATCGGCGTTGGAGAACATTCACCCTCCCTTTATGCAACGGCCCGGTTGGACCGCTGAGTGAATGCCGTGACCGTAGGTAGCGGCGGTTTCCCGTCGGTGTCCCGTTTGTTTCGCTGGCGTTACGCGCCCACCAGCCACCCCCGAAGTGCCACCTTTGCGCGTGGGAGTCAGACTGGAGTCGTGGCCAATGACCCGGATTCCGGTAACGGCGCCGCTGGCGAATCCGGCCGAGGCCGGGGCTTTAGCCGTGCTGACATCGCGTCGTGGCTGGAGGGGCCGGGTGCGGCCGCCCGGGCCGCCGGCGTCGAGTTCGGCTACCGCGGCCAGCGACTGGGCCTGCCCGAGACGGGTCCGGGATCGGTTGGCGGCGTGGGGCGTCGGGTCGGGGCGCTGTTCCTCGACTGGTTCGCGGCGCTGTTCGTGACCCTGCTCGTGGCCTCGCCGCTGCGGTTGGACGCGAACTCAGATACCGCAACGGCCATCACCCGGGAATGGGCGACGCTGATCGTCTTTGCGGTAACCGTCTGGCTCGGGCTGACCTTGGCGTCCACGACCCTGGGCAAGCGGCTGCTGCGACTTCAGGTGGTGCGTGTTGACGGCACCCGGATCGGCGCCGGTCGCGCCGCCATCCGAACGCTGTTGCTGTGTCTGGTGATCCCGGCACTGATCTGGGACCGCGATGGTCGCGGCCTGCACGACAAGGCCGTGGGCTCCGTCGTTGTGCGTACCTAGCGGTCAGCCGCGGGGCGGGCGGGGCATGCGTGCCCCCTTCGGGAGCGGACCCTTGGGCATGGACACCGGCTGCTGCATGGAAGCCATCGCCTTGAGCCGCTGGTTGACGTCAGTGACCTGACCTGGCCGCAGCGCCTTCGGCAACTTGATGACGGCGCGGTTCAGTTTGCGCAAGGTCACCTGGCCGTCGGTGTCGCCGACGACGATCTCGTGGATCGGTACCTCGCCGACCACGCGAGCCGTGCGGCGAGACTCACTGCGCAGCAGGTTGCTGACCCGGCCGGGGGAGCCTTCGGCGATGAGCACCACCCCCGGACGGCCCACCACGCGGTGCACCACGTCGTACTGCCGTGTCGCCGCTACCGCCGGTGTCACAGTCCAGCCCCGGCGCAGGGTCCCCAGCACCGCAGCTGCGGCTCCGGGCTTGCCTTCGATCTGGCTCAGCGCCGCCTTCTCCGCCCGGCGCCCGAACACGAAGGTGGCGAGCAGCAGGCCGATTCCCAGCCCGAACAGCCCCCAGAGCACCGGTCCACCGATGAGCAGGCCGAACCCCACCCCGGCCAGGATCGGCAGGAGCAGGCAGGCCAGCAGGACCCAACCAATGCGTGGGTCGGCCTGACGGGTGAGGGTGTAGGCGGTGCGGAGTTGCCGAATTCGGCCCGGCTTCTGTTCTGGGGTGCTCACGCGCCCAGACTACGTGGCCGACCGCGCCGGACCGGTTGGGGCAGCGACCCCGTCAGCGGCCCCGACGCTGGCCGACCGCGCCGCGGCCGCCTCGCGGTAGAGGCGTCCGGCGCGGTAGGAGGAGCGCACCAGCGGCCCGCTCATCACCCCGGCGAAGCCCAGGTCCGCGGCAACGGCGGCCCAATGGTCGAACTCGGCCGGTTCCACCCAGCGGGAGATCGGGTGGTGCCGAGCCGACGGCCGCAAGTACTGCGTGATGGTGATCAGGTCGCAACCGGCCGCCCGCAAGTCCCGCAGCGCCGTTTCCACCTCCGCGGCCTCCTCGCCCATGCCGAGGATCAGGTTGGACTTCGTCAGCATCCCGGCCGCCCGGGCGAGCGTGATGACGGAAAGGGAAAGGTCGTAGCTGAACGCCGGGCGGATCCTCTTGAAGACCCGCGGCACCGTCTCCAAGTTGTGTGCGAAGACCTGCGGTGCCGCATCGAAGACCTGCTGCAGCAGTTCCGGTTTGCCGCTGAAGTCCGGGGTCAGAATCTCCACGCCGGTTTCGGGGTTGAGACCGTGCACGGCGCGCACCGTCTCGGCGTACAGCCAGGCCCCCTCATCGGGAAGGTCATCGCGCGTGACGCCGGTGATGGTCGCGTATCGCAGCCCCATTGACCGCACCGATTCGGCGACGCGACGCGGCTCGTCGACGTCCAGCGGCTGCGGTTTGCCGGTGTCGATCTGGCAGAAGTCGCAGCGTCGGGTGCACTGGTCCCCGCCGATGAGGAACGTCGCCTCCCGGTCCTCCCAGCATTCGTAGATGTTGGGGCAACCAGCCTCCTGGCAGACGGTGTGCAGCCCCTCGGTCTGCACCAGTTCCCGGATCGCGGTGTACTCCGGGCCCATGCGCGCCCGGGTCTTGATCCACTCGGGCTTGCGCTCGATCGGGGTCTGCGCGTTGCGGACCTCAAGTCGCAGCATGCGCCGTGGTTGATCGGTCATGAGCCGACCGCCTGCGCCGCCACCGGCTCTGGTCGCTGCGACCTGCCAGCGCGTTCGGCCAGGAAGGACTCCCACCCCTCGTGCAAGTGGGACTCAACTATCGGCAGCGCGTCTGCGACCGCGACGGTTCGCCCCAACTCGGCGGTGAGCGACGTCACGCCGGCATCGGCGATGCCGCAGGGGACGATCCGTTCGAACGCCGTCAGGTCGCAATCACAGTTCAAGGCGAAGCCATGCATCGTGACCCCACTGGCCACGCGCACGCCGATCGCGGCCACCTTCCGTGCCGGACCGCGGGAGTCGGCATCTACCCAAACCCCGCTGCGGCCGACCACCCGGACGGTAGGAAGCCCGAAGTCGGCGCAGGATCGAATCAGCACGTCCTCCAGGAACCGCACGTAGGCGACGACGTCCACCGGGTCGGGCAACCGCACGATGGGGTAGCCGACCAACTGGCCTGGTCCATGCCAGGTGATCTTGCCGCCGCGGTCCACATCTACCACGGGGGTGCCGTCGGTTGGCCGCTCCAACGGGTGCGTGCGCTTGCCGGCGGTGTAGACGGGCTGGTGCTCCAGCAGCAGCAGTTGATTCTCCGCACCGTCGGCAACCTCAGCGTGGGTGCGCCGCTGCTGCGCCCACGCCTCCGGATAGGCCACGGCCTCGTGAGCCAGACCTAGGACGGTGGTGCGCATCACCCCACCCTAAGCGCTGTCGCGCACCCGCCCTGGACGCAGCCGGGTCTCCACCACCTGGCCGCCGACCAGGTCCACGCGGTAGGCGGCCGGGCCCGTCTCAGGGTCGTATTCCTCGTCGGTGAACACGGCAACCGCCTCGGTGCCTTCGTAGAGCACGCCGACCCGATCGTCGGTGGCATAACTGGTGGGCAGCGTTCCGTCCGCCACGAGGGAGTGCAGCAGTGGGCGGCGCTGCTTCTCGGAGTCGTAGTGAACCCCGTTGCCGTACGGCAGCAGCCCTAGACCGTTGGTCACCGGCTGCAACTTCGGTCCGAAGGAGTCGGTCGGACCACCCACATGCCAGCAGATCGACCCGGCGCTCACCCCGCCGAGCACGGTGCCTCCTTGCCAGGCCTCGGCCAGCAACTGTGGCAGCCCGTGCACCGACCACACCGCCAACAGGTTCGCGACCGAGCCGCCGCCGACCCAGATGAGGTCAGCCCCGAGCAGTTGTTCGGCGGGATCGGCGTTCGGCTGGGGGAACAGTTCCAAGTGGGTCACTTCAGCAAGCGGGGCCAACGCGGCATAGCGACGGTGGTAGGTCGGTCGGTCATCGCCCCCGGCGGTCTCCAGCAGGCACACCCGGGGTCGGTCCTTGCCGGTGAGTCGCAGGGCTTCCAGGACGAGCCCGCCCGGTCGGGACACGAGCCAGCGCTCGGTGGGCAGGAACCCGCCGGAGGTCGCCAGGATGCGCGGAGTGGGCATCCGCCTCAGCCCTGGACTCGGTGCGGCAGCGGCTCGGGGTTCGGGAGTCGAATCGGCGCCTGGAGCACCGCTTCGGCGGCCCGGCGGCCCGAAACCATCGCCCCCTGAAGCGAACCGGAGTCGCGGTGGTCGCCGGCGATGAAGATCCCGTCACCCAACGCCACCGGCAGCTGGAAATCGTGCGGCGGCGGCATCGCGGGTAGGGCGTAGTCGATGGCGTAGGTGCCGACCAGGTCCCAGGAGGACGCGTCAGCACCCAGCAGGCGGCGCAGGTGCCGCCGCACTGATTCGATCGTGGCGGCATCGGTCTTCGTCCCCAGCAGCGTCGCGGCGACCAGGCTGCGGCTGCTTGGTGAGTAGCCGGGGGCGGCGTTGCTGATGACCACAGCGTTGATCAAAGGGCCGCGTCGGTGCCCGTCAACTACGAGGATCGGCTCGCCGCCGGTCAGGGGGCCGGCAGCGGACAAGAAGTACAGCGTCGTGCAAGCGCGTCCTTCGGGTACAGCGAGCCCGGGCAGCAGCACGGCCGCCTGCGTGGGATCCGTGGCCACCACCACTGCGGCGGCGCGCACTGAACCGTCGTCGGTGTGGACCGTCGTGCCATCAAGTCGCCGAACCGGACTGTTCAGCCGCACGTCCGCGCAGCCGGCGGCCAGTTGCTCGGGAATCCGCTGCATGCCGCGTTCGGGCACGCCCGGGGTCGCCCGAAGGAACGTCCTGAGGACGAAGTCGGCGAAGCGCCTGGACGTATCCAGTTCGGATTCCAGGAACACGCCGGCAAAGAACGGGCGCAGCAGCCGCTCGATCGCGCCTTCGGACACCCCCATTTCCGCCAAAGCCGCGGCCGTCGAAGCGTCCGGCTCGGCCGCGAGCTGCGACCCCTCCGATTGCAGCGCTCGAGTGGCCCAACGAAGCAGGATGGCAGCGTCCCGCGGGCCAAGGACCCCGCTGAGCGCGGACTCAAGGAGTCGGCGCTGATCCCGGCGGGGATCAAGGAGCCGATAGCGGCGAGTTCGCCCATTGGCGTCGTCCAGGGCCACCGCAATGCCGGGCGCCAGCGGCTGCAGCCGGAGAGCGTCCAGGTCCAGCACGCGCCGCCCCTCGGGGTAGGCGGGGTTGTAGACCTGAAAGCCGCGGTCCAACAACAGCCCGTCGACCTCATCGGTGCGCACGCGTCCGCCCACGGCGTCGCCGGCCTCCAGGACGAGGACTTCGCGGCCGGCACGAGTCAGATGCCCGGCTGCGGCCAGCCCGGAGATGCCCGCGCCGATCACGACGGTGTCGACGAACGCAGGAAGCGGCATGCCGTGACGCTACTGCGGCCACCGACTGCTCGCCCTGTGGATGGCGTCCCACGGCCTTCACCCGATCGGGGCATGCTCCGCGGCCATGTCCACTCTGACGCGTCCGCAACGCTCGGCCACAACTACTGGAGGATGGCGGCGCCGAGTTGTGGGTGCGCTGCTGGTCGGTGCCGTGATCAGCGCCGGGGTGGCCGTCGGCGTCGGTTTGTCAGCGTCGCCCGGATCCCCGGAGGCGCTGCCCGTTGCCGCGCCCGGATCCGATGGGCCGGTTTCGATGCGGGCGGAGCCACCTCCGTCGACT
This sequence comes from uncultured Actinomycetota bacterium, assembly GCA_963753435.1. Classification (GTDB taxonomy): domain Bacteria; phylum Actinomycetota; class Actinomycetes; order CAVWCF01; family CAVWCF01; genus CAVWCF01. The sequence goes on from CAVWCF010000002.1 coordinate 134,784, forward strand.
GGGCCGAGGTGGTGGCCGACCTGGACCTGGCTCGAGATCTGGCCCTACGCAACGGCAACCCAGCGGCCATCGCCAACTACGCCGCCGCCGGCTCACCTGCCGCGGCCGCGGACGAGGCGCTGCTGCAGCAGGTCCGGTCCGCATCCTTGCGTCCGTCGCCGGTCCTTCCGGAGTTGAGCGATGTTGAAGCACTGGAAGTCGCTGCCGAGGAAGTGCGATTGCGCGTGAGTGACCGGCTCCCGGCCGTGTCGTGGATCGGCGCGGATGGAGTGGCGGCGGCAACGCAGGAGGTAAGGGAGCTGAGCACCTGGTTGGTCAGTCTGCGCTGGGTTGAGGGGCGCTGGCTGCTCTGGGACGTGAGCGCGGAAGCAGCAGGTGCTCGCTAGGCGTTGCTGAGTGCCTGGTCTATGACGGCCGTCGCGTCCTTGTCGGCGAATGCGAACCCGGCGTCGGTGAGCCGCTTCGGAACTACTTCGAATGAACCCAGGACGTCGTCGGCGAAGTCGCCCAGGACGAGCCGAAGCGCGAACTTCGGTACTGGGGCGATGGTTGGCCTGTGGATCGCTTTCCCCAAAAGGCGCGTGAACTCGCCGTTGGTGGTCGGCTCGGGGGCGGAGACGTTGTATGGGCCGTTGGCGTCCTCTTGCTCCAGGAGGAAGCGCAGGGCGCGGACAACGTCGCGGAGGGAGACGACGCTCCAGACAGACTTCCCGCCGGCGAGAGGGCCCAGGAGGCCGGCCTTGCCCAGCGGCAGTAGGCGCCGACCGAAGGTGCTGCCGGAGGCGTCCATCACCAGTGCAAGGCGGGGGAGTACGACTCGGACCCCGGCCGCGGCCGCTGCCTGTGCGGCCGCCTCCTTGTCGACGATGATGCCGGCGGCGAAGTCGGAACCGGCGGGTGATTCCTCGGTGAGCTGCCCGCCGCCGTTGTCGAGTCCGTAGTAGCCCATGGCCCCGACGCTGATGAGGACCGCGGGCCTGGGGTCGGCAGCGACAGCGAGTTCGGCTGTCGCGCGAGCCGCAGCAACGTGGCTGTCGTGCAAGGTGCGCTTGTATGAATCGGTCCACCGCTTGTCGCCGATGCCGGCGCCGGCGAGGTTGACGATGGCGTCAACGGGGCCAAGCGACTGCGGGTCTACACCTCCGGCCGGCTGGTGCACGTCCCAGGACACCTCGTCCGGTGCGCTTGCGGGTCGGCGCACCAGCCGAACGACTTGATGCCCATCGGCGGTCAGCGAATCGACCAGCGCCGACCCGACGAAGCCGCTGGAACCAGCGATGGCAATGCGCATACGACGAGTCTTGCGGAAGCGGGCGCTTTCGGCACTGCGAAGGTGCCTAGTAGCCGAGCTCCGCCTCGAAACGGCCTTCCTCGAGGCGCTTCTGAACAGTTACCAGGAAGCGTGCGGCGTCGGCACCGTCAACGAGGCGGTGGTCGTACGTCAACGCGAGGAATGCCATCGACCGAATTGCGATCGAGTCGGTTCCGGTGTCGTCGGTGACAACCACCGGACGCTTGACGACGGCCCCGGTCCCAAGGATGCCGACCTGAGGCTGATTGAGGATGGGGGTGTCGAACAGCGCGCCGCGCGAACCCGTGTTGGTCAGGGTGAACGTGCCGCCGGACAGTTCATCCGGGGACACCTGGCCGGTGCGAGTTCGCTCGGCCAGGTCGGCGATACGCCGCGCCAGTCCCGCAATGTTCAGTTCGCCGGCGTTCTGGATGACGGGAACCAGCAGTCCGCGCTCGGTGTCGACGGCGATGCCCAGGTGCTCTGCTGCGTGGTACGTCACCGTCCCGTTGTCAGCGTCCAGCGTTGAGTTCAACTTCGGATGGGCCTTGAGGGCCTCCGCAGTGGCCTTCGCGAAGAACGGCAGGAAGGAGAGCTTGACGCCTTCCTGCTGCAGGAACTGAGCCTTGACGCGGTCACGCAACCGCGCGATCTTCGTCACGTCCACTTCGACCACAGTGGTTAGTTGCGCCGAGGTCTGCAGCGACTCGACCATGCGCTGCGCGATGACCTTGCGCAGACGGCTGACCTGCTCGGTGGTGCCGCGGACCCGGGCCGCTTCGGCCGGAACGGGGATCGCCGCTGCTGGGGCCGCTGCCGGAGCGGCAGCCGGCGTCGCGGCCGGCGGTGCTGCTGCCTGCAACGCCTTTGCCGCGTCCAGAACGTCCTGCTTGCGAACGCGCCCGCCGACGCCGGTGCCGACGATGGTCGCCAGGTCCACGCCGTTCTCGGCGGCCAGCTTGCGCACCAACGGTGTCACGTAGGTGCCGCCGTCGACGCCGCCACTGGCGGCCGCAACTGCCGGCGCCGCGGTAACCGGGGATGCCGGCGCTGGAGCTGGTGCTGCCGGTGGTGCCGGGGGTGCTGCGGCCGGAGCCGGTGCTGGGGGTGCCGGGGGAGCCGGGGCAGGGGCGGCCGGCGGGGTCAAGAGCGAGGGAGCCGGTCGCGATGCCGGGGGCTCCACCGGTGGTGCGGGGGCTTCCGGTGCCGGCGGAGCCGCTGGGGCTGCCGCCACTGCGGGCGCCGCGGATCCGACGGCGATGAGGCCCAACTGACCGCCGACGACGACAACGCCATCGGGCTCAACGGTGATCTCCGCGAGAACCCCCGCAACCGGCGACGGAATCTCGGTGTCGACCTTGTCGGTGGACACCTCCAGCAGCGGCTCATCGGCAGCGACGGTGTCACCGATCGACTTCAGCCACCGGGTGACGGTGCCTTCGGTGACCGACTCGCCCAGCGGCGGCAGCAGCACCGGTGTCGACGCGGCCCCGCCGCCAGCGGATGGCGCCGGCGCAGCGACAGGTTCTGCCGCGGGCGCCACAGCCGGTGGCGCGGCGGGTGCCGGTGGCGACTCGGCCAGAGCCGAGAGCGCAGCCGAGGCGTCCTGAGCCAGGGACTCTGCGGTGGGAGGAGCGGGCGCGGGCGGCTCCGGTGCGACCGGGGCGGCCGGGGTCGCCGGGGCAGCCCCTGCTTCGCTCGCATCGCCGATCAGGGCCAACTCCTCACCGACCTGAACCACCTGGTCCTCCGCAGCGACGATGCGCAACAGCACGCCGGCGGCGGGGGACGGGATCTCGGTGTCGACCTTGTCGGTGGACACCTCCAGCAGCGGTTCGTCCGCGGCGACGGTGTCGCCCTCGGACTTCAGCCACCGGGTCACTGTTCCCTCGGTGACGCTCTCGCCCAGTTGGGGCATGGGCACGGAGATGGCCATCAGCGCTGCGCTTCCTTTCGCCTGGGTCAGCCGTGGACGTGCAGAGGCTTGCCGGCGAGCGCCAGGTGCGCCTCGCCCATTGCCTCGGACATTGTGGGGTGGGCGTGCACCAGCGGCGCGACGTCGTCGGCGTGGGCCTCCCAGTTGTAGATGAGCTGCCCTTCGGCGAGCAGCTCGCCGACACGAGCGCCGACCATGTGCACACCGAGGACCGGCCCATCGGTGCGGGCCACCAGCTTCACGGCTCCGGTCGTCTTGAGGATTTGGCTCTTGCCGTTGCCGGCCAGGTCGTAAGTCAACGTGGTGACGTCGCCGTAGCGCTCGCGGGCAGCTGCTTCGGTGAGGCCGACCGACGCCACCTCGGGATCTGAGTAGGTCACCCGCGGCACGCCGTCGTAGTCGATCGGGCGGGGCGACTGGCCGGCGATTTGCTCGGCCACCAGGATGCCTTCGGCGAACCCAACGTGCGCCAATTGCAGTGTGGGAATGAGGTCGCCCACGGCGAACACTCCCGGTACCGAAGTCCGGCAGTACTCGTCGACGACGACGTAGCCGCGATCCATGGCCACGCCCACTTCTTCGTACCCGAGTCCGGCAGATACCGGACCACGACCGACCGCGACCAGCAGCAACTCCGCGTCGATCGTCTTGCCGCTCTCCAAGGCCACCTGAACCCCGGTGGCCGTCTGCTGTACCCCGGCGAACCTGGCGCCCAGTTCGAATGCGATGCCGCGGCGGCGGAATGCCCGCTCCAGGAGCTTGGAGGAGGCCTCATCCTCGGCGGGGACCAGGTGTGGCAGCGCCTCGACGATGGTCACGTCCGCACCGAAAGAGCGCCACACACTGGCGAACTCGACGCCGATCACGCCGCCACCGAGGACCACGACGCTGGCCGGAACACGGTCCAGTTGCAGCGCCTGGTCAGAGGTGATGACCCGGACGCCGTCGATGTCGAGACCTGGCAGCGAACGCGGTACCGACCCGGTGGCCAGCAGCACGTTGCGCCCGGTGAAGTCGGAGCCATTGACCCGGACCGTGTTGGCCGAAACCAGCCGGCCCTCACCCTCGACGTAGGTGATCCCGCGGCTCTTGACCAGGCCCTGCAGGCCCTTGTACAGCTTGCCGACGACGCCGTCCTTGTATTCGTTGACGGTCTTCATGTCGATGCCGAGCAGTGACGCCTGCACACCGAACTGAGCACTCTCGCGGGCCGAGTCGGCGACCTCGCCGGCGTGCAGGAGGGCCTTCGTCGGGATACAGCCACGGTGCAGGCACGTGCCGCCCAGTTTGTCCTTCTCGATCAGCGCGACCGACAGCCCCAGGTAGGCGCCGCGCAGCGCAGCCGCGTAGCCGCCGCTGCCCCCGCCAAGAATGACCAGGTCAAAGGCAGAGCCGGTGGGCGCCTCGGTCACGTTTCTTCCTCCAGGGTTGGGCGTCTCATCCTGTCACCTCCACCGCACAACGGGTAAGTCAGGTCGTGCTTGCGTACCGTTAGCGCATGGGCTTGTTCCGTCGGCGCCGCGGGTCCACCCCGACCAAGCCGGGGCGTGAGGACCGAAAGCACCTTGAGGAGTTCGCCGCGACGCGTCGCGGCGTCGAGGCATACGTGGAACCGCGCACGACCTTGACCGAGACGACCGTGGTGCTAGTGGCCTACGACGGCGAATGGACGCGCCGCCGCGTCCCCAGCCCGCAGGTCCTGCACGAGTGGGCCAATGAGCGGGGAATCCCCTCGTATGACGCCGGGGTGGTCGGCTATCCGCAGCGCATGCGGGACTACTCGTCCCGCAAGGCGGCCGAGCGTCGGCGGCTGCTGGGGTCCTGAACTACCGGCGAAGCCGGCGTCTGGATCAGTCGTCGGCCGCCAGCGAACGGGCCGCCTCGACCAGCGTGCGTACCGCCGCCCCGGTTCCGCCCTTGGGGTTGACCCCGTACGGTTCGCTGCCGTTCCAGGCCGGCCCGGCGATGTCCAGGTGCGCCCAGGCCTGACCGGATGCGATGAACTCCTGCAGGAAGATGCCCGCCTGCAGCATGCCGCCGTTGCGATCGCCGATGTTGGCGATGTCAGCCACCTGCGAGTCCAGCCGCTTGCGCAGGTAGGCCGGCAGATCCATGTGCCACATCGATTCACCGGCGGTCGCCGCAGCCTGACCGAGCCGCTCGGTGAGGTCTGCGTCGTTGCTCATGAGCCCCGCGGTCCGCGGGCCGAGGGCCACTAGCGCGGCACCGGTCAGGGTCGCCACGTCGACGATGGCGTCGGGCTGCTCCTCCTGAGCCCGGACCAGAGCGTCGGCAAGGACCAGGCGACCTTCCGCGTCGGTGTTGAGGACCTCGACGGTGCGCCCGCCGTACGTGGTGAGGACGTCGCCGGGCCGCTGCGCGGTGTCCGACGGCATGTTCTCCGCCATCGCGGCGAAGGTGGTCACGTTGACTGGCAGCCCTAGTCGCGCAACGGCCAAGGTGGCGGCGATGACCGCGGCGGCGCCGGCCATGTCCGACTTCATCTCGTGCATGTTCGCGCCTGGCTTCAGCGAGATCCCGCCGGAGTCGAACGTGATCCCCTTGCCGACCAGGGCCAGGTGGCGCTTTGCGTCGGGGTGGCGGTAGGCCAGGCGCAGCAACCGAGGCGGCCGACTGGACCCTTGGCCGACGCCGAGGATTCCCCCGTAGCCGCCACCAGCAAGCTTCTTCTCATCGGTGATCTCCGCGGTCACCCCCGCGTCGACGGCCTGAGCGGCAGCGGAGTCGGCAAAGACCGCTGGCGGCAGATCGTTCGGCGGTGTGTTCACGAAGTCCCTTGCCGCCATCACGGCTTCGGCTACGACGCGTGCCTCGGCGAGTGCGTGCCGGGCGGCTGCGTCCTTGGCCAGCGACGTCCAGATCGTCACCGCGCCCAGGCCGGCCTTGTGCGCGCGCGCCGTGGACGACCGGTAGGCGCGAAACGTGTACGCACCAAGGACCGCGCCGGTCGCGATCGCGGCGACCGATTCCGGAGATTCCGCACCCAGTGCGAAGACGGCCCGTCGCCGCCCGGCCAGGGCCCGCGCAGCAGCAGCAGCGGCCCGGCGAAGAGAGTCGTCATCGGAGTCGGTGCCTACGCCGACGCAGACAACCACCGGCGCGGTCACCCCGGCACCGGATGGCAACTGCACAACCTCCTCGGCCTTGCCGGTCGCCTTCAGGGCGGCTGCCGCCTCGGCGATGGCCTTGCCGGTCCGGCCCAGGGCTGCGACCGGTTCGACACCGCCACGGGTGGGGCGCAGTGCGACGACTAGTGCGTCCGCCTTGGCGCGCAGGGGCGAATCGGCAGACAAGGAGATCGTGGTCATGATCGTCACCCTAGCCACGGCTGCGGGCTAGCGTCTTGGTCATGACGAGCAGCGGCGATGACACCGGTGCCCCGGCAACTGAGTCCGGCGGAGCCGCCCTGCGCAGCCCGATCCACCAGCAGCACGTGGACTCCGGGGCCAAGTTCGCGCCCTTCGCCGGTTGGGAGATGCCGCTTGAGTACGCCGGCGGCGGCGTATTGGCCGAGCACGCGGCTGTTCGCGAGTCGGTCGGCCTGTTCGACGTTTCCCACCTCGGCACCTTGGACGTGCGCGGAGCCGGCGCGCGGGCCTTCCTGGACACGCAACTGACCAACGACCTGAGCCGGCTGCAGCCGGGAGCCGCGCAGTACACGCTCATCTGCACCGAGGACGGTGGGGTTATCGATGACCTGATCGCCTACGTGTCGGCCGACTCCGAGGTGCGACTGGTGCCGAACGCCGCCAACTGCGCGGAGGTGCGGGATCGGCTGCGGCAGGCGGCGCCGAGCGGTGTGGAGGTGCTCGACCGGCACACCGAAACCGCGATCCTGGCGGTGCAGGGACCGGCATCGGCGCAGGTCCTACTGGCACTGGGTCTGGATCCGGACTTGGCCTACATGCGCTTCAACCAGCAGCAGTTCGGCGATGCGACGGTGAGCGTCTGCCGGTCCGGGTACACGGGGGAGCCGGGGTTCGAACTGATCGCCCCAACTGATGCAGCCGCCGGGCTGTGGGAAGCGCTTCTGCGCGCGGCGGCGAACGTCGGGGGGCGCCCTGCCGGCCTCGGTGCTCGCGACACCTTGCGCACCGAGATGGGGTACCCGCTGCATGGACAGGACCTGTCGCTGGAAATCTCCCCGGTGCAGGCCGGGTTGTCGTGGGCGGTCGGTTGGGACAAGCCTGAGTTCGTAGGGCGGGCGGCGCTTGTCGCGGAGCGCGCGGCCGGCCCGCGGCGCCGCTTGCGCGGGATCCGGCTCACCGACTCCGGGGTTCCGCGGCCGGGAATGGCGGTGCTGGCGGCCGACGGCGGTCGCGAAGTCGGCGTGCTGACCAGTGGCACGTTTTCGCCGACCCTGCGGGCCGGGATCGGGTTGGCCCTGTGCGACGCGGGAGTGGACGTAGGCGACCAGGTCCTGGTCAGCGCGCGAGGACGACAACTGGCCGCGGCGGTGGTGAAGCCCCCGTTCGTGAAGACGTCGCCGCGCTGAGCACTGACTACGGCCGAGCCCCCGAGGCCAGCGGGATCGCGGACGCACCCGCCACCTGGGCCGCCTGATCAGCGGTCACTGACCCCCGCCTCGTCGAAGGTCGCCATGTCGGCCAACGTCGCGGCTGCCGCTCGCAGAATCGGCACCGCCAGCAACGCTCCGGTGCCTGCACCCAGGTTCAGGCGCAGGTCCGTGAGCGGCTCCAGCCGAAGCCGCTGCAGGGCCACGGAGTGCGCGGGTTCGGTCGAACGGTGTCCAGCGGCCCACCAGTGCCTGGCCCGGAAGGACACTCGGTCCGCGAGCAGAGCAGCGGCACCGGACACGACCCCGTCCAGCAGTACCGGGGTGCGGCGGACAGCGGCCTGCAGCAGGAAGCCGGTCATGGCGGCGATATCGGCGCCGCCGACGGTGGCCAGCAGTTGCAGCGGGTCGCCGCGGTGCGGACGGCCCCGACGGGCCGCGTCTCGTACCGCTGCAGCCTTGCGCATCCAACCCGCGTCGTCGATGCCCGTTCCGCGGCCGATCAGGTCCGGCAACTCGCCCCCACCGAGCAGGAATATGAGTGTGGTGGCCGGGGTGGTGTTGCCGATGCCCATGTCTCCGATCAGCAGCAGATCTGCGCCCGCGTCGATCAGTTCGTCGGCGATGCTGATGCCGTGGCTGACCGCTAGTTCGGCCTCGGCCGAGCTCATCGCATCAGTGGACCGGATGTCGCCGCTGCCCTTGCGGACCCGCCATCTGGTCACGTCGTCCGGAACGGACTTGCCGACGTAGTCGGTATCCACCGCGAGGTCGCGGACGTTGACATTGACACCGGCTACCGCAGCGAGCACGTTGGCGGCGGCCCCGCCGGCCAGGAAGTTGCCCACCATCTGGGCCGTTACCTCCGGCGGATAGGCCGAGACGCCGCCGGCGGCGACCCCGTGATCCCCGGCGAAGATGACGAGTTCGGCCCGCTGCGGGGGCGGCGCCGGGCACTGGCCGCGAACACCGCACCACCATGCGGCGAGGTCCTCCAAGCGGCCCAGCGCACCGGCGGGCTTGGCCAACTGTTGCTGGCGCACGAGGGCCTGCTCCGCGAAGCGCTCATCCGGCGCGACTATTGCGTCGAAGGCGTTCAGGTCCAAGGGTGCGCTCACTGCCCCGATCCTCTCGTCAGATCGCGAGTCTGGGGCATCACCGCACCGCGACGAACTCAGGCCGCGCATCGAACGCGGCGCGGCGCGCCGTTCGCCGCAGCGTCCGCAGGACCGGACCGGTCAGGAACGCCAGCAGGATGGCGTTACCGAGTGCGCGTGGGATGTCGAAGCCGAGGGAGGTGACCAAGCAGAACGCGATGAACCGGGCGAGGTTTTCCGTGACCGGGTCGCCCGCCACGAAACTGATGCCGGAGTCCGCGCCCGCGATGAACGGCCAGAACCAGAGGTTGAGCAGGAACCCGTAGGCAAGTCCGGCGATGAGCCCGTACGACACCAGCAGCCACGTCTCCGTCCGGCCCCGGGCCGGTGGCAGCAGTCCGGCGAACAGGCCGATCCAGGCCGCGCCCAGCATTTGAAACGGCAGCCAAGGGCCGATGCCGCCGGTGATCAGTGCCGAGGCGAACATGCCGAGCGCGCCGAGCAGGAATCCAAAGCCGGGGCCGAGCGCGCGCCCACCGAGGATGACCACAACGAACATGGGCTGAAAGCCGGTCGCCCCGCCGCCCAGCGGGCGCAACGCTGCGGCGACGGCCGCGAGGACGCCGAGCAGGGCGACCGCCTTGGCATCCAACGAGCCCTCACTCAGGTGGGCGATGAGCACGGCAAGCAGCAACGGGAGCAGCAGGGCGAACAGCAAGGGTGCATCGGTCGAGTGCGCGAGGTCACTGCCCGGCTCGGCCAAGAAGGGCCAGCCGAACGCGAGCAGTCCGATGGAACTGACCAGGATCAGGGTGCCGACGCTGCGCGAGGGCATCCGCAGAGCGTTCATGTCGCCGGCTCCAGCGCCCGCTGCACCTCAAGCGGAGTCAGCCATCGCCCGGGGTGCAGCACCTTGGCGGTCTGCGGCGCGTACGCGGGGGATGCCAGCACCACGTCGCGGGCCGCCCCGTCCGTGACCACTTCGCCATCGGCGAGGATCACCACGCGGTCGACTGCTTCGGCTACCAACTCGACGTCATGCGTCGACAACAGCACCGCGGTTCCCTTGTCAGCCCGTTCGCGCAACACCGACACCAGGCGCGACTTGGTCGAGTAGTCCAACCCACGGGTCGGCTCGTCGAGCAGCAACAGGGATGGCTCGGCGACCAGGACCACGGCTAGGGCCACGGCCAGCCGCTGCCCTTCGGAGAGGTCGCGCGGGTGTTGCTGCAGGTCGATGTCCGGCGCCAACTCTTGCAGCAGTCGCAGCGTGGCACCCGCCGCCACGGCCGCGTCGGAATCGGCGGCGGCACACTCGTTCGCCACCGTTTCGGCCCAGAGCAGCACCGCAGGGTCCTGCGGGATCAGCCCAACGTGTGACAACAGCTGACGGCCGCGCAGTTGCCTCGGGTCTTGGTTGTCGACCCGGGCTGAACCCGCTGAAGGCGAGACCAGCCCGGTCAGCAGATTCAGCAGAGTGGATTTGCCGGCGCCGTTTCTTCCCATCAACGCCACAACCTCGCCGGGGAAGAGCGACAGGTCCACATCGCGCAGTGCGACCAGGTGCCCGTAGCGGACCGAGGCCCGGTTCAGTTGAGCGGCCGGGGGACCGTCGGCCAACGCCTTGGTCGGTGGATCGACGGTCTGCGTCAGGCGCTGGCGCAGATCGGCCGAGAAGCGGCGGGCGTCCCGCACCGAAACCGGGACGGGTGACCAGCCGGCCACCTGAGCCAAGCGCACTACTGGCGGGGCCACTGGGGACTGCGCCAACACGTCCGCCGTGGCGCCGATGACCGGCGCCAGCCCGGCGCCGGGCAGGAGGATGACGCGGTCGGCGAACTGGGCGACGCGCTCCAGGCGATGCTCCGCCACCAGGACCGTCAGCCCAAGGTCGCTGACCAGGCGCTGCAGCGCCGCGAGCACCTCTTCGGCCGCACCCGGGTCCAGTGCGCTGGTTGGCTCATCCAGAACCAGCACGGACGGATGCGCGGCAAGCACGGCAGCGATGGCCACTCGTTGCCGCTGCCCGCCGGACAACCCCCGCAGGGGGCGGGCCCGGAGGTCCGCCAGGCCGAGTAGGTCGAGGTTCTCCTCAACCCGCCTGCGCATGGTCGCCGGGTCCACGCCGAGCGATTCCATGCCGTAGGCGATCTCGTCTTCGACCGTGTCCGTGACGAAGGCGGCGGCGGGGTCCTGGGGTACGACGCCGACGACGTCGGCCAGATCCCGCGGCCGGTGCTTGGCCGTGTCCCGTCCGGCGACCAGGACGCGACCGCTGAGGCGGCCACCGGTGAAGTGCGGCACATGACCGTTCACGGCACCGAGCAGGGTTGACTTGCCGGCCCCGGTAGGACCGATGACCAGGCACAACTCGCCTTCGGCGATCACGAAGTCGGCGTGGGCCAGGGCCGGCGCCGAACTGTCGGAGTAGGTCACGGAGACGTCTTCGAATCGGATCACACCGGCACCTCCTCTCGGCGTTCCACTGCCAGGGGGAGGTTCTGGGGTCGCGGTGGCGCCAGCCAAACCGGTAGTAGCCCGAGGAGGAGACCGAAAGCTGCGACCGGCGGCAACGTCGGCCACGTCGGCGGGTCCGTGATCGGCGTCAGCCCGGGGGTCGCAGCCACCGCCAAGGCGGTCATGGTGATGGCGGCGGCGGCTCCGCTGGCTGTCACACCCCACTCCGGCCACGACCAGGGATCTGGCCGGTACCGGGTCCGCAGTTGCCGCGTCCGGCCAAGGCCGAGCCCGGCTACCGCTGTTGCGGCCCCGAGCGCGAGCAGCGGGAGTCCGAGCGGGCCGGGGGATCCGGCGTCCAGCAGGCCGTAGATGCCGACCAGAACGCCCACGAGGCCGACCAGTGTCAGCACTGCCGCCACCCGATTGGCGCGCGGTGAGTCCGCCCTGGTGCGTCCGTACCCGCGGGAGTCCATCGCCGCGGCCAGCGCCAGGGACCGTTCCAGTGCGGCGGTCAGCACCGGCAATGCCGCCGCGGCGGCACCGCGTAGCCCGCGGTCGTTGCGTCCGCGCAGCCGGCGGGCCTTGCGCACCTCCCCAAGTTCCATGATCAGCAGGGGAGTGACGGAGAGAGCGACGACGACAGCAACGCCGACCTCGTACAGCGATGCCGGCAGGCTCTTGAGCAGCCGCCGTGGGTCGGCCAACGAATTCGCTGCTCCGACGCATGCCAGGACTGCGAACAGACGCAGACCGTCGTAGACGGCGGCCAGCAACTGTGGGGCGGTTACCGGTCCGCCAAGTCGCACACCGGCGGCCCAGTCCGGAAGCGGGATCTCCGGCAATTCCAGGAGCACGGAGCCGACGGCCGACGCCCCGAAGACAACTTCGAAGACCACGCGCAGGACGACGACCACCACGCCTAGTCGTAGGAAGGCTCCGAAGGATCGACCCCAGGCGGCTGGGCTGCGGTGTACGGAGACCACGACCGCGACGACTCCTACGGCCAGCGCCAGCAGCAGCGGGTTCGTCGTTCGGCTAACTGCTGCGGCCATGCCGATGGCCCACAGCCACCAGGCGCCGGCGTGCAGCGGTCGTGGGTTCACCAGGTGCGTCGCTTCATCGGGCGCGCCTGCGCGCATAGGCGGCGCCGCCGAGCAGCGCGGTCAGCAGCGCCACGGTCACCAGCAGTCCGGCCGGGGAGCCGGTGTCGGCTGGTGCCCGCGATGCCGTTGGGTAGGCACCGAGCGCCTCGGCTGCGTCGACCTGCTCGTCCGTTGCGCGACCGGCGGCGGAATCGGTCGGTGCGGTCGGCGCCGAAGCGGCGGCACTGCTAGTCGGCGTCCCTGGGGTCGCCGCGCCGGGCTCCTGCACCGCCGGATCGCCGGTGCTCGCGGGCGTGCTCGGCGAGTTTCGGCCCGAACTGGAATCCGCCGCCTCGCTGTTCGCGGCGGTGCGGTTGTTGGGTTGCGCCCCGGCGGCGGGGGAGGTCGGCTTGGGGGTAGGGCTGGGTTGCGACTGGACCACGACGTCGCCGCATTCTCTGCTCGGGTAGCCGTTGAGGCCACCGATCAGACCGCTGGAGCAGGCGCGCACCGTGGCGACCTTGCTGAGGACGTCCAAGCCGGTGGCGCTGGTGGCGGCGGTCACGCAGGCTTTGACCGGGGTGTCTGGGGTGCCCGGGGGAGTCTCTCCCGGTGGCGCGTCAGAGGTGGAGCCGTAGTCGATGACTACCGCGACCCGCTTCTGGCCCTCGAGGGCCTGTTCACCCCGGCAGATCTGGCTGAACAGCCCGGACGCGGTCAGACGCGGCGGGTCATCCCCGCCATTCGTCGAGACTCCGAATCGCCACCCCTCGACGGAACCATCCGCTGGGCGGCTGGACGGTCCCACTGGCGCGAAGGACCAGCTGTCGGCTCCCGGCGTCACCTTCCAGTACTGCCAGTACCGGTACGCCGTCGCGGCCTCCGCCGCAGGGGTCGCCCATACGGCAACTGCCGTCGCGAAGGCGGCGGTGGCAGCCAACAGCCGCTTCACTGCCGCGAACTCCAGCGCCGGGAGATCAGCACCAGCGCCACCCCGATGACCAGAAGGGCCAGTGCCACCCAGATCTGTTCGAGCACGGCCCCCGGCAGACCCGAGTCAGCCAGCTCGGTCGGAGTGGCCGCACCGGCGGTTGGGGTGGCATCCGTTGATGTGTCGGGAGTCGTCGGTGACGCGCCGGGTGGCGTCGGCGCAGCCGTGTTCAACGTTGCCTGAAGTTGGGCAGTGAGGTCGGCGCCCGCGTCCGGGTCGGACACGCCGAGGGCGACGCCGGCCAGCAGGTAAAGCGCAGCCGCTCCGGGCCGGACCTGGCCGGAACTGTCGGTGATCGCACCGGGAAGGTCCGCGAGCATTGCCGCGTAGATCTCGGTGGCCTTGGTCTTGCCGGCGTTGGCGGCAGCGAAAGACATGACGGCGAAGGCGCGCTGGTCGACAGAACTGAAGTTGGCCAGTGGCTGGTTCTCCAGCCAGTCCGCGGCGGCGAGCGCCGGGTCGGCGAACGGGCCCGGGCACGTGAGGTCCGCAACAGTGTCCGCAAAGGCGACCGGCGCCGGCACGGGATACCCGCTGCCAGCCGCGGCCGGCAATGCCTGCACGGTTGCCAGCAGGTCGGCCTGGCCGGAGTACGGGGCGATGAACCCGCCGATGTCCAGCGGGTCCGCTGAGCAGTCGGCCTGCTGTGCGATCAGACCGGAAGCCGTGTCCTGGCCGCTGAACGAGGTCGGATCGAGTCCCAGCGAGATCAATGCGCTGACAGCGAGACCGGAGGAGTTGGGGTCGGCACCGAAGCCGGGTTGGTACTGGAAGCCACCGGCCCCGTCCAGGACGGTGGCGAGGAAACCGGCTGCGTCGCTGGCCGCGTCGGTCTCGCCGACCGCCGCCAATGCCATGGCCGCAAGTGCGGTCAAGTTGGAGTCCTCGGCGGTGAACAGCGCGGGGTCGGGGGTGCACGCCGCGTCCAGCGCGAATCCCATGAATCCGCCGTCGGGGCACTGCTGCTCCAGCAGCCACGCAACTGCCGCGGGATCAACGCTGCCGCCGACGGCATCCAGCGCCAAGATGGAAAGGGACTGCCGGAACGTGCCGTCGTAGGTGGGGTCCTGGACCCCGTACATACCCACCTTGGCCGGGTCCTCGGTGGTCGCCGACAGCGCGGGCGCTGCTAGGGCGAATGCTGCGGTGATGCCGGCGGTGACTCCGATCGCGATTCCTCGCGCGATCACTGGAGCGGACAAACTTCCCCCTCAAGGAAACGGGCTGCGGTTTCGCCGAGCGCCCGTTGCCACACGACAAACCCTCGATGCCACAGGCATCGAGGGCGGGGTGTGGGTCTGTTGACCCGGCTCCCCCCGCAGTCCTCGACGGAATTACAGGAGCCACTGATGCGCTCGGTTGGTATCCCGGCTTGCCGCGTGGCACCCAAGGGTGCGCGGCCTACGGTTGCGGGTCAGCGCCGGATTCCGACCGGCTTCCCCAACTCCGAGCATCTGTAGTTGTGGCGCGAACTGTCCCACACGGGTTGTTGGGGGGTCAAAGCACCGACACCTAGGCTGATGGCATGTCTTGGTCTTGGCGGTATGAGAAGTCGGACGGCTCGGAAGTGACCGAAGCGGCTTTGGGCCGGTTCACCTTTCCGGCGCAGGCTGATGCCGAGACCTGGATCGGGGAGAACTGGCAGGACCTCTTGGCTCAAGGCGTGGACGCCGTGGTGCTGCTGGAGGGTGACCGGGTCGTCTACGGGCCGATGAGCCTGCACCCGGCGCAGTAGCTCACCAGCGCGGACTCATCTCCTCGGTCCGGGCCGGGTCGGCCTCGATGACGTCGGCCAGCACCGCGTCGATCTGCGCGCACAACTCATCGGACAACTCCACCTCGGTCGCGGCGACGTTGTCGGTCACCTGTTCCGGGCGTGTGGCGCCGATGATCGCCGCGGACACGTTGTCGTTGCGCAACACCCAGGCCAGGGCCAACTGGGCCATGCTCGCCCCGGCGGCTTCGGCGATAGGTCGGAGGCGGTCCACCGCCACGAGCACCTCGTCGCGCAGCATGCCCCTGATGAAGGTGCCGCCGGTCTCGTCGGTGGCCCGCGATCCCGGGGGGGCCGGTTCGCCCGGTCGGTATTTGCCGGTGAGGATCCCCTGGGCCAGTGGGCTCCAGACGATCTGACCGACGCCCAGTTCGCGGCAAGTCGGGACCACTTCGCCCTCGATGACCCGATACAGCATCGAGTACTGCGGCTGGTTGCTGATGAGCCGGTCGAAACCCATCTCGTCGGCGATCCGGTGGGCTTCCCGGATCTGCGCCGCGGTCCATTCGCTCACCCCGATGTACAGGACCTTGCCCGAACGCACCAGGTCTTCGAAGGCGCGCAGCGTCTCGACCAGCGGGGTGGAATGGTCGAAGCGATGTGCCTGGTAGAGGTCCAGGTAGTCGGTCTGCAGTCGCTTCAGCGAGGCATTGCAGGACTCCACGATGTGCTTGCGGCCCAGCCCGCGGTCGTTGGGTCCCGGTCCGGTGGGCCAGAAGACCTTGGTGAAGATCTCCAGCCCTTCGCGGCGCTGACCGCTCAGCGCTCGGCCCAGCACTTCCTCGGCCTTGGTCGCGGCGTACACGTCGGCGGTGTCGAAGGTGGTGATGCCGGCGTCAAGGGCTGCGTGCACGCAGGCCTTCGCGGCGTCCTCTTCGACCTGCGAGCCGTGTGTGACCCAGTTGCCGAACGCGATCTCGGATACGGAAAGGCCGCTGCGGCCAAGACGGCGGTGCTTCATGCGGCGACGCTAGCGAAGCGCGGTGTCACCCGCGAACCGGCGCTGGCCAACCGCGGAGCGTCGCCGGTTCAGTCGGGGCGCTGTCCCCGCTTGACCTGCGGCTTGGGAACGCGCAGGGAGCGCATCTGCAGTCCACGCAAGACGGCGTAGGTGGTGGCTCCCTTGCGGTCGGCCTTCTCCGGCCAGCGGCGCTTCAGGTCCGACCGCAGTCGCAAGCCCAGGACGGTGGAGTCGACCACGACCAGCAAGGTCAACAGCAACCAGCCGTTGACGGTGAGAACTCGCAGCGCGGGGTTCGGGATCAGGCCAAGCAGGATGACGGCGATCGCTGCGGGCAGGAAGAACTCACCCATTGAGAAGCGGGAGTCCACCCAGTCGCGGGTGTAGCGACGTACCGGGCCCTGGTCTCGTCGCGGCAGGTACTTCTCTTCGCCGGCGAGCATCGCCTCGCGGGCTTTCGCCTGGGCGGCTCGAGCCTTGGCACGCTCGGCCTTACGGGCCTGCTTGGGGTCAGCGGCCACCTTCGCGCGCGCCTTGCGGGCGGCCTCGGCTTCTTTCCGGCTGGGCGTCGGGCGGCCTTTGCCCTGCGCTGGCCCGGACTCTTGTACTTCGCCGTTGGACACCGCTGTCGCCTTCTCCTGCGCTTCACTCATCGCCGACAGCGTAACCGCGCCCCACCAGCGAGCCGACCGAACGCATCCGGATTGACTAGGCTCGGTCTCACATAGTCGACGATGCCGGAAGGGGCCGACGATGGGTCTTTGGCAGCGCTTCAAAATGATCTTCCAGTCGAAGACCAGCGCGGCGCTGGACCGCGCCGAGGACCCGCGACAGACCCTCGACTACTCCTATGAGAAGCAACTGGAGTTGTTGCAGCAGGTGCGCCGTGGTGTCGCCGACGTCGCTACCAGCCGCAAGCGTCTGGAGTTGCAGGTCGATTCGCTGGAGCAGAAGGCGGCCAAGTTGGAGGGCCAAGCGCGGCAGGCGTTGGCCATGGGACGTGAGGACCTGGCCCGGGAGGCGTTGGCGCGCCGTTCCGGCCTCAACCAGCAGATGACCGACCTGCACACCCAGTTGGCCGGGCTGCAGGCGGAGGAAGAACGTCTCACCCAGGCCGCGCAGCAACTCCAGGCCCGCGTGGAGCAGTTCCGCACCCGCAAGGAGACGCTGAAGGCGACGTATACGGCGGCCGAGGCGCAGACGAAGGTGTCCGAGGCGTTCGGCGGCCTGTCCAAAGAGCTTTCCGACGTGGGCATGGCCGTTCAGCGGGCGGAGGACAAGACCGCGCAGATGCAGGCCCGCGCCGGCGCGCTGGACGAGTTGTTCGCCAGTGGTGCGCTGGAGGATGTCAGCGGATCGAGCAAGGACGACCTGACCCTGGAACTGGAGCGGATGTCCAGCGCCGGCGAGGTCGAGAACGAGTTGGCACGGCTGCGCGGTGAGCTCCCGGCCGCCGAGGCGCCGAAGGCGGTTGAACCGGGCGAGGCGGATTCGCCGTCGAACTGAGGTGAAAACTCGCTTCGCCCCTGATCGGGGCCTCAGTGCCCGGATGGGCTTGACGCTATTCGTCCTCGGCCTGCTGTACGTCGTCGCGATGGCCGTGCTCATCTGGTTCGGCTTTCCGGCCGTCTTCGTTGTCGGAATCGCCGCGGTGGTGCTGGTCGGCCAGTGGTACTACTCAGACCGCATCGCGCTCTATGCCATGCGCGCCCAGGACGTTACGCCGGAGCAGGCCCCGGAGCTGCACGCGGTAATCGACCGGTTGTGCGCGATGGCCGACATGCCTAAGCCACGCGTGACTATTGCCCAATCGGACGTCCCGAATGCGTTCGCAACCGGTCGCTCACCCGAGAATTCAGCCGTCTGCGTCACCACCGGTCTGCTGCGCCGGCTCAACCGGGACGAGGTGGAGGCGGTCTTGTCGCACGAGTTGTCGCACATCGCCCACCGGGACGTGACGGTGATGGCGGTGGCGTCGTTCGTAGGCGTCCTGGCCGGCGTGATGACCCGCTCGTTCCTCTGGGGTGGCATGTACCGACGCAGCGGCAACCAGAACACCGCGTTCGCGCTGCTAGCGGTGCTGGTTGTCAGCGTCATCGTCTACATCGCGAGCTTCCTGCTGATCCGTGCGCTGGGCCGTTACCGGGAGCTGGCCGCCGACCGTGCGGGCGCACTGCTTACAGGCCGGCCCTCGCATCTGGCCAGTGCCCTGCAGCGAATCCACGGGGAGATGGGCCAGATCCCCACCGAGGACTTGCGCCGTGCCGAGCCGGTCAACGCGTTCTTCTTCGCCCCCGCCTTGGCCGGTGGAGTCAGCCTGGCTTCGTTGCTGTCTACGCACCCGCCGTTGGATCGTCGGCTGGAGAACCTGGCCAAGGTGGCCGCGGAGTTGGGCCAGGCCTGACTAGATGGGCTTCTGGGACGCGGTTCTGGGTCGACGCGCGCAACCGCGGCCCGACTTGGACGCCCTGTTCGCCCTACCGAGCGCTGCCATCGGGTTGGAGGTCGCCGGCTATCGGCCCACCGGGGTTGCCGCCGTCGGTTTCCGTGCCCCGACGGGGGAGGCGTTTCGGGCGCTGGAGGCCGAGGTGACCCAGTTGCTGGACGCCGACGGCGGTCCGGCGACCGAACGCACCAGCGACGAGTTCGGCTACACGTGGTTGCTGTGCCGCACCGAACCGCCGGACTTGGGCACGCTCGTGAGTGATCTGCACGCGGTGCACACCAGTCTCATCGACGACGGGTTCGGATCGTTCCTGTTGGCCGCAGTCGTCGCCTTCCGAGGCCCGGATGACCAACCGCTGCTCCTGATCTATCCGCACAAGTCCGGGCGCTTCTACCCGTTCGCCCCGCGTGCGGATAAACGCCGGGACAACGTGGTGGAACTGCAGGTTCGCGATCTGCTGCAGCACGAAATGCCGCTCGAGCCGGACCTGACCCGCTGGTTCGCCCTGTGGGGTGCGCCCGGAAGCGCGGCCTAGAACGGCGCCACCTGGCCCCCGCAAGCACGTCAGTCCTTCGCGGCAGTGTCTCCAGGCAGGGCCAGCATCCGGTCCAGTGCGACCCGGGCCCAGTGCGCGGTGTCTTCGGCAACGGTGATGCGGTTGACCACTCGACCCTCGGCCAGGGACTCCAGCGCCCAGACCAGGTGCGGCAGGTCGATGCGGTTCATGGTCGAGCAGTAGCAGACGGTGCGGTCCAGGAACACAACCTGCTTGTCCGGGTTGTCCTGGGCCAGCCGCTTGACGAGGTTCAGTTCGGTGCCGACCGCCCATGCGGTGCCGGGTTCGGACGCCGACACCGTCTTGATGATTTTCTCGGTGCTGCCGATGGCATCGGCCTTCAGGACGACCTCGTGACGGCACTCCGGGTGGGCGATGACGCGCACCCCCGGGATGCGTTCGCGAACCTCGTCCACCGCGTCCGCAGTGAACCGGCCGTGAACTGAGCAGTGGCCGCGCCAGAGCAGCATCTTCGCCTGCCCCAGTTGATCGGCGGTTAGGCCGCCGTCCGGCTTGTGCGGGTTGTAGACGACGCAGTCGTCCAAACCCATGCCCAGTTCGAGCACGGCGGTGTTCCGGCCGAGGTGCTCATCGGGCAGGAACAGGACCCGCTCACCTTGTTCGAACGCCCATTCCAGCGCGCGCTGGGCGTTCGACGACGTGCAGATGGTGCCGCCGTTCCTGCCCGTGAAGGCTTTGATGTCCGCGGACGAATTCATGTACGTGACCGGAATCGTGGACTGCGCGAGGCCAGCGCGTTCCAGCACGGCCCAGGCGTCTTCGACCTGGTTGATCGCCGCCATGTCCGCCATGGAGCAGCCAGCCGCCAGGTCGGGCAGCACGACCTGCTGCCGGTCGCTGGTGAGGATGTCTGCGGACTCGGCCATGAAGTGCACCCCACAGAAGACGATGAACTCCGCGTCGGGGCGTGCGGCGGCCTGCTGGGCCAATTTGAACGAGTCGCCGGTCACATCGGCGAACGCGATGACCTCGTCACGTTGGTAGTGGTGCCCAAGCACGAAGACCCGGTCGCCAAGCGACTCCTTGGCCCGGCGGGCGCGTTCGACCAGATCCGGGTCGGACGGGGCCGGCAGGTCGCCGGGGCACTCGACGCCACGCTCGCTGTTGGGATCGGATTCTCGACCGAGCAGCAGCAAGGCCAACGGCGTCGCCTGGACACCGTCTGGGAGGTCGGTCTGGGTCACCAGGCAATCGTTACACAGGGGTTAGTGCACGGTCCCCACGTAGGAGAGCACGTAGATCGGGGCCAGGGTCTCCACGATCAGCGATTCGGCCGCGGTCAAGCCGGCCTTCGGCGTGATCCGGTACAGATGCACGTAACCGTCTGCGTCCGGGAGGCTCACCTCGTGTCCGATACCGCCGTGGGCTGTGACGTCGAGTTCGAGGGTGTGCCCGTCCATGGGGCCGCCGACGAGGAGCAGCTTCTGGGTACGCCCTTCAGTGAACATACGTTCACTGTAATGGGATGGCTCGCGGCTGTCACCGACACGCCGAGGCGATTTGGGTAACTGTCAGTAACCGTTCATCCACCGTTTATCGAGCGATCGCGGACGAGCAGGGGGTAGTTGGTGCCGAAGTAGTCCACGACTGCGTCTGTCAACGCCCATTCGCCCTCGAACTCGGCGTCGGGGTCGTCGCCACGCGCCACGATGTAGCGGACGTCCTGGGGATGCGATCCCAGGCGCCGAGCCACTCGCTTGATCACCGCGCGCGAATGGTGCAGGTCGTAGAGGGTGATTACCGGTTCACCTTCGGCAAGTTCCGCTGCTTCGGTCATGACCTTGAACCTACTGACTGACCGCGGGCGCCCGGCCACGGTCCAACGTCCCGAACCGGCGTCCATAGGGTCCGCTTGTGGTGGCAACGCGCATCCTCGTGGCGCCGGACAAGTTCGCCGGCACCCTTACTGCGGCGGCGGCCGCTGCTGCGATCGCGCAGGGCTGGCGGCGCCGGGTCCCGGAAGCGGTGTGCGACTTGGCACCGCTGGCAGACGGCGGCCCCGGTTTCGTGCGAACCATGCATGCCGCCTTGGGTGGTGAAGTCCGCCAATGCCCGACGACCGGGCCGACCGGCGACCCGGTGACGGCAGAGTGGCTGTGGACGCCCGACACCGCCTATGTAGAGGCGGCAGAGGCCGCGGGCCTGCATCTGACGGCCGAGCCGCGCAATGCCATGGCCGCCTCCTCCGCGGGTCTGGCCGCGGTTCTTGCGGCTGCCGCCGGGTCCGGAGTGACCGCGGTGGTGGTTGGGGTCGGCGGCACGGGCAGCACCGATGGCGGCAGGGACCTGGTGCTGGCACTACGACCGTGGCCGGAAACAGTTGAGCTGGTCGTCGCCACCGATGTCGACAATCCGCTCCTGGGGCCGGATGGGGCGGCAGCGGTGTTCGGACCGCAGAAGGGTGCGGATGCGGCTCAGGTACGTGCCCTGGAGGAGCGGCTGCGGTCATGGGCGGCGGAGTGCCGCGTTGATCCGGAGTTGCCCGGCGCCGGGGCCGGGGGCGGGCTTGGCTACGGCCTGATGGCCCTGGGGGCGCGGCGGGTGTCCGGCGCCCAGGTGGTGCTGGACGCGGTGCTGTCCGCAGATCGCCTCGCCGCCGCCGACATTGTCGTCACCGGTGAGGGTTCCTTCGACTTTCAGAGCCTGCGGGGCAAACTCATCAGCTCGGTGGCCGGGAGGGCCCAGGGCGCTGGACTGCCCTGCCTCGTGCTGGCCGGGCAGGTCAGCGTGGGCCGGCGCGAGGCAGCCGCTGCGGGCATCGAGGCCTGCTACTCGATGGCGGAAAGATTCGGACCCGCGGAAGCGTTGGCCAATGCCGAGGCGCGACTGGCGGACCTGGCTGCGGAGGTCGCAGGGTCCTGGAGTCGCTGAGCGGCGAGTGTCGGGTGTCCGGGTTTGCTGCGGTGTGTCAGTATGGAATACCGCTGCTGGCACCTTGGTTGCCGACAGTGACAAGCCCAAGCCAGTGACGATCGAACAAGGAGTGCAAGTGACCGTCACCCCTGACACCACCACCGGCGTGGTGCTGACCGAGACCGCCGCCTCGAAGGTCAAGAACCTCTTGGAGCAGGAAGGTCGCAGCGACCTGGCTCTTCGAGTGGCCGTTCAGCCGGGTGGTTGCTCGGGCCTGCGATACCAGTTGTTCTTCGACGAGCGCACGCTCGACGGTGACGCCACCCACGAGTACGACGGTTTCAGCGTGGTCGTGGACCGCATGAGCGTTCCGTACCTCAAGGGCGCATCCATCGATTTCGTGGACACCATTGAGAAGCAGGGCTTCACCATCGACAACCCCAACGCGACGGGTTCGTGCGCCTGTGGGGACTCCTTCCACTAAGCCAGATCCTTTCCCCTCCTCCAGTAGACGAGGCGGTATCCCTTCCGGGATGCCGCCTCGTTGCGCGTCCTAGGGTCGACTCATGGCCGCCGACCCGGACGACGAAGTCGTCGCCGTCGGCGGGGACCTCAGCCTCACCAGCCTGGAAACGGCTTATACGCATGGGGCGTTCCCGATGCGGCTCGGCGGCCTGTCCGGTCCACTTGGCTGGTGGTCCCCGGACCCCCGCGGGGTTATTCCGCTGAGCGGCTTGCGCGTTTCCCGATCGCTGCGCCGGTCCTTGCGCCGATACGAGGTAAGCGTCGACACGGCGTTTGCGGAAGTAATCGAGGCATGTGCAAGGCGCGCCGAGCCGGACGCCGGCTGGATCGGCCCGGACTTTCGCCGCGCCTACACCCTGGCGCACGAGCGGGGGATCGCCCACAGCGTGGAGGTCTGGTCCGAATCCGAACTCGTTGGCGGCCTCTATGGCGTCGGTTACGGCGGACTGTTCGCCGGGGAGTCGATGTTCAGTCGGGCGCCGGACGCGTCCAAAGTCGCCTTGGTAGCCCTGGTCCACCTGCTCAATGCCGACTCGGATGAACGCAGGCTCCTCGATGTCCAGTGGGTGACCCCGCACCTGAGTTCGCTCGGGGCGGTGGCGATGCCACGTGCCGAATACCTGCTCCGGCTACGTGCGGCGTTGCGGGCGCCAGAGCCGGAATGGGTGCTCCCGCCGACCTACCCGGGCTGATTCGAACCAGGTAGGCGGGCGCATTGCTGCCGGCCAGGGTCAGCGGCCCACCCAGGAACTCGTGGTGCCGCATCCGGCACCACGCCGCTACGTCAGTGGCCGCGGCCGGATCCCGCGCCAGGACGGCCAACACCGATCCCGGTGCCGCGGTTGCAGCAGCCCTGGCCAGTTCGATGACTGGTCCCGGGCAGACCAGCCCGCTCGCGTCTACGACCAGGTCTGGTAGCGGGTGGCCGGAAGTCACAGGCCCGCCGCGTCGTTGCTGCCGCGCGCGCGTGCGACGGCAGTGGGCAGGTGGGCGAGCAAACGATCAATATCCGACTCCGGGCAACCCCGCGGTAGGGAGATCCGCAGGTTGCCCTGGGTCAGGGCGCCCATGGCCGCTAGCACGTGGGACGGCCCGATGGTCTCGTTGTCGGCGGCACAGGCCGATCCGGAACTGCAGGAGAACCCGGCCCGGTCCAACTCGTCGAGCAGGGCGTCGCCGGCCACGTAGAGGAACGACACCGTGAGTACGTGGGGGAGTCGCTCGGTCGGATGACCCAGCACCACCGCGTCCGCGATGCGGGCTGGGATCTCCGCGCGCAGCCGATCGATGAGCGCCGAGAGCCGGTGGTCTTCTTGCTGGGCATTCGCGGCAATCGCCTCGGCAGCGGCCGCGGCCGCAACGACCAAGGGCACCGGTACCGGCCCCGGCCAGGAACCCCGCTCGCTGCGATCCCCGACCAGCGGTGGGTCGAACCCTGTGCGCAGCCCCAGGCAGCCGACCCCGGGCGGTGCGCCCCACAGTCTCGGATCAGCCCAGAACACCGTCCAATCCGGCGGGAGTGGGAGCCGCCCCGCGGACGTGCTGGCGTCCACCAGGAGTGGGACCCCGAGTGCCTGCGTGCCGGACCCGACGGCCGCAACCGGTTGGCGGGTACCCACCTCGTGGTTGGCGATCTGCAGGACGGCCGCAGCGGTCCGGGCATTCACCCCCGCCAAGAACTCCTCGGCTGCAACCGCGCCGTGGCCGTCCACGGGCACCCGGCGCACCGGCAGGCCGGAGGCCGCGAGTCGATCCGCTTCGGCCAGAAGGCCGCTGTGTTCGACGGCGCTGATGACCAAGCCGGAACCTGCCGAGTCTCGGCCCAGCCGACGCAGCCGGGCGGACGTGACGCCGCGAATAGCGGCCTGGCCGGCGACCTGCGCGGACGGCAGAAAGTGCAACTCCTCAGCTCGGCAGCCCAGGAAACCCGCGAGGGACTGCCTCGCGGTGTCCAGCAGCAGCCTCGATCGTCGTCCCAGCGAATACCGGCGACCCGGGTCGGCCCAGCCCCCGGATTCGATCGCCGCCAACGCCGCTGGGTGGATTGGTTCCGCGGTGGCTGCGTCCAGGTAGCCGGGTGGCGGCGGCGGGGTCCGCATGAGGTCAGCAGGGGGCGAATCCGGCACGATCGTGACGCTAGTGCAGTAGGTCCGGGTGCCGGTGTCGGTCGCTGTGGGAGGGGCCTTCGCGCCGCGAGCGCGCCGAAGTGCCTGACTGCCTCCGTTCCCGATGTGGCCTGCGGTAGATTTTCGGCCGTTCCATCGGCAGTTGCGGTCCGAGAAAGGCGGCTTGTGAGTTCACAACCAACTGAGCGTGTTCCCAGTCGGGGACGGCGCCGGATCGGTCTGCTGTTGACCATGCCCTTGGTCGGGCTCCTGCTCGCGTCCTGCTCGAGCGAAGAGTTGCCCCGGCTGGGGTTCCCGGAGCCGGCGACGGACGAAGGGCCGACGATCCTCTGGCTTTGGCAGAGCTTCTGGGTGACCGCCTTCGTGGTCGGCGGCTTGACCCTGGCGCTGATCCTGTTCGCCGCTCTCTACTACCGGCGTCGCGGCGCGGATGCGCCCGAGCAGACCCGGTACAACATCCCGATCGAGATCCTGTACACGGTCGTGCCACTGATCATCGTCGCGGTGCTCTTCGTGTTCACCGCTCGCGACGAGTCCCGACTCACGGCTCTGAGCGATGATCCCGACCGCACCATCAACGTCGTCGGTTTCCGCTGGAACTGGACCTTCAACTACGTCGACGACAACGTCTACGACACCGGATCGCCCAACGAGTTCCCCACCCTGTACTTGCCCCAGGGCGAGACGGTCCGGTTCGTGCTGACCTCTCCGGACGTGCTGCACTCCTTCTGGGTGCCGGCCTTCCTGTTCAAGCGTGACGTCATCCCCGGCCGCAGCAACGAGTTCGACCTGACCCCCAGCAAGGTGGGCACCTATGCCGGCAAGTGCGCGGAGTTGTGCGGTGTGGATCACTCGCGAATGCTCTTCAACGTGAAGGTCGTACCGGTGGATGAGTACGAGCAGCACATCGCCGACCTTGAGGACGCCGGTCAGACCGGCCTACTCGAGACCGGTCGGGTGAATACCGATGCTGACTCCGGCCAGGGCCGGACCGAACTCGGGGGAGACTCGTGACAGTCCTCGATCAGCGCCCGGAAGCCGCAGCCCCCGAACCGGGAGGACAGGCGGCAATTGACAAGCCGCTGGGCAAGAAGGTGGTCGGTTGGCTCACGACGACCGACCACAAGGTCATCGGCAACCTGTACTTCGTAACCTCTTTCGCCTTCTTCATGATCGCCGGGCTGATGGCCTTGGCCATGCGCGCGGAATTGGCGCAGCCGGAGCTGCAGTTCCTGTCCAACCAGCAGTACAACCAGCTGTTCACCATGCACGGCACGATCATGCTGTTCCTCTTTGCGACCCCACTGTTCTCCGGGTTCGCCAACGCGATCATGCCGCTGCAGATCGGCGCGCCGGACGTGGCATTCCCGCGCTTCAACATGTTCGCCTACTGGTTGTTCCTGTTCGGCGGGATCCTCGTCGTCGTCGGGTTCTTCACTCCAGGTGGAGCGGCAGACTTCGGCTGGTTCGCCTACACGCCCCTTAGCGGGGCCACCTATTCACCTGGCGTAGGCGGCGACCTCTGGATCATGGGTCTGGCCATGGGTGGCCTCGGGACGATCCTGGGTTCAGTCAACTTCGTCACCACGATCATCTGCATGCGCGCGCCGGGCATGACGATGTTCCGGATGCCCATCTTCTCCTGGAACATCCTGGTCACGGCGTTGCTGGTCCTGATGGTGTTCCCGGTCCTGGCAGCCGCGCTGATCACGCTGGAACTCGACCGGCAACTGGGCTCAGTCGCGTTCGATCCGGCAACCGGGGGCGCGATCCTCTGGCAGCACCTGTTCTGGTTCTTCGGCCACCCGGAGGTCTACATCATCGCGTTGCCGTTCTTCGGCATCATCTCGGAGATCCTTCCGGTGTTCAGCCGCAAGCCGATCTTCGGATACAAGGGCCTGGTCCTGGCGACCATCGCAATCGCGGCCCTGTCGATGGCGGTATGGGCGCACCACATGTTCGTCACCGGCGCGGTGCTGCTGCCCTTCTTCGCGTTGCTGACGATGCTCATCGCGGTGCCTACGGGTGTGAAGTTCTTCAACTGGATCGGCACCATGTGGGGTGGTTCGATCACGTACGAGACACCGATGTTGTGGAGCCTCGGCTTCCTGGTGACCTTCCTGTTCGGCGGGCTTACGGGCATTCTCCTGGCGTCGCCGCCGATCGACTTCGCCGTCTCGGACTCCTACTTCATCGTGGCGCACTTCCACTACACCGTCTTCGGCACCGTCGTGTTCGCCATGTTCGCCGGCTTCTACTTCTGGTGGCCGAAGCTCACCGGTAAGCGGCTGGATGAGCGGCTCGGCAAGGTCCACTTCTGGATGACCTTCGTGGGCTTCCACACGACCTTCCTCGTGCAGCACTGGTTGGGCGCTGAAGGCATGCCGCGCCGCTACGCCGACTACCTGGTGGCGGACGGGTTCACCACACTCAACGCCATCTCAACGATCGGTGCGGCCATCCTCGGTGCCGCGACCATTCCGTACCTCTGGAACTTCTACAAGACGGCGCGATCGGCGCCAATGGTTGGCGTTGACGACCCGTGGGGCTGGGGCAGGTCACTGGAGTGGGCCACGTCCTGCCCACCGCCGCGGCATAACTTCACCTCCATCCCGCGGATCCGTTCGGAATCGCCTGCTTTCGACCTGCACCACCCGGAGCTGAGCGAGTCCCCGGAGATCCGCAACGCCGCTACCGCGGCCGTTTCGGCCGGCTCGGAGAGGGACGCCTGATGCGGGTAGAGACCAGGATCTTCGGCGGCCTGACGATCTTCTTTGCCATCGTCGCGGCGGTCTACACGCTGCTGTCGCTCGAACCGGTCGGGTCGGCAGCGCTGATCTTCACCACTTTCCTGGCCATGCTCATCTGGTTCTTCCTCTGGTACACGGGTCGGCAGATCGACCCGCGGCCTGAGGACGACGAAAGCGGTGAGATCGTCGAGATGGCCGGCGAGTACGGCTTCTTCGGGCCGCATTCGTGGTGGCCGCTTGTACTCGCCGTCGGCGCGACTTTCACCGCCCTCGGGGTCATCTTCGGCTGGTGGTTGTTCCTGATCGGATTCGGGGTCGTCCTCGGCGGCACGGTCGGGCTGGTTTTCGAGTACTACCGCGGTCCCTTCGCCGAGGAGCCGCACTAGCCGGGCGCGTCTTCTAGGGCTGCGTTCGCCGGGGCAGCGCTGTTTACGTCGGCCCAGACAGCCCCGATTGGACCAGCCGGCCAGTGCGGGTGTTTGTCACCTGACCGAAGCTCACGCACAATGACCCGGTGTCCGGATCTTCCGCACCCGTGAGCCCACGTCGTGGCTGGCGTTCGTTGGCCTTGATCGTGGCCCTGGGCGCGTTGCCCCTGTCTGCGTGTTCGACGCTTACGGGATCGGAACGCAGCACCTCCTCGGCGAGCCCGGACTCGGTGGCCGCCCCGCTACCGGGCTCGGCGGCGCAGCTGTCGGTCACACCGGCGTCAGGCACGGCCGATGTCCGACCGGACACGCCCATCAAGGTGACCGTCGCTGACGGGTCGCTGAGCCGGGTTTCGGCGGTGCTGGCTGATGGGACGCCCGTCGACGGTCAGCTGAGCGCGGACGGCACCAGTTGGAACTCGTCTGTGGGGCGCCTGCCGTACGGGGCCCAGGTGCTGGTTCGCGCTGAAGCGGTGGACACGGCGGGCTGGGGAAAGGTCGCGGAGACGCGGTTCTCCACGCTGCAGCCCACGGATCTAGTGACAACAAGCATTTCGCCTATCCGTGGTTCGACGGTTGGGGTCGGGATGCCGGTGATCGTTCGGCTTTCCGCCAAGCCGGGGGACCGGGCGGCAGTCGAGGAATCGGTGGCGGTCACCTCGCGTCCGGCGGTCGAGGGCTCCTGGTCCTGGGTGGGCAGCCGCGAACTGCACTGGCGGCCGCGCGAATACTGGCCGGCCGGCACCGACGTCAAAGTCGCGGTGGACCTCACCGGTAAGGACCTGGGTGAAGGGGTCTGGGGGGACGAGACGCGAGAGGTGAACTTCTCCGTCGGATCGGCCCGGGTGCACACGGTCGACATCGCCGCGCACACCATGACGGTCACCGAGAACGGCAAGGTCTTGCGAGTCATACCGGTAACCACCGGCGAAGACGACAAGTGGCCCACGCGTGAGGGCATCAAGGTGATCATGACCAAGGAGCGCACGCGGGTCATGGACTCAGACACGGTCGACATCCCCGAGGACAGCGCCGACGGCTACAACCTCGAGGTCGACTACGCCATGCGGCTTACCAACTCCGGTGAGTTCATTCATGCTGCCCCCTGGTCGGTGGATTCGCAGGGCAGCGCGAATGTCTCCCACGGCTGCACCGGTATGAGCGACGAGAACGCCGCCTGGCTTTTCGGCATCACCCGCGTCGGCGACATCGTTCAGTACGTGAACGGCCGTCGCGGCATGGAGCCCGGCAACGGCTGGACCGCCTGGAACGTGTCGTGGGACAAGTGGGTAGCCAACTCCGCGCTGTAGTTCCACGAACCAGCCAGTTCCAACCGCAGTACAGCGGCCATCCCTGCCAGGCCAAACGCGACGCTTCCAGAAAGCAGATCGCCCCAAGCCTTCACTGCTTGGGGCGATCTGGGGTGCCTGTTGGTTGCGGTTATGCCTCCGTCTTTGTTGCGACCGGCTCGCCGCTGGGCGCCTCAGTTGCCTCGACTGCGGCCGGCTCAGTTGCTTCGCCGGCCTCCACCTCGCCGTGGGCGTGGTGTTGGGCTGCCTCGATCTCAGCAGCCGTCGGTGTCGGGATCTGGTCGCCGTAGTAGAAGCGGGACAACCTGCTGCGCAGGCGCTGGATGCGGCCGTTGGGCAGCGCCACGCCATTGTCGTCGGTCGCCCGGGGTTCGGGCAGCGGTCGGTACTCGGCCCGGCCCAGGATCACGGCTGCGGTCTCGGCATCCACCGGCTCGTGGACTTCGTAGAACTCGCCGTCCGGGGTCACCCGGATGCGGCCGGTTTCCCGGCCGTGCAGCAGCAGGTCCCGGTCGCGACGTTGCAGGCTGATGCAGATCCGTTTGGTGACAACGAACGCGAGCGGTGGCGCCACGAACAGCAGGACACGGGTCGCCCAGGTGATCGTGTTGATCGACAAGTCGAACGTCACGGCGATGATGTCGTTGCCACCGTTGACCCACAGGATGCTGTAGAAGGTCAGTCCCATGACTCCGAGCGCGGTCCGCGTTGGGTTATCGCGCGGCCGATCGAGCAGATTGTGGGTCTCGGTGTCGCCGGTGGCCAAGCGTTCGATCAGGGGATACAGGCCCATCAACGTGAAGATGACTCCGGGGATGATCACAGATGGGATCAGCACGTTCCAGGAGAACGTGAACCCGAAGATCACCGACTCCCAGTTGGGCATGACCCGCAGAGCGCCCTCAAGCCATCCGATGTACCAGTCCGGTTGCGACCCGGCGGTCACGTTGTCAGGTCGATAGGGGCCGTACGCCCACACGGGGTTGATCGTGACCAGGCCGCCCAGAAGCGCGATGGCGCCGAAGACGATGAAGAAGAAGCCACCCGCCTTGGCCGTGTAGATCGGGAAGAGGCGGTATCCGACCACGTTGTCCTCGGTCCGGCCGGGGCCGGGGAACTGCGTGTGCTTCTGGTACCAGACCATCATCAGGTGGGCGGTCACCAGGCCCAGGATCAGGCCGGGGACGAGCAGGATGTGCGCCCCGTACAGCCTGGGAATGATGTCCACGCCCGGGAAATCTCCGCCGAAGACGAAGCTGGACGCCCAGGTACCGATGACCGGGATTGACAACAGGATGCCCTCAATGATGCGCAGCCCGGTTCCGGAGAGCAGGTCGTCCGGCAGCGAGTAACCGGTGAAGCCGGCGCCCAGAGCCAGGGTCAGCAGCACCACGCCGATGACCCAGTTGAGCTCGCGGGGCTTGCGGAAGGCACCGGTGAAGAAGACGCGCATCAGGTGCACCGAGATCGCAGCGACGAACAAAAGCGCTGCCCAGTGGTGGATCTGCCGCATGAGCAGACCGCCGCGGATGTCGAAGGAGATGTCCAATGTGGAGGCGTACGCCTCGGACATCGCGATGCCGTTCAGCGGCTCGTAGGAGCCGTTGTAGATGACCTCTGTGACAGACGGCTTGAAGAACAGCGTGAGGTACACGCCCGTCAGCAGGATCACGATGAAGCTGTACAAGGCGATCTCGCCGAGCATGAAGGACCAGTGCTCGGGGAAGAGCTTGTTCAAGTTCTTCTTCAGGAACTTGTTGCTGGAGACGCGGGAATCGGCGAAACCGGCAGTCGTCGCGCCTGCCTTGACGACTACTCCGTTACCAACACTGCTCATCGGTCACGCTCCCAGAAGCTCGGGCCTACCGGCTCCGTGAAGTCCCCACGCGCTACCAAGTAACCCTCATCGTCCACGGTTATCGCAAGTTGGGGCATCCGGCGGGCCGCCGGACCGAAGATCACGTTGCCCTGATCGGCCAGGTCGAAAGTCGACTGGTGGCATGGGCAGAGCAGGTGGTGGGTCTGCTGCTCGTAGAGCGCGATCGGGCACCCGACGTGGGTGCAGATCTTGGAGAAAGCCAGGATCCCTTCGTACGAGCCGGGCTCTCCGTCCGGGAAGTCCTGCTCGCGAACGATCTCCTCCGGCAGCATCCGGACCAGGATGATCGGCGCCGAAGCGCGGGCGTTGAGGTTGCCCTCTTCTTCCTGAACCTCCACGAGGTTCTCAGGTTCGGCAGACACCAGGCCGCCGATGGGAATGTCTTCTGGGCGCAGCTTTCGGTCGGTGTCGATGCCGACGATGTGCAGTCCCTCTTCCCAGAGCGTGTTGAACCTGGAGTCGCCAGGGGCCGGGCCCAGGCTGCGCAGCAGCACGACCGCCGGCAGCGGGATCAGGAGCAGGGCTCCCAGGAGAGTGCGGCGGATCAGCGGGCGGTCATTCCACCCGGACGCGGCGACGCCTTCCTCGAACAACTGCGCGGCCGCGCCGGTCTCGTCGTCGCTGGCCCCCAGGGGCTTGCGCTCTTGAATCTCCTCGACATCCGGCATCAGTTTCTTGGCCCAGTGAATCGCGCCAGCACCGATGCAGAACAGCGCTACGCCCAGCGCCAGGCCCATCGCCAGGTTGGACGCACCGACGGTCCCCATCCCGGGAATCCGTACGGTTGCATCGGTCTCGATGAAGATGAACGCCGCGATCATCGCGATCGCGCCCAGAGCGCCTACCCCAAAGAGCGTGGCGACCTGCCGTTCGGCGCGCTTGGCGGCGCGAACGTCGATGTCGGCACGGCGTGGCTTGTGCTCCGGCAGCGTGTCGGAGCCTGGGACCAGATCTTTGCCAGTCGTGCTCATGAACTCCTCGCTCCGATCCAGACGGCAACTGCGGCCAGGACACCGAGGCCCACGACCCAGATCATGAGGCCCTCAGAAACCGGTCCGACCTGCCCCAACGTGAATCCGCCGGGGGCGTCTGCCTCCTGGTCGGCGACGATGTAGGCGATGATGTCGCGCTTCTCGTCGGGGGTGACCGTGCCGTCGCCGAAGACCGGCATTGACTGCGGCCCGGTCGTCATCGCGTTCCAGATCTGCCGGGGCGTGGACTCGTTCAAGTTCGGCGCGTACTTGCCGTCCGTGAGCGCGCCGCCGGCCCCAGAAGAGTTGTGGCACTGGGCGCAGTTGCCGCGCCAAAGGTCGCCACCTCGGGCCACGTCAGCATCCGACAGGTCCAGGTCCTCCTCGGAGGG
This sequence comes from uncultured Actinomycetota bacterium, assembly GCA_963753435.1. Taxonomy (GTDB): domain Bacteria; phylum Actinomycetota; class Actinomycetes; order CAVWCF01; family CAVWCF01; genus CAVWCF01. Next base: position 167,170 of record CAVWCF010000002.1, read on the forward strand.
CACCGACGGGCCGGGGCCCAGGGAGGCGATGTAGGCAGCCATCGCGTCGATCTCGTCCTGGGTGTAGATCACGTCGCCCTGCGGGGCCTGCGCCTGCGGACGCGGCCAGCGGCATCCGTCCGGTACCGACCTGGAAGTCCACAGCGGCCGCGCCCACGCCGACCAGCGTCGGGCCAGTGATTCCCTGGGCGTTGTCGGTGCCGCCCTGTGCGTTCAGCCCGTGGCAGGAGGAGCAGCCCTCCAGGAACAACTGCCGGCCCTCTTCGATCTGGGTGGCGGCCACTGGCGAGGCGGACGCGGCTTCGGCCTGGGTGACGCTACTGGCGGCGGAGTAGACGAGGCCGATAACGCTCAAGGCCAGTGTCAGCAAGGCCGCCAGCGCCAGTGGATGGCGTCGGCGGGCGGCGACGGTGCTCACGAAGGCCTCACTTCGGGTCGGGTCACAGCTGATCGGCTGGTCACAGCAGCGGCTCCGGTCATTGGATGATGTAGATAACGGTGAACAGGGCGATCCAGACCACGTCCACGAAGTGCCAGTAGTAGGACGTGACGATTGCGCTGGTGGCATCTCGGTGGCTGAACCTGCGGGATGCGTAGGTGCGGCCCAGCACGAACAGGAAGGCGATCAGCCCGCCGGTCACGTGTAGTCCGTGGAAGCCGGTCGTGAGGTAGAAGGCCGTTCCGTAGGTCGTCCCGAGCGTCAGACCCTCGCGCACCAAACTCGTGTACTCGAACACCTGGCCGCCGATGAAGAAAGCGCCCATCAGGAACGTGATCACGTACCAGGTGCGCAGCCGCTTCACATCGCCGCGCTCAGCGGCGAAGACGCCCAGCTGGCAGGTCACACTGGAAAGCACCAGGATCGTCGTGTTGAACACGGCGAACGGGATGTTGAAGAGGCTGGTGTTCTCCTCCCAGACTTCCGGACCGGAGACGCCACGGAGCGTGAAGTAGATCGCGAACAACGCCGCGAAGAACATCAACTCCGAGGACAGCCAAACGATCGTCCCAATGCTGACCATGTTGGGTCGGTTCACCGCCGGAGGGGCCGGTACCGCCGCAGTTGTCGCTGTCGCCACGGTCCGGCATTCTGCCAGCCCATCGGCCCCGTTCGTGGCTTGGGTGCGCGATTCGCGTCAAGTCGTGTCCAGTTCGTTTCGGGACCGCGTCAGGAGATGCGCTCCGGCGCCAGCGCCTAGCCTTACTGTCATGGCTCCTGGGCTCCTCGTCGCGCCGCTTTCGGCGTGGGCGATGCACAACCCCGACCCGGGCAGCCTGCCGCCGCTGACCTGGTCGGCCCTCTTCTCCTCCTGGACGTTCGATCCGCTTCCAGCGGCCCTCATCGCCGCCACGACCATCGCCTACCTGGCGGGGGTTCGGTCGCTGCGCCGGCGTGGAGACTCCTGGCACTGGGGCCGGATCCTGGCCTTCGTCGGCGGCGGCATGGGCACGCTGCTGATCGCGACTCAGTCGGCGCTGGCGACCTACGACTTGACGCTGCTGTCGGCACACATGGTCCAGCACATGCTCCTGTCCATGGTCGCGCCGATCTTCATGGCTCTTGGCGCGCCCGTGACGCTGGCGTTGCGGACTCTGCCTCCCAGCGGCAGACGTGGACTGCTGGCGGTGCTGAACTCCCGCGTGGCCAAGGTGCTGACCTTCCCGGTCGTCGCAGGGGTGTTGTTCGTGCTGAACCCGTTCGTCCTCTACTTCACCCCGCTGTACGAAGCCACCCTGAACTACCCGTTGCTGCACCAGTGGAACCACCTGCACTTCATCGTGCTCGGGTCCTTGTGGTTCTGGATCATCATCGGGGTCGATCCGATGCCGCACCGCATCAGTTACCCGATGCGGATGCTGGCCGTCTTCGCCACCATGCCGTTCCACGCATTCCTGGGCATCACCATCATGTCGTCGAGCACGCTCATCGCCGAGGACTGGTACACGTCGCTGGGTTTCACCGGGCTGTCGCCGCTGGAGGACCAGCGGTTGGCGGGCGGGATCATCTGGGCCTCCGGCGAGTTGGTCTCACTGCTGGTCCTGGGGGTCCTGTTCGTGCAGTGGGTCCGGCAGTCATCCAGAGAGGCGCGCCGGGAGGACCGCCGACTCGATCGCCTGGCGGAGCAAGCTGCCGCCAAGGGCCAGGTCGACGACGGCCTGTGGTGGCAGCGCACGCCTTGATGGGTGCGGCGGCTTGAGTAGCATCCACGCCATGCCCGATGCCACGTTGACCGTGCTTGTCTACAGCGATGACCGCGACGTGCGCGGTCAGGTGCGAACCGCCCTCGGTCGCCGAGTGGCTCGGGACCTGCCCGAACTGGAGTTCGTCGAAGTCGCCACCGAGCCGGCGGTGTTCCGGGCGCTTCGCGGCGAAGTGGACCTGGCCATCCTGGACGGGGAGGCGGTCCCGGCCGGAGGCATGGGCATCTGCCGGCAGATAAAGGACGAGGTCTTCAACGCGCCACCCGTGCTCGTGCTCGTGGGCCGGGCCCAGGACGCCTGGCTGGCCACCTGGTCGAGCGCGGATGCGGTCGTGCCGCATCCGCTGGATCCGATGCAACTTGCCAGTTCGGTCGCGCAACTGCTGCGGCCGGCGCACGCGTTGACCGCGACGACCTGAGCCGCACGCACATCATGGCGACCTGGCCGGAGGTCCTGTCCCGGTTGATCGACGGGGACAACCTCACCGCCGCCGAAACCGAGTGGGCCCTCGCGGAGGTAATGGAGGAGCGGGCCACCCCCGCCCAACTGGCCGGATTCCTGATCGGCCTGCGGGCCAAGGGCGAGTCGGCCGAGGAGGTAGCGGGCCTGGTGCAGGCCATGCTGGAACATGCCGCGCCAATCGAGGTTTCCGGTCCGGTTGTGGATGTGGTCGGCACCGGTGGGGACGGTTCGGATTCGGTCAACCTGTCGACCATGGCGGCGCTGGTGGTCGCGGCCTGTGGCCACCGTGTGGTCAAGCACGGCAACCGGGCCGCTTCCAGCCGCACCGGATCGGCGGATCTGCTCGAGGCGCTCGGGGTGCGGCTTGACCTGGATCCGGAGCAGGTGGCCGAGGTAGCGGAGGCGGCCGGGATCACCTTCTGCTTCGCTCCGGTGTTCCACCCGGCGATGCGGCACGCGGGGCCGACTAGGCGCGAACTCGGCGTGCCTACTGTCTTCAACATCCTCGGGCCGCTGGCAAACCCGTCCCGACCGCAGGCAATGGCCGTGGGGTGTGCCGACGTGCGGCTGGCCCCGGTGATGGCCGAGGTGCTCGGCAGTCGGGGAGTCACGGCCGTGGTGGTCCGTGGCGATGACGGGATGGATGAACTCAGTACTGCCGCGACCTCCACAGTGTGGCGCTGGATCGACGGACGGGTGATCACCGAGCAGATCGACGCAGAGCGCCTGGGCCTGCCGCGCAGCGTCGCCGGGGACCTGGCCGGCGGCGACCCGGAGCACAACGCCGAAATCGCTCGCGCGGTTCTGGGCGGGGAGCCGGGTCCGGTGGCCGACGCGGTGGCTCTGAACGCGGCGGCTGCGGTCGCAGCGGCAGTTGCTCAGGAGTCGGGCGGCTGGGGGGATCAGTCCTTCCCGGATTGCTTGGCTGCGGCGTTGCCGGTCACGCAAGCGGCCCTGATCTCCGGGGCAGGTGCGGCGGTATTGCAGCGGTGGGTGGCCGCGACCACCCAGGCCGGGACCGCGGCGGCCCCGACTTCCTGAGTCGGTCGGCGCCTAGAGCCGCGCCAGCAGGCGCGCCGGGGACTCCGAAGGAGATGCCCAGGTACCGGTGAGGTGTACCAGCCGGACTCCCGGCTGATCGAGGTGCCGAAGCAGCAGCTCGGCCTCCTCTACCGCCGCTGAGCCGAATGCGTCCTCTTTCTCGGTCACGGCTGACCCACCCAGCAGCAGCGCATCCAGGTAGGGGTGCACCGATGCACCTCGGGGTAGCAGCGCGGACCCGGCGAATCTCCCGCTGCGGATGAGGACCAGTTCCCAGCCGTCAGCCGCGGGGGCGGCTGCTACTAGTTCGTCGGCGGCAATCAGCGAACGCAGTCGCTCGGCTCGCGCCGCCGCTCGGAGGAAGGCGACGGCCCGGTCGCGCACTTCGGCAGCCTCTTCGTAGCGTTCCTCGTCGGCGAGGCGGTGGATCCGCTCAAGCCCGGCCTCCCAGACCGGGTCGGCGCGTCCGACCAAGAGTTCGGCGCAGTCGCGAACCACCTCCTCGTATTCGGTTCGCGACTGCGTGCCGTCACAAGGTGCGCCGCATTTGCCCATCTGCGCCAACGCGCAGGCCTTGCTCGCAGTGGTGACCGAGAGGCGGCTGGTGCACTGCCGAATCGCAACGGCTTCGGTGAGGGCGGCCGCGGCGGACTCAGCCGCCTTGCGGGATCCGAAGGGGCCGACGGCCACGGTTTCGGCTGTGACTTTGCGGCTTACCGAAAGCCTTGGGAACGCCTCCTGGGTCAGGCGCAGCCAGAGTGCCCGTTCCGGGAACTTCGACCGCCGGTTGTACGGAGGCTTGTATTCGGCGATGAGTCGCAGTTCGTGAACCCGCGCTTCCAGGGCGGTTGCGCATTTGATGCTGCGCACCCCGGTCGCGATCTTGACCATCTCCTGGATGCGGCGGCGGGTCTCGGCTGCGGTGAAGTAGGAGCGGACCCGGGCGCGCAGATTCTGGGTGGTTCCGATGTACAGCACCCGGTCGTCGCGATCGTGGAACAGGTAGACGCCCGGGCTGGCCGGTAGCCCTTCGGCCAGTCGCCGCTTGGCGCGCACCTCGGCCGGAACCCGGGACGTGTACGACACGAGGTCCTCGATCGTGTCGACGCCGTCGTTGCCGACCCGCTCGATCAGACCGTGCAGGACGTCCACCGTCGCCCGGGCATCGGCCAGCGCTCGGTGCACCGGAGTTGTGGGGGAGCGGAACAGCCGGGCAAGAGTGGCGAGTTTGCAGTTCGGCGCCTCGTCGCGGGTCAGCACCCTTCGCGCCACCCGGGCGGTGTCGAGTGTCCCCGCCGGTGCGAAGGCCAGCCCCTGGCGCGCAGCGGCATTCCTCAAGAAGCCGATGTCGAATGGGGCGTTGTGTGCCACCAACACCGTGCCTTCAGCGAACTCAAGGAAGGCCGGCAACGCAGCGGTAATCGCCGGCGCCGTGGCGACCATTGCGTCGGTGATGCCCGTGAGCGACTGGATGAACGCCGGAATCGGGTTGTCGGGGCGGACCAGGGTCTGGAACTCACCGAGCACGTGCCCGCCACGCACTTTCACCGCCCCGATCTCGGTGATGGAGTCCGACTCGGCGCTGCCGCCGGTCGTCTCCAGGTCCACCACGACGAACGTCACCTGCGACAGCGGGGTGCCCAGGTCCTCGAAACTGCCCTGTTGTGCGGCGGCGGTGGTCGCGAGGGCGGAGCGGTGCATGTTCGCGACGCTACGGGCCGCCCCCGACACGACCACTCAGGCGCGCAGATCTAATGTGCCCCCATGAGCGTCCCTGTGCCGACCGCCGACACCCGGTGGCGGTGTACCCGCTGCGGAAACCTGACCCGCTTCGACGTGGTGCGCAGTGAGCGCGTTCGCGAGTACGTCCACCTGGATCTGGCCGGGGATCCCCGGGTCGAGGAAAAGGACACCTTGGCGGCCGAGATCGAATCGGTCACGTGCCGCTGGTGTCAGGCCGAAAGCGTCGAGCTGGTGCCACGCCCGGACGCCGGCGGCCCCCTGCCCGACGCCAACTGACGGCTGATCCGGATCCTGGCCGAGCGTCCCCGCTTCCCGATTCCGGGGAGCGCCAGGATTGTCGGACCCCCTCCCTAGCGTCTGCGATGACCGGGAGATGAGGGGTTGCGATGCTGATCGATTGCGACAGTTGCGAGGTCCGCGGCGACGCCTGCGGCGACTGCATGGTGACGGCGTTGCTGGGTATGCCGAAGCCCGTGGATCTGGCCGACGACGAGGCTTCGGCGCTTGGCGCGTTGTCCGAGGCGGGGCTGCTGCCGCCGCTGCGACTGGTGCCGCGGGGGACGGGCGCGACGCCGGATCGGGCGCCGGGCCGGGAATCCGCCTGAATGTCCGGATCAGTTGTCCGTTTATCGGGTACGTGTCCCACGCGTGTCGCGAGCCTGTTTCGTTCTTACATCACGTTTCGGCTACAGTCCGGCCAGGCTTCCGCCGTTCCGCCCCCAGACCGGGGGGTGACGGAAGCCTCCGCTTAACCGGTCGGCAACGACGCCGACCGGGCCGGGGACCCAAATTCCCTGGGGTGAATCGGATCCACGGATCCGTAGGGCGCACTTCCCCGCCCGAACCCGACAGCTAACCCGGCAAGCGGCCGAGGAAGCGAAGGAGCCGCCCTCGTGGCGACGCCGATCACCAGACTTCTTGCTGCATCGACTGCCGGCATGGCAGTCCTACTTACGACCGTGCTGGTTCCAGGCACGGCTCACGCCGACCCAGACCGGGTGCGTGAAGTAGCCGCCAAGGTCGAGGCCCTGGAGCACCAGGCCGAGGCTGCGGCTGAGCGTTGGAACGACGCCCGCATCGCGGTGGCGGACGCGCAGCGTGAACTGGACAAGCTCAACGACCTCGTGGCGCAGCGCGAAGAGCAGTTGGCCGCGGTACAGAAGACGGTCGGTGCGATCGCGGCCACGACGTACCAGGCAGGTGGTTTGGACTCCAGCCTGCAGTTGCTGCTGGCCGACCACCCAGACCAGTTCCTGGCCCAGGCGTCCTCCTTGGACAACGTCGCTCGCGGTCAGGGCGACGTCATGGTCCAGGCCGTTGCCGCCAAGCAGCAGCTGACCAACGACAAGCTTGCGGCTGAGCAGAAGAAGGTCGCGCTCGACGAGGCCAAGGGTGCCGCCGACGCGGAGAAGAGCGCCGCTGACGGCAAGCTTGCTGAGGCGACCGCCCTGCTGAACACCCTTAAGGCCGAGGAGCGGGCACGGCTGGCTGCTGAGGAGCAGCGCCGGGCCGACGCGGCTGCGGCCGCTGCGGCGGCAGCTGTGGCTGCTGAGCGCGCCACGCAGACCGCTGCTCCCACGCGGAGCACGCCAACTCGGTCCTCGTCGAGCAGCTCGAGCGCACCGTCGACGCCCGCCCCGGCTCCCGCAGCCTCGGGCAAGGCTTCGGTCGCGGTGGCGGCGGCGATGTCTCGCGTCGGTATGCGTTATGTGTATGGCGCGACCGGTCCCAGCGCGTTCGACTGCTCCGGTCTGACCAGCTGGGCTTGGGCCAAGGCAGGCAAGTCGTTGCCGCACTCAAGCAAGGCGCAGTACTCCTCTGGCCGCAAGATTTCCAAGAGCCAACTGCAGCCGGGCGACCTTGTCTTCTACTACTCGCCGATCTCGCACGTGGGCATGTACATCGGCGGCGGCAAGATTGTGCATGCCGCAAACCCGCGTACCGGCGTAAACATCGCCGGGCTGAACTCGATGCCGTACACGGGCGCGGTTCGACCCTGATCCCACAGTTCCACGCAGAAGCGGGCGCCGGTCCTCAGGACCGGCGCCCGCTTCGCGTCTGCAATGCGCCGGTGTTCCGTACGATCGCTGCAGTGAGCCCAGGACCGATATCCAGCCCCGGCCCACTGTCGAGCGCCGGGCAACTGTCGGAGTTGGCGGTGGCCGGGCCGTCGCGCACCGGCATGACCGTGTCGCTGCTGGGGACCCTCTTCGTGATGGTCCTGCTGGCGACCGCGTTGATCCCTTGGTCGGCGCTTACGGGGGCAATCACGGCGGCTGCTGACCCCGGGATGGACTTCACCGATGCTGAAGTCGCCCGAGCCCGCAGCCTGCGGGACCCGCTACGGCTGCTGGCTGTGGTGGGAGCCGTGCTGTCGCTGGTCATCGCCTTGGTCCTGGGGCTAACACCGCTTGGTGCCGCGATCGTTGAAGGCGTGTCCTTCGGCCGGGGACCGGTCGTCCAGACGATCGTCGGCGTCCCGGCCCTCCTGCTGGTGGGTGCGGCGTTCGCCCTGCCGCTGGTGGTGCGGGCCGAGCAGCAGTTGCGTGATGCGGGCCTGTCGACGCGCACGTGGGGCGGTTTCGCTTCCGACCAGCTCAAGGCCTTCGGATTGCAGGCGGTGTTGGTCACCGCCGCCTTGGGTGGGCTGTTCTGGTTGATCCGACTGACGCCACGATGGTGGCCGTTCGTGGCGGCTGTCGCAGCCGCGGTCTTGGTGCTCGTGCTTTCGGCGATTTTCCCGTTGGTGGTGGAGCCGCTGTTCAACAAGTTCGAATCGCTGCCGGCGGGGGACCAGCGGGACCGGTTGCTTGCGGTCGCGGACGAGGCCGGCGTTCGGGTCAGCGACGTTCTGGTTGCCGATGCGAGCCGCCGTACCAGTGGGCTGAACGCGTACGTGTCTGGCATCGGGCCGACGCGTCGCATCGTCGTCTACGACACGCTGCTGCAAACCGCGCCACCGGAGCAGGTCGAAGCCGTCGTGGCGCACGAGCTGGGGCACGCGGCTCGACGTGACGTTCTGGTCGGTTCCGGACTCGGTGCCCTGGGCGCCGGTGCCGTGGTGCTGGTCGTTGGTCTGGTGCTGACGTCCGGTGGCTGGGTAGCCCGCGCCGGTGCCGACGGGCCGGGTGACCCGCGAGTGGCGGGTTTGGTGTTGGCGGTCGTGGCCGTGGCCACCGCTATCGCGGCACCGGCGACCGCAGCGATCAGTCGCCAGGTGGAGGCCCGAGCGGATGAATTCGCGCTGCAGACAACCGCTGATCCGGATGCGTTCGTGGCCATGCAGCGCACACTGGCGCTGACGAACCTCGCCGACCCCGATCCGCCGCGATGGGTGGTGTGGTGGCGCGGATCGCATCCCACCACGGCCGAGCGGATGGCCTTGGCCCGGCAGTGGGCGGCGATGAACGGCGTACCCGTACCGCCGGGGAGCGTTTCGGCCAATCCGGGTGACACCGGCGCCGGTGCCGAGGCTTCGCGGTGACCAAGGTCTTGGTCGTCACCAACGACTTCCCGCCTCGTCCCGGCGGGATCCAGACCTTCGTCTACGAGTTGATCCGGCGGCTGCCGGCTGAGGACGTGACCGTCTACTGCTCGAAGTTCCGCGGCTGGGAGGAGTTCGACGCCGCGCAGCCGTTTCGGGTGGTCCGCGAGGACACTTCGGTGCTGCTGCCCACGCGTTCGGTGCGACGTCGCGCGGCTGAACTGCTCCGCGAAACCGACAGCACGGCTGTCTTGTTCGGCGCCGCGGCACCACTCGGCTTGATGGGCGACGACCTGCGGGCCGCCGGAGCCAGGCGCATCGTCGCCCTCACCCACGGGCATGAAGCGGGTTGGGCGCTGTTCCCGGGGCCGCGGCAGGTCTTGCGACGCATCGGCGACCGCGTTGACGTCATGACGTACCTGGGCGAGTACACCCGGTCCCGGATAGCGCGCGCGCTGTCGCCGGCGGCTGCGTCGCGAATGGTGCGGTTGACGCCCGGGGTCGACACCGAACGGTTCAGCCCGGACGTGGACGGCGGCCCCGTGCGCGACCGGTACGGGCTGGGGGAGCGGCCGGTGGTGGTGTGCGTGTCACGGCTGATGCCGCGCAAGGGGCAGGACACGCTGATCGAGGCGCTGGCGGAGATCAGGCGCCAGGTGCCGGACACGGCCCTGCTCCTGGTCGGGGGCGGGCCGTATCGGAAGAAACTGCAGCAGCTGGCGCAGCGGTTGGGCGTGGCCGAGCACGTCTTCTTCACCGGCTCGGTCCCATACGAGGAACTACCGATGCACTACGCGGCCGGCGACGTCTTCGCGATGCCATGTCGCACGCGCAACGCCGGGCTGGACGTCGAGGGCTTGGGAATCGTCTTCTTGGAGGCGTCGGCGACCGGTCTGCCCGTCATCGCCGGGGACTCCGGTGGGGCGCCGGACGCGGTGCTGGACGGGGAGACCGGCTATGTCGTCGACGGGCGCGGCAAGTCAGGAGTCGCCGGGCGGGTGGGGGCCTGTCTCGCCGACCGCGACGTCATCAGCAGTCTGGGCTCCCGAGGCCGCTCCTGGGTGTTGTCCGACTGGGGCTGGGACCGGCAGGTCGCCACCCTGCGGAAGATGCTCGACGAGTGACGGTCCACGCCACGCCCGCGCTCCCGCCCATGCCGTTAGCCCCACTCCGACGACCAGACTCGGCACGACCACCCAGGTGTTGGCCTCGGCGATGAGTTCGCCCTGAAGCCAGGTCCGCCACGGGTCGCGCGCGTCCAGCGGGATGTAGTTGCTGACCGCTGCCAGCGCGTGGAAGGTGATCGAGTAGCCGGCCAGCACAGCGAAGAGCAGGCGTCGCGGCGCAGTGCGCGAAGCCCACGCGTAGTACGCCAGGAGGCCGAGGGGGGCGGCCAACACCAACGGTTCGATCATGAGCCGGTTGCCGAAGAAGCCGTCCCCGCCGCTGAATCGGTTGAGGGCCAACTGGGTGAGCGCATAGGCCAGGCCGCTGGCTGCGGCGGCCCGCGCCCAGGCCGGCGCCGCACGCCACCCGCCGCGCAGCCCTGGAAGCAGGAGCAGGAGCCAGGGGCTGAGAAGGAGGACGCCCCGTTCCGGCGACACCAAGGTGCCGGCGACATTGCCCAGTACATCGCCGATCGAATCCGGTCGCACGAGGTTGTCCGGGTCCGCGTAGCCACCGAGCAGTGACCAACCGCCGAAGGCGATCCTGTTGTAGACAAGCAGACCCACCACCCCGGCTGCTGAGCCGAGCCCGACGAGTAGCGCTGGGCGCCACTTCCGGAGCGCGACCGAAGCCCAAAGCCCCTGAACCAGCGCCACGACGGCCAGGTGGGGGCGCGTCATGATGGCCGCAGCGAAGGCGATCCCACCCCCGAACCACCAACCCGTAGCGACCGCGAGAGTGCCCAGGAGCAAGAACAAGGAGGCGGGGCCATGCGTCCAAAGGCCGTCGGCTGCCACCGGCCAGAAGGCGGTTCCGGCCAGGACCAGGCCGGTCGCCATGAGCGCCGGGCGCGACGAGGCCAGCCGCCGCAGCAGGATCCAGAGCACGATGGCGGCAGCGGTTGCTGCGGCCGCTGCCGCGGCAGCGGCCGGTAGGACGCTTTGGTTGCCTTCGCCGAAGAGGAAGTAGAAGGGGGCGCCCCAGATCACCGCCCCGGGCAGGCGATTGCTGACTGCTTGGTCACCTACCGCACTGATCCAGCCGTAGTCCTCAAAGCCGGACAGGTCCAGGTCGCCGAACTGGCCCAGGCGCCAACTTGCCAGCGCAGCAGCCGCCACGTCGTTGACGTGGCGGCTGGTCAGATTGGCGGTAGCAAGAAACGCGACGAAGAGCAGGACAGCCAGCGAAGTGAATCGCGGCCGGGCGGCGGCGCGCACCGTTCGCCTACGGGCAGGTGGCGGAAGCGGCGATCGTGGATTGGGGGGCGTTGGCGAGACCATCGCAGGTGACGTCGTACTCGGCCTGCACGAACTTACCGATCGCGAATACCACCAAGATGATGAGCGCGGCGATGCTGGACACGAGGAGCGCGTACTCGACGGCGGAGGCGCCAGCGTCCTTCCGGTGCAGTTCCTGGTTGCTCATGTGGACTCCCGATTCGGCCCGGAATGGTGGGACTGGAGGGGCGGCACGCAGTGGCGTGCCGCCCCTCCAGCTACGGCATCACGGGCAGGTCGCTGCCGCGGCGATCGTGCTGTTCGAGGAGCCGGTGAAGCCCTCACAGGTCTCGTCGAACGCGGTCTTGACGAACTGGCCAATCGCGAACACGACCAGGATGATCAGGGCGGCGATGGCGGCGACCAGCAGGCCGTACTCCACGGCCGAGGCGCCTTCTTCGCGGTGCTTCAGGTTGCGGATCATGGCGAGCATGTCTTTCCTCCGGAGTTCCCCCGCACCCCTATGGCGCGGCTTATGTGAATAGGGTGCCTGAGGTTCCTGCTGAGGTGAATCCGCAGACCGGGCGGAAGTCATGGACCGAATGGACGAGTCCGAACGGGTGAGGGCCCTAGGGCGAGGCATCCGCCCGCACCAGGCCGGCCCGAATCGCCGCCATGACCGCCGAGGCCCTGTTGTTCACGCCGAGTTTTTCGTAAACGCTGGATACGTGCGACTTCGTTGTTGATTCGCTGATGAAGAGCCGCTTTGAGATGGCCGCAACGCTGAGCCCTTCGGCAAGCAGGGTCAGGACCTCGGCCTCGCGCGGTGACAATCGCGGGCCGGACGGCTCGGTGCGACGTTGCAAGCGCTTCGGCGAGGTCGGCGGCGCTGAACGAGTGCGGGGCGGCGAACGCGTGGCGGGCCGCGGCAATCACCTCTTCAGTCGGTGCGTCCTTGGAGACGAAAGCGGAGGCGCCGGCCTCCAAGGCCGCGAACAACTGCTCATCCCCGGCGTACATGGTCAGGACGACGATGCCCATGTCCGGTCTAGCCGCGCGCGCTGCCCGCACCAGGTCTAGGCCGTTTCCGTCGCCGATGCGAAGATCAATGATCGCAACGTTAGGCGCGTTGCTCAGGAGGGCTTGTGCCTCATCGATCGTGCCTACGTCTGCCACGACTTCGAAGTCCTTCTGGCGCTCAAACGCACGCCGCAGACCCTGGCGGATGAGTTCGTGGTCATCAACCAGCAGAACGGACGCAGTCACAACTCCTCCTCGCCTTTCAGGCTAGTCGACTGCGCTGGTAGTTGGTGGGTGCGCCGCGTCAACTTGCCGCTTGGTTGTGGTACCGAGTGCCACCTCAACGACCGTGCCGCCGCCCTTGCGGGGGCGGAGTGCGAGGGTGGCGTTGATCCTGCTCGCTCGCTCCCTCATGATCCCGATCCCGAACGAGTCGTTGCGGCCCTTCTGCAATCCGAGTCCGTCGTCAGAGATGCGCAGAATCGCGTCTGGCGGTTCCACCGCCAGTTCCACCCACAGGGTCGTAGCTTGCGCGTGCCGTCGGGCGTTGGTGATCGCCTCCTGCGCTATTCGAAGCAGTTCCGATTCGGCGGCTACGGGCAGACGGCCGTTCTCATCCAGAACCAGTTGCACGCGAAGGTTGGCCGCAGTCCCCACTGAACGGGCGTAATCGGACAGGGCAGAACCCAGGCTTACCCGGCCGGACACGTCGCTGCGAAGGTCGAACAGGGACAAGCGCAGTTCTCCGATGAGTCGGCTTGTGTCTTGCCTCAGTCCACGCAACGCCGCGATCGTCTTGGCATCCCCGGCGTCAGCGAGCACCTCGTCGATCGCGTAGCCCAACGAGGCGAGTTCCTGCGCGATGCCGTCATGGATCTCCCGGGCGATCCGGCGTCGTTCCTCCGTCGCGGCCACAGTCTGCACGTCGGCGAACAGTGCGGCCGTCTCCAGCGCCGCAGCCAGCGGATCGACCGCAGCCTGCGCCTCCGCAAGCGACTGACGGGAGAAGGCTGCCTCATCTCGCTCCAGCCCGAGCAGCGCAACCGTGCGGGTATCGCTGTGCACCGGAATGACGGCCCAGTAGCCGAAATCCTCGCCGTGCAGAGTGCCGGTAGCCGCTGCCCGCCGCGGATCCGGGCTTGGCGAATCCTCGCTGCGACGGGACTGCGCTCGGACTCCAGTGCAGGCGACTGGGTCCGACTTCGACCAGGGGCGTCTCGATTTCGTCTCGAACCAGAACCAGCGAACCCCGCCGAAATGGCGTGACTACGCGGACGGCATCCAGGATCTGCTCGCCGATCGCCGGGGCGTCCAGTCCGGCGGACAGCTGCCGGGCTACCGGGCGCAGTTGGGTCAGGAGGCGGTAGGCGGCGGCGTAGGCCTCCGCGTCGGCGGTCTCCCGGGCGCGCTCCAGTCGGGTCACCCACGCCCCGACGACGCCGGCGCCCAACGCCAGCAGCGGCCAAGGCACTACGGCGCTCACGTAGTCGTCTGAGGCTTCACCCGGATCGCAGCAACGGGCGAGCCCAGGAGCACCATTGCGGCCAGACCCGAGGCCAGCACGGCGCCGCGCAACCCGACCGTGACTCCGGCGGCGAAACCCGGGGCGAGCAGGTACGGCAGGAGCGCTTCGTCCAGTGGGTTGGTGGCCGAGATAACGACCGCAGCAGCGACCGACTCGACGATCGGGATCCATCGAGCGATGGCGGGCGGATAGGGCACGCTCGCAAGGACCATTATCAGCGCGAGCGCCGCGATTGACGGGTGCGTTCTCCAGGGCGGTGCTCGACAGGGACGCCAGGACAATTGTCAGCAGGTACAGGGCAACCCGGATCCCTACGACAGCCGTGCGCGTCGGTGTTGAGCCGGCAATGTCCACGGGGGAACGGTGGCACGAGAGACGCGTCGGCGCGAGGACCGACGAAACGGCCCGTCGTTCTGGTGCAATGGACTCATGAGCGATCAGGTGATGTCCATACGACAGGTACTCGACGGCGCCGACACGGCTCTGCGTCAAGGTCGCAGTGCCGCTGCGCAGGTCACTCCGACTGGCTTCGAGCCGCTCGACACCTATTTGTCCGGGGGCCTGCGAAGCGGGGAGTTGACTCTGCTGGGCGGTCCGCAGGGGCTCGGGAAGACCGCGTTGGTCCTGCAGATGCTGCGAAATGTCGTCTCGACCGGAGGTTCGGGCATCTACATCTCCTACGAACACGACGCTCCGACGATCTTGGAGCGTTTGATCGCCGCCGAGGCTGGCGAGCACATGGGGGTCGACGCGATACCCCTGCGCCGCGTTCGGGAAGCGCTGGAGGCGGTTGATGGTCGACTCGGCTCGCTGGCGGAGCGATTGACAGCGGTGCCGGGCGCGGCGGAGGCAGTCCAGGCGGTCGAGTCCTACGGGGACCGCCTCTTCATGATGCGCGCTAGTGGCGCTGGCACCTCGGTCAAGGAGATTAGAGACTACGCGTCCACGGTTGCCACCCAGATGGGTGTGCGGCCCGTCCTGGTTGTCGACTATCTGCAGAAGGTGGCAGTGCCGGATGGGCCGGATCGGGAGGATGAGCGGGTCACCCTTGTCGTTGAGGCCCTCAAAGACCTGGCACTGGAACTCGACATCCCGGTGTTGGCCGTGGTCGCCGCCGACAAGGAGGGGATCGGCGAGGGCAAGCGCTTGCGGATCAACAACCTGCGTGGCTCGTCCGCACTTGCTTACGAGGCTGATGTCGTCCTGATCCTGAACGACAAGTACAACGTGGTGGCTCGCCACCACCTCGTGTATGACGTGACGAATGCCGAGCGCTTCCGCGACTACGCGGTCCTGACGCTCGCCAAGAACAGGTCGGGGCTAGCGGGTCTCGACCTGGAGTTCCGCAAGCGCTTCGAACACGGGCGCTTTGACCCCGA
>CAVWCF010000003.1:0-41272 GCA_963753435.1 uncultured Actinomycetota bacterium
ATCGGCAGTTCCGACTTCACAGTGTCCACCAGATCGGTTAGGGCCTCGAACGCTTCGCGACGATGCGCTGAGGCGGCGGCGGCGCAGAAGGCGACATCGCCGATGCCGAGTTCGCCATGCCGGTGGGCTGCGGCGACGGTAACCAATGGGTGCCGTTGGCAGACCTGTTCCGCCAGCGATCGGATGCCCTGGTCGGCGGTCGGGTGCGCCTCGTACCGCAGGGACACGACCTGGCGACCGGAGTCATGGTCCCGGACCGTGCCGATGAACACGACCACGGCACCATGTTCGGGGCTGGACACGGCTTCCAGCAGCACCTGAACCTCGAGCACCGCCTCACTCACCGCTGAGTACGCGACCGACACGCGGCCAGGCTAGGCGAACCCGCGGCCCATCAGCGATCCCGGTTCGGTGCGGGCACAGCCGCCTCAGTGGTCCGTACCATCCATCTGGGCGAGCAGGTGCGCGGCGACCTCCGCCACGACGCCGATCCCGTCGGCGACGGCACTAGTGGATCCGGGCAGCGTGACCACCAGGCTGGACTGTGTGAGCCCGGCAATACCTCGGGACAGGTCGGGCCCTGGCCGTGTTGACACGACCGGCGGCGCGGATCGACTCAGCCACCCCGGGTACTTGCATTCGCAGTAGCGCTGCCACCGCTTCGGGGGTCCGGTCGCGTGGTCCCACGCCGGTTCCTCCGGTAGTGATGATGAGCCGCGCCCCCGCCGACTCCGCCGCAAGAACAGCGCCTTGTATCTCGGCTGCTTCGTCGGCCACAACAACTGCGTCGGGAACAGCACACCGGCATCCCGCAGCAGTTCGACCGCCAATGGGCCACTGCGATCCGGCGAGCACCCGCGGCCGCTGCTCGGTCCGACACCGTGATGACGGCGCCAACCACACCCGCCAGCGGCGAAGTCACTGCCTGGACCAGTCGCCGGATCGGCCCCCCCACTTGGCCAGCACCTGGACATCAGTGAGGGTTGCGGTCGGTCCACCGCCTTGACCATGTCAATGACGGTGAGGCCGGCGATGCTGACCGCCATGAAGAGCTTCCATCTCGACCCCCGTGCGGTCAACCGTGCGCACGGTCGCCGTCAGAGCGATGGCAGCATCCTCGAGTTCGACCTGAACGTTCGACGTCGTGCAGGGCCAACGGGTGACACAACGGGATCAACTCCGCCGTCCGCTTCGCCCCCATGATTCCGGCCAATCGGACTACCGCAGTCAGGTCCCCTTTAGGTAGATCGCCGAACGGGCAAGGGCAAGCGTGTCCGCCGACACCAACACCCGACCAGTCGCAACAGCCGTGCGGACCGTGACCTCCTTGCCCGAAACGTCCACCATCCGGGCCCGCCCCACGTCGTCCAAGTGACTCAGGTCCACCTCAGGACTCCGGGGCCTGCGACTTGGCCAGGGACGCCAGCCGATCGGCCAGTGCCGCGACTGCGGATTCATCCAGATCGCGCGCGGCGGCTGCGTAGCCGAGTAGAAAAGTCGTCACGGGCGCAGCGGGACGCTGGACGTTGTGCGCTGCCTCCCGCGCCAAGTCCAGGACCGCGTCGATGTCGACCGCTTCGGCCGGGACTTCAGCTGCCTCTGCGGCTGCACGCACCCACTGCTGCAGACGTTGCTGGTCGGAGCCGCTGATGCCGTCGCTCACTGCTGCCTCCCTGCGTAGATCAATCAGATCGTCCCATGTGTCCGCGTCGGCGATCGCCCGTTCATCCACCCGCACCTCGGCTAGACCCAAAGCGGCCAAAGCGGAGAACAGCGAACCCCCGGCGTCCAGATCCAGTTTCGCCAGCGCGTCAGCGCGAACGCAGGAAAGCAACGGCTGTCGAACCCCCGCCGCGACCGCCCAAGCACCCACGCCACCGGTAAGCACCGACTCCGTGGCTGCGGCCACAACGGCGGAAAGCGCCTCGTCGATCCGTGGCGCGTCCGCGGCCAGCAGCAAGACCAGATCGCGCGGGTCCGGGCCCAACGCCCGCAGGCCGGCAGCCACGGCCGGGGCCGGGCCGCGGCCGGCCGGCTCCTCCCGGGTCCACTGCACATCGGCACCGCCGATCTGCTCGCCCAGACTGGGGGGCGGCGGTGGTCCGACCACGACCAGAGCCGCAGCGCCGGCCCCACTGCAGGCGGCGAGAACCCGACTGATCAAGGGTTGCCCGGCCACGCTGAGGTAGGGCTTGGCCGCCCCACCCAGCCGTTGCGCGCCACCACCGGCAAGCACGATCGCCCTCACCTGCACACGGATGACCCTCTCATCCGTAGGGTCGACTTGTGACGGTCTCCGAACCGCCGTGGCCAGAGGCCAGGCGGCTGGCACACCAAGCCGCTGCACCACTGCCGGTGCACCGGCTCGCCCTACCCGACGCGATCGGTGCAACCTTGGCCGAGCCAATGCATGCCCTGCACCCGATGCCACCTTTCGACACGTCGATGATGGACGGCTGGGCGGTTTCCGGACCCGGGCCTTGGACCGTGGTCGGCCGGGTACTGGCCGATCCACTGTCTCCATGCTGCACGCCGGGCAGGCCGTAGAGATCGCCACCGGTGCCGCGGTTCCTGAAGGTGCAGATGCGGTGCTGCGCAGCGAGCACGGGACCGAGGAGTCTGGACAGTTGCACGCGGATCGGGAGCTGCCGCGGGGGCGGGACTACCGACCCATGGGCGAGGAGTGCGCCGCCGGTGAGCGGCTTCTGGATGCCGGGATACCGATCACTCCACCGGTGCTTGGCCTCGCCGCATCGGCCGGTCACGATGCCTTGCCCGTTCGTCGTCGGCCCGTGGTGGCCGCCCTGGTGTTGGGGGACGAACTCCTGGGCGCCGGCCTGCCGCAGGCAGGGCGAATCCGGGACTCCCTCAGCGTGCAACTACCGCACTGGGCAACGGCCGTGGGCTGCGCAGCCGTGCCGCCGATCCGCGTGCCCGACACCCTTTCGGCCACTGTGGACGCGCTGGTTTCCTGCGATGCCGACATCGTGCTGACCACCGGCGGCACCGCGCGCGGTCCAGTCGACCATCTGCATGAGGCGCTGCGTCGCGTCGGGGCGGAGTTAGTTGTGGACCAGGTGGCAGTCCGGCCCGGCCACCCAATGCTGCTGGCCGCATTGGCGGACAACCGGTTCGTCGTCGGCCTGCCGGGAAATCCGTTGGCTGCCGCAGTGGCGTTCTGCACGTTCGCCTTGCCCCTGATCGCTGCGTACGGCGCGCGCCCGCTGAATCGGCTATCGACCGCGTTTACCATCGAACCGATCGCTGCCCCACAGGGTGAGCATCGGCTCGTTCCCGCCCGTCAAGCCGAGTCCAGCGTCACCCCGCTGCCGCACCAGGGCTCCGCCATGCTCAGAGGGCTCGCCGCCGCAGACTGTTTCGCGGTCGCGCCCCCGGGCGGCGCGGCTGCGGGTCAGCCGGTCGACGTGATCGCCCTGCCCTGGTCTCAGCGTCTGTGGGGCAATGAGTTCCGAGCGGTACCAGTCGAGCGCGTGGAGAGGTGAAGGAGCCATGTCAGTCCCGCCACCGATTCCCGGTTCGTCTACCGACCCCGAGCCCAAGGTCGCGCCGGACAAGATCAAGGAGTTGGACGAGAAGGAGGGGCTCCTCGGCGAAGGGATCGGTGTCGGCTACCGCGCCTTCAACCGGTTCGCCCACTCCCGCGCATCGCTGCTGGCCGCGGGCACCACCTACTACATCTTCTTCGCCATGTTCTCGATCGTCGCGCTGGCATACGGAATCGCCGCCGCGATCGGCGCAGACTCGATTGCCGACTACTTGACCGAGGGCCTCAATGAAGCTTTCCCGGGCTTACTGGATCCCGCCGGCGTTGACCCGGAACAGTTGCGTTCCGTCGGCCAGGCCACGTCAATCGTGGGCATCGTGGGGCTTCTTTACGGCGGCGCCGGCTCCGTGGTCGCTGCCCGCCGGGCGCTGCACCTGATCTACGGGGCGCCGAAGGACCCACGCAATTTTGTGGTCGCCCGCGTACGCGCCCTTGGTTGGCTGTTGGTGCTTGGTCCGCTGATCCTGCTGTCCTTCGTGGCTTCGACCGTGGTGACCACCTTCAGTGACGAAACGCTTGACGCGCTTGGCATCGACTGGCGAGCGCCTGTCCTGCTCGCACTGGCGTCGATCGTCCTGACCCTCTCGGTGAACTTCCTCATCGTGTTCCTGCTGCTCAGTTACCTCGGTGGGATCAAGCCATCCCTGCGCTCCAGAGTCATCGGGTCTGCTGTTGGAGCAGTCGCAATCGAAGTGCTCAAGTGGGCGATGGCGCTGATTCTGCGTTTCAGTCTGGACAAACCGCAGTACGGCGCACTGGCCGCACCAATCGGCATCCTGCTGGTTCTCTACTTGCAGTGCACCGCGCTCTACGGCAGCGCGGCACTGACCGCGGGGATCGCAGAGAAGGACGTACCGCTGGAAGACCTGGAAGTGGCATCGGTCGAGAAGGACTGATCGCCCGGCCGCCCGCCAAACGACTTGGGGCCCCCGTTAGATCGGGGGCCCCAAGCGCGAGTACGACCGTCAGACCAGACCGATCTCCTCCAGGTACTGCTTGGCGACGTCCTCCGCCGACTCGCCCTCGACGTCGACCTGAGCGTTCAGCTCGGCCATCTTGTCGTTGTCGAGCGGGGCCAGGATCGTGTCGACGATCTCCGTGTAGGTGTCGGCGTTGCGCCTGGAAGACCTCGTCAACGAATGTGAAGGACACGTTGTAGAGGATGAAGACGCCCGGGTCCTCAACGAGTTCCAGGTTGAGCGCGGTGATCCGGCCGTCGGTGGTGAAGATCTCACCGAAGTCACAGGCACCATTGGCCGTCTCCGTGTAGATCAGGCCCGTGTCCAGAATCTGGATCTGGCTCTGCGGCACCGTGTAGCCGGTGGCCTCCTCGAACAGGATGAGGCCGTCGGGACGGTCGGGGAACTCCGTTTCCAAGCAGACCGTCGCGTCCGGGTTGGCGGCCAGGTAGTCGGCCATGGCCTGCAGATCGAACCCACCCTGCTCGGCGGCAAGGTCACCGTTGGCCGCAAAGCCGTAGGTGTCGTTGAAGGGCGACAGCCCCACCCATTGGATGCCGTTGTCGGCAAGGTCCTTCTCCGCGGTGACGTCGAACAACTCCTGCGGATCCGAACTCGGATCCTGCTGACCAAGGTGCACCGTCCAACCGGTCCCGTTGTACTCGGGATAGACCTGGATGTCGCCGGACAACAGCGCTTCACGGTTGACCGAAGTGCCGCCGAGGTTGGTCTGATCCGTGACGTCGGCACCTTCAGCGGCCATCGCCTGGGCCAGCATCTGACCAAGAAGGATGTTTTCGGTGAAGTCCTTGGAGCCAACTGTGATGCTGACTCCCTCCAGCGCAGTACCGGTACTGGCGGAGTCGGAGGAGTCGTCGCTGCTGCATGCGGTCATTGCGACGCCGGCAGCTAGCAGTACGGCGGCAGGCCGAAGCCAACCCTTGTTTGGGGTGAACACTGTGATTCCCATCGTCGATTGCATGGACATGCTCACGCTGGAGAGCCGACGCAATACCTGCAGTCGCGAAACCCGGGCGCACGACACCGCCGGGTCCAACCCACGACGCCGCGCAAGAGTCAACCGAGTACCTCAACTGCGCGAGCGTTTCGACGCTAGCAACCGATCGTCCGCTTTGCGCCGCGAGTCCGCCCGACAGCGCAGACCGTGACCAGAACGAAACAAAGCCTGGTTCAGAAAGTCGCAATCGGATCGCAGTTTGCCGGTCCGCCGAACCGCTCAGAGTCCACGCGGTCGTAGGTAGCGCTCGGCAACTGCGCCAAGCCAATCGAAGGTCAATGCGATAAGCGCCACCATCGCACCGCCCACGATCAGTACCGGGTTCTGCTGCAACTTCAGTCCCGAGTTGATGGTGATTCCGAGTGCGCCGCCGCCCACGAGGAAGGCCAGCGTCGCCATCCCGATGTTGATGATCATCGCCGTGCGGACTCCGGCGATGATCACCGGGACCGCCAGCGGCAACTCGATCCGGGTCAGGGCGCCGATTCGGGTCATGCCCATCCCACGTCCGGCCTCGATGGTGAATCGATCCACGTTGTCCAGACCCACCATGGTGTTGCGCAGCACCGGAAGCAGGGCAAAGAGCACCAACGCCCAGATCACGGTTCGTGTGCCCTGACCCAGCAGGATCAGGAACAGGATCAGCAGCCCGTAGGCCGGAAGCGCCTGACCGGCATTAGCGACACCGAGGATCGGACCACCGAAGGGTCGGAACCGGGGTCGGGTCAGCACAACGCCCAACGGCACGGCGATGGCCACCACGAGGAGCGTCGACCAGAACGCGATGGAGATGTGCTGCACCGACTGCGGCCACAGCTTCGTGCTCCAGTCCAAGGCGCTGGCCTGCTGGATGTTCACCGACGGGTCCAGGTTCAGGCTGCGGTAGTACAGCCACAGCAGGCCGGCCAGCACGGCAATACCGAATGGGGCGATCCACAGGCCGATGGCGCGACCACGTACTTGCGTGAACTCGGCTCCGGCTACGGCGACGTCAGCCTCGTCGTCGTCGGTGGTCAGCGGATGATTCAGTCGCTGCGTTTCCGCGGTGAGCGGGCGACTCATGTTGACGCCGCCTCCAGGGCTTCGTAGTGCTCCTTTGCCTCCGTGCGCAGCTCGCGGATTACTTCCACCAGTTGCCGGATCTCGACCACGCCTAGATAGCGCCCTCGCTTGTCCACCACGACCGAAGCGCCGGTGGAGGAGTTGAGCATCTCCTCCAGCGTGTCGTGCAGGGTGGCGTTGGGCTCAACGTGGGCACGCACCGGATGGCCGCGATCCCGCAACTGACCCTCTGACCTGGTGAGGTCGGCCCGCCGCAGCCAGCGCAGCGGGCGCCCCTCGGCGTCCAGCAGGAGCAGCCATTCCTGGTGGCCGCCGTTCAACGCAGCCAAGCCCACCTCGAGGGAGTCCCCCAGCCGCATCGTCGGGTAGTCGGGCAGGTCCAGGCTGTTGACCCGTTCGAAGTTCAGCCCCTTCAGCGTCGAACCAGCGCCGATGAAGTCGTCGACGAAGTCGTCCACTGGGTAGGCAAGGATCCGCTCCGGGGTGTCGCACTGCCGGATGACACTGCGCTCCCCCAGGATCGCGATGCGATCGCCCATCTTGATTGCCTCGTCGATGTCGTGAGTGACGAAGACGATGGTCTTGCGCAGTTCCGCCTGCAGGCGAAGGAACTCGTTCTGCAGCCGGTCACGGGTGATCGGGTCGATGGCGCCGAACGGCTCATCCATCAACATGACCGCAGGGTCCGCGCCCAGCGCCCGGGCCACCCCGACCCGCTGCGCCTGGCCGCCAGACAACTCCTTCGGGTATCGGTCGCGGAACTCAGCCGGGTCCAGGCCGACCGTGTCCAGCAACTCATCTACGCGCTCAGCAATCTGCTTCTTGTCCCAACCCAGCATCTTGGGCACGGTGGCGATGTTCTGGCCGATGGTGTGGTGCGGGAACAGACCGATCTGCTGGATGACGTAGCCGATTCGCCGGCGCAGCAGGTCCGGGTTGACGTCGGTGACGTCCTCCCCGTCGAAGTAGATGTGCCCCCCGGACGGCTCGATCATCCTGTTGATCAGGCGCAAAGTGGTGCTCTTGCCGCAACCGGAAGGCCCGACCAGAACCAGGATCTCGCCCTCTTCGATGTCCAGCGTCAGTTCCTCAACCGCCGGCACGCTGGACCCGGGGTACACCTTGGTTACCCGGTCCAAATGAATCATCGATCGTCCCGACACAACTGTCTCCTTAGATCCTGAGGCCGGCGGATGTGGTCAGTCGCTGCACCAACGCGAAGCCCGCGTCCAGAACCAGACCCAGCAGCACCGTGAAGACGGTGCCCACCCAGACCGATTCGACACTGCCCGGCAGGCCCAGGCGGGTCAGCCCGCCCTGGATGAACGTGCCCAGCCCGTCACCGCCGACAAGTACAGCGATTGCAGCGATACCGACGACCAAGAGGCTGGACACCCGAACACCGGCCATGATCACCGGCCATGCCAACGGCAACCGAACGCGCAGGAGTTGCTGTCCGGAGTTCAGCCCCATGCCCTTGGCGGACTCGACTACGGCCGGGCTGACCTCATCCAGACCGGTCACGGTGTTGCGCAGGATCGGCAGGATCGCGTAGAGGAACAGCGCGATGAGGGCGGGCGGATTGCCGATCCCGACCAGGGGAATGAACAGCGCGAAAAGTGCCAACGAGGGAATGGTGAGGAAGATTCCAGCGATGCTGAGCGACATCGCCCGGGCGGTGCCATTGCGCTGAACCAGCACGCCGAGGATTACGGAGAAGAGGGTGGCCGCAACGATCACGATCAGAACGAGACGAGCGTGCTCCCAGGTCGCCTGCAGGATGTCGTCGTAGTTCTTACCGACGTACTCAAGCCAACTCGTGACGCCTTCCACAGAAAGAGTCCCTCAGTCGACAACTGCGTACGCGATCTCCGTTCCCGACCGCCAACAACTACTGGCGCACCTGGAACTGACTTCGACCATAGGTGTCTCGTACGCACCAGGACCGGGCTAACGCCCGATTCCGCGCAATTGCGACGTGATCGCGACCGCGCGCCCGATAATCGACGTGGTCGCGGCCGACTACGCCTCGTCGCCGAACAGCCTCTTGGCCAGGCTGGGACGGCGCTCCTCAAAGCGAGCGGCCGTCTTCTCCAGGCCCTCCAGGTGCGCGGCCATTTCCTCGCGGGCCTTCTCACCGTCAGGCCCGAAGTCGGTGCGTTCCATGATCTGCCACGTCCGCAGCACGGGGGCGATCACCTCATCGAGGTGCTGGCGTAGGTCGTAGATGCCCGCAACCGCGATCTCCACCGCCTTGCGCTCGAACCCGGGAATCCCGTGGCCGGGCATGGCGAAGTTGATGACCATGTCCGCGATGGCCCGCATGGAACGGTCCGGGGCCAGGTCCAGCGCGGCACCCATGACGTTGCGGTAGAAGATCATGTGCAGGTTCTCATCCAGCGCGATGCGAGCGAGCAACTGCTCTGCGATCGGGTCGCCCGTTGCCTTGCCGGTGTTGCGGTGACTCACGCGGGTGGCCAACTCCTGGAACGACACGTAGGCCAGGCCGTGCAGGATGCCCGGCCGGATGGCGGTGAAGCCCTCCTGCATGTGGGACATGCGGGCGTCTTCGAGCTCAACGGGGTCGACGGCGCGGGTGATGCTCAGGTAGTCACGCAATGCCTGGGCGTGCCGGTCCTCCTCCGCGGTCCAACGGTGCACCCAGGAACCCCATGCGCCGTCGCGGCCGAACTGCGAGGCGATCTCGAAGTGGTAGCTGGGCAGGTTGTCCTCGGTGAGCAGGTTGATGATCAACGAGGTGCGGGCGGCCTTAGTGAAGCGCTCCTGGGACGGGTCCCAAGCCTTGCCGTCCAGGACGCCGGCGAAGGTCTCCCCTTCACTCCACGGCACGTACTCGTGCGGGTACCAGTCCCGGGCCGCGCCCAGGTGTCGGTTGGTCTCGTCGGCGACGACGGGTTCCAGTTCAGCCAGCAGGTCGACATCGGTCGGAGCGCTCATGTGGCGATCCTCCCAGGTGGCGCTCCCGGGCAGAACCCTGGCCACATGCTTGGGTGTCCGCCTAGGGTGTGCCAACCGTTCTGAGGGGGACAGCGAGCAAGTGGTGGCGGACAAGACCGAGGACCTGCGCCAGTTCGAGACGGTGGTGCTGGCACCCGTTTGCCGACGGCTGGGCCTGTCCTACAGCAGCCTCGCCTCGGTGGCCGATGTCCGAGTCGACTTCCGCATTGACCAGATGCCGTATCGCATGGCCATCGACGTCGGCGAACCCGGGCCCGCAGCCACTGCCGGCGGCGCACCGCGAGTAGCCGCAGACCGGTTCGAATACGTCCACTTCAACTCCCAGCAGGTGCGCGACGATCCCGCTTTCTGCGCGGAGTACCTGGTGCGGGAGTTGGTCGGCCAGCACGCGGCCGCCAGCGCCCCGGCGGGCAAGGGGCAACTACCTGCACCGCCGCTGGACCAGGCGATGCTGGACGAGATCAAGACCGAGGTCGCCCAGGCCAACGATCAGGTCAAGGACCCGGACGCTGCGTGGAAGAAGTGGGCACCCATCGCCGCGGCGGCCCTGGTCATCATCGGCGGCCTCGCCGTACCGGCGCTCAACTCCCTGCGCAGCGACGACCCCGAGCCGGCGCCGGTCGCGGTAGCAGCCACCTGCCAGGTGGCCGGCGCGTCGACTACAAGCGAGGGGCTCAGCGGCCCAGGAACGACCGAGGACGGCACGCCCTGCTGCCCGGAGGAGGCCCCGCTCAAGGGCGACCCCGACTCACTCGCGTACTACACCCCAGACCAAGCCGGCTACGACTCGGTCACTCCCCAGGTTTGCTTCACCACGCCGGAGTCGGCGCAGTCCTTCGGCTTCTCCGCCGCAAACGGCACCGCGTCCTGACCCAGCGAACCGCGCGGCCACCTGGCCCCGGCCCCCTGGACGTCGCCGGTCCCCTAGTTCTGGCGCGCCCTCAGTCGTAGTGCTTCATGGTCCGCACGTCCAGGGCCACCATCGCGGCTACGAATAGCCCGGCCACCAAGAAACCGGGCGCGATCATCGACCAGTTGAAGTCCTCCAACACCAGTGACCGCATCGACTCGACCACGTACGTGACCGGGTTGAGGCTCGCCGCGATCTCCATCGGCCGGGTCAGCAGTTCCCGGGGCACGAAGTTGGGTGTCACGAACAGCAGCGGGAAGAAGATGAGACTGGCTGAGTTGGTCGCGGCTGCGCTGCGCGTCTTCAACGCGACGAACTGCAAGAAACCGGCGTAGCCGATCGCCCACAGTGCGGCCAGCACTGCCAGCAGCAGGAAGCCGATCGGCCCACTGGCTATGGAGACCCCGAAGAGCAGGGACACCAGCACGAGAACCGTGGTCATGAGCACGCTCTGCACGGCGACCGCGACCAAGCGGCCCATCACCAGCGACGAGCGCGCAATTGGAGTGGCCCGCAGCTTGTCGAAGTAGCCGTCCTCGATCTCCTCCACCAAGTACAGCGCGGCGGTACCGAAGGACGCAGCAAGCAGCAGGGAGCTCGGCAACTGGAAGGCCGCGTAGGACTGGCCTTCGAGGAACGGCGCGGAGTCGGCGGTGAAGATCCGAGCCACCTGGCCGACGTTGACCACCAGAAAGAACAGCGGAATGAACAGGGTGGGCAGGATCGCGTCCAGGGTGCGGCGACTCTCCCGCAACGCGCGCTCACCCAGGACGGCCAACGCGTTCATGCCTGCACCTCGCTGACGTCGCCGGCGCTGCGTTCACGGCGCCGCCCGGTGACATCAAGAAAGACGTCATCAAGGGTGGGTTCGGTGGTCAGACCCTTTCGCTGTTTCAGTTCGGCCTTGAGTTCGCCTGGGGAGCCTTCGCTAACCACCAGGCCGCCATCGATGATCGCCAGCCGCTGACACAGCGCGTCGGCTTCTTCCAGGTACTGAGTGGTCAAGAAGACCGTCGTGCCCATGGCGTTGATTCGCCGGACCTCGTCCCAGACGACCAGCCGGCTGGCCGGGTCGAGGCCGGTGGTGGGCTCATCCAGGAACAGCACTTCGGGCCGGTGCACGAGCGCCGACGCCAAGTCCAGGCGCCGCTTCATCCCGCCGGAATAGGTCTTGGTCAACCGGTCCGCCGCGTCAGTCAACTCGACGAGTTCGAGCAGTTCCTCCGCACGCGCCGCGGCTTCCGCGCGAGTTGAACCGAACAGCCGGGATTGCAAGGTGAGCAACTCGCGGCCGGTCTGCCGCGGGTCCAGACCGGCTTCCTGCAACGCCACCCCGATCTTGTGTCGCGCACCGTCGGGGTCGGCAGCCACATCGACGCCAGCCACTCGGGCACGACCGGACGTGATCGACGACAGCGTCGTCAGCATGCGGACCGTGGTGGACTTGCCGGCACCGTTGGGTCCGAGGAAGCCGAAGATCTCCCCGGTTTCGACCAACAGGTCGACCCCGCGAACCGCCTCGATATCGCCGTCTTTGGACTTGAACGTCTTGGTGAGCCGCTCAGCGGCCACAGCCTCTGTCATGAGGTGAACCGTATGGCTCTGAGCCGACAACGGCGCCCGCGAGCGCGATCAACCCGCTCCCCAGCGCCTTGTACGGCAGCATGGGCCAGTGGCTCTCGTGAAGATCCCCCCGGCGGCCGGGCTCCCGGAACGCTCCGCGCACCTGGCCGTCGGCGCCGGCACCTGGGCGATCACGCTTGTCGATCGGGCCACCGGCGGTGCCGGCCGGACCCCGGCACTACTCGACGCCGCCATCGGGGCCGCCGCGATCACCGCCGAGACCGCCGCACGCACCGGCACTGCCGTGACACATGTGCTCGCCCCCGTTGTTCGGGTGGCCGCCCATCCGCCGCTGATTCCCAGCCGATTCGCCCCTGGGCGCGTCTGGCAGTCGATCATCGAGCGCGGACGACTGGAACGGGCCCTTTCCACTGAGCAACTGGACGCGGCCGTCAACTCTGCGGCCCCAGCACTGGTCCCGGCGATCCTCGATGAGGTGCTCAACCAGATCGACCTGACCGAGTTGGTCGTGGCCCGGGTTGACCTGAACCGCGTGGTTACCGGCGCCCTGGATTCCCTCGACCTCACCGAAATCGTCCTCACCCGCGTCGACCTCGAACGCATCGTCAACACCGCACTGGAATCCCTCGACCTCACCGAAATCGTCCTCACCCGCGTCGACCTCGAACGCATCGTCAACACCGCACTGGAATCCCTCGACCTCACCGAAATCGTCCTCACCCGCGTCGACCTCGAACGCATCGTCAACACCGCACTGGAATCCCTCGACCTCACCGAAATCGTCCTCACCCGCGTCGACCTGGTCCGAATCGCCGAAGACGTGATCGAGGCAATTGACCTGCCGGCGATCATTCGGGAGTCCACCGGCGGTGTAGCCACCGAGACAGTGCGGGGCGTGCGCATGCAGTCCATCGAGGTGGACGAGGCCGTGCAGGGTTTCGTCGACCGCATGCTGCGACGCAGACATGAGCGCGATTCCAAAGCGGCGCACTTCGATGACGAGCCCAAGCAATGAGTGACGCCGTGGGCTCGGCGGCGGATCCGGCCGAGCACGCGATCCCTCGGGAGGCGCGTCCGTATCAGGGTCACCGCGCCGGCATCGCCAGCCGGTTCCTGGCGGACAGCATCGACCTGGTCGTGATCCTCGTTTCGATGGCGGGGATCTACCTGGGCTCGGCGGCGGTGCAGTTCCTACTTGACCCGCGCTCCGGAGGCAGTTGGCCCAGCGTCCCCGGCTGGCTGATTCTGATCGCCTACTTCGTCGTGGCTGTGCTCTACCTGGCGGTCGGTTGGTGGATCACCGGACGAACCGTGGGCAAGGGTCTGATCGGGCTTCGGGTCCTCGGTGCCCGCCAGTCGCGGATGAACCCGATCGCGGCCCTGCTCCGCGCCACGTTCTGCGTCTTCTTCCCCATCGGGCTGTTCTGGGTGGTCTTCAGCGACGAGAACCGATCCCTGGCCGACACCCTGCTGCGGTCCTCGGTCATCTACGACTGGCGGCGCAACCGACGCCCCGACGGCGGCGAGACGCAGTAGTAGGCGTCACGCCCTCCTAGCGCAGGTGTCCCGCCCAGGCGCGGCCGCGACGACCCTGTGCGCGCACGACTTCCCACCTGGCGCCCGCGCCAACCAGGAGCACCCCGACGCCGGTGAGCACCAGCCACGGCGGGATCCGGTCGGCCAGGTCGACCAGTTGCGCCCCCACCACTAGGACCAGGCAGACCAGCCCCGGCCAGAAGACCCCGGCCCAGCGTTGCCTGGCACCGACAACAGCGAGCGCGGCCGCGACAACAGCGAGGCTCAGGCCGCGCACCAAGGCAGCGGTGCTTACCGGCTGCTCGCCCAGGAAGAGACTGGAGAACCAACGATCGGTCGTATCGCTCAGGACTGACAGCGTGGACGGCGCCAGCAAAGCCACCAGCCCGGGGGCGACGATGATCAGTGTCGGCAGGGTTCGAGGGCGCGCGATCCAGGCATGCACGGCACCGGCGGCGGCCAGTGGGGCGGCCAAGGCCAAGCCGAGCAACTCCGGTGTGGACCACGCCGAGGTGTCCCAGGCGGCCACGGCGGCCAGCACGCCGCCGACGGCTGTAGCGGCCCCCAGCCACAACGGCCACGGCTCCCGAACCCGGGCGCTGAGCAGCAGGACGCCGGACCCGGTGACCAGCAGCGCGGCCGCCACGGCCGTGGCGGCCGCTGGCAGATCGGCGTTCCAGGAGCCCGTTGCGTAGACAGCGCCGCGATCGGAGTCGGCGGCGGCCATGCCGATCCAAGGGACCAGGACCACCACGGGCCAGACCGGGATGACGAAGCGCTGCGTCCACTCCGGTACTGGCCGGTCTCGCAGCAGTCGTGCCGCCACCGCAGCCAACGCGGTGGTCACCAGGCCCAGCAGCGCCCCGCGCAGCCACGGGTAGGCGTCGCGAACCGCATCGGTGCCCTGGAAGTCGTCGTACTCGCGCAGTCCCGGCGCGTATGCCAGCAGCGCGGCGACGCTGATCGCGGTCGCCACCGCGGCCACCCATGGGGTGAGTACCGACAGCACGTCCGCGATCCGGCGATGGTGCGCATGGGCGTGCGCGATGAGGCCGATCCACGAACCCGCCCAAACCAGCAGGACCAGCGCGGTCCAGGGGCGTTGCGCCGGCACACCGAGTGTGGCAACCAGAGCCAGAGCGACAACCCCGTGCAACGCGACGGACCCGGCCAGCAGCGCGGGCCAGCGCGCACCAGTGATGCGGTCCAGCAACAGCAGTGCTGCGGCAACGAGCAGCACGGTGGCCAGCGGCAACAGCCAGTCGGGAAGACCGCCGGCAGAGTCGGCAACGAGACGCGACGCCTGATCGGCGGCCGGACCGGCGGCGATCACCAGCCAAACCGTGGCGGGCCAGGACCAGGCCACCGTGTCGTCTACCGCTCCCCAAGCCAAAATGGCAAGGCCACTCAAGACGAATACCGCCGCCGCCCAACCGGGCGCCCAGTCGCCGTCCCACTCCCCGAGCAGCGGCAGGGCCGCGATCGCGAGGACGGCCAGAACGGCGGAACTGATGGCGACGGCTGCGGCCGCACCGGGCAACCGAGACTTGATCCTGCGCGCATAGGCGACGCCGGCGACACCGATGCCAGCGGCTAGGACGGCCACCGGAACGGCACGATCCGGTTCGGTGTTGGCCATCAAGAAGACGACGTCGACGACGACGAGCAGCGATCCGGCGATGGCAAGGGTGCTCGCAGTCGCCTTGATCCGAGGCGCCGACCACCACGCGATGAGCAACGCCAGCAGCCCGGCGATCAGCAGGGCGGAGAAGCGGCCGACGTCGGACAACGTGCCCCAGGCAACGGCAACGAAAGTGATGCCGGCCGCCACCAACGCGAATGCACCAGCCGTCAGGAGGCACCCCTGCGCGGTACCGGTCCGGGGTTGCTGCGGGAGTGGCGTTGTCGCGATGCCCGGAGCCGCGGCGGTCGTGGCGGCGGCTCCGAGCGCGGCAGCAGGTGATTGTTCGGGGCTGGCCGCCAGGTAGTCGGCCATGGCCGCAACCCAGGACCGGCGCTGGCCGACCCAGTCCTGAAGGCGGTCCAGGTAACCGAGTTCAGCAACCAGTTCCGGCGGTAGCAGCAGCCCGCAGCCGGAGCACTCGGCGGGTTGGTCAGCTGAGACAACCGCCAGCAGTGCACCGCACCGAGGGCACTGCGGAGTTGTCCGTGCTTCCACGGCAACAGCCTGTCAGGCGCACGCCCAACGATGTCGCCATTGCCGCGCGGAGTGTGCGCTTAGGCGCCAACTTCCGAAATGGGGATGACGACCTCATTGCGGCGCATGAACGGCGGCTTCCAGGGCGGATCGAAGCGCGCGTAACGGGGTCGGCCGGTGGCGGTGAGCCCAGCCGCTTCGATCGCCCGCTCCAACTGCTCGACATGAGTTTGGTAGGACCCCAAAGTCCAACGACCGGAGTATCGCGAGACCGCGGCCATCTGCTCGGGCACCTCATGCACGCTGACCGCCGCGGTGCTGGGGACGGGCAGGTCGGCCACCGACGAACCGGCGGGCATGACGAACGACACCCGGTGCCTGGTCAGGTCTTCGGTCGCTTCTTGGATCACCGGTGCGGTCATGGCGATCTTCGCCCCGGAGTTGTTGCGCCCGCTGATGTAGGACACCAGGGGGCGGAAGGCCGCGTTGCCGGCGCTCTCGAAGCGCCCGGACAGTTCCACCTCTGCCACCACGTGCGCCGGGTACCGGCGCACCTCAAAACCGGGGAACGTGCGGACCACTTGGTATTCCTGCTGTTCGGTCATGACACCAAGTTAAGGCGGGTCGGCGGCCTTCGCACTGCGAGAATCCCGTGGAGGTCCGTGAATCCCGATATACGGCGCCCAGGTGCGAGGAGGTGGCCCATGCCCGGCCCTATCTCCGTGCGCCCCGGCCTGGTCATTCCAGAGTCGGA
The DNA here is from genome assembly GCA_963753435.1 of uncultured Actinomycetota bacterium. GTDB lineage: Bacteria > Actinomycetota > Actinomycetes > CAVWCF01 > CAVWCF01 > CAVWCF01. The sequence goes on from CAVWCF010000003.1 coordinate 16,526, forward strand.
GTTGTCGTGGCGGTTCTCCCGCAGTTCGGGCCCCGGGGGCCAAGGGGTCAACACCACCGACTCCCGCGTCGAGTTGTCCTTTGACGTCGCCAACAGCCCCTCACTGGGCCCGACTCAGCGCAAACGGGCGCTGCAACGACTGGATCGGCGGCTGACCGCAGGGGTGCTGGTGATCACCGCGAGCGAACACCGCTCGCAGCTTCGAAATCGAGAGGCCGCCGAAGGCCGACTGGCGGAATTGCTCCGGGATGCGACGGCCCAACCGCCGAAGGCCCGGCGACCTACCCGCGCCACTCGCGCATCTGTCGAACGCCGCATCTCCGGCAAGAAGCGCCGAAGTGAGGTCAAGCGACTTCGCCGCGACACCGACGACTGAGCTGGCGACCGGAGGCGCCGTTAGTCCAACCCGTCGGCTGGGTCCGCGGCCGGCCCAACCGTGTCGGCCAACCACTCCAGAAGTGGCCTGATCTGGCGCCATCCGGAACGGACCACCGTCAGCGCCTTACGGGTGCCAAGCCACGGTTCGACCGGGTAGTTGCGGCCCAACGTCAGCATCCGCATCCGCAGCAGATCCAGGTTCGGATCGTCGGCGGGCACTCCACGCGGTCTGGTCTTCACCGGCTGACCGTCGACCTCCCAGCCTTGCTTGCTCGCCTTCTTGATGAGGCCGCGCACATGGCCGGCGTGTCCGCTGCTGACGGCGTCTCGAAACCGCTGCAGTTGCTGGCCCTGCGGGGAGTACCACCCACCTGCGACGAACAGGCCGGACGCGGAAACCTGCACGTAGTAGCCGAGCGCATCCTCCAAGTAGACCGCCGCGCCTTGGTGGTCCTTGATCGGCGTCTTGTCCTTGCTGAACCTGGTGTCCCGATACGGGCGGAACAGGCGCGCCGCCCCGAACTCCGCGGCTAGTTCACCCGTCAGCGCCAGCAAGGGGTCACGCACGTGGCGCTCATAGTCGGCCTTGTGCTGCTGCCACCAAGGTCGGGTGTTGTTCCCCGCCAGTTTGTCGTAGAACTCGAAAGCCTCGACTGGGAATCCGGTGAATCGGGTCGCGTCAGCCATGCGCGGCAACGTAACCCGGCGGCGGCTGCTCGCACACCCGTTGACCCCGCGCTGTGGAGAAGTCGGCCAGGCCTGGCCTTTCGGTGGCCGGACCGCCACAGTTGGGCCATGGGCGAGACCATGCGCGCTGTCGTTCGCTTCGACTACGGCGATCCGGACGTGCTGCGGGTGGCCCAGGTGGCCAAGCCACGTCCGCGTGCCGGGGAGGTGCTGGTTCGCGTCGTCGCGACCACGGTGAATCGCACCGACTGCGGATTCCGCAGCGGCAAACCCGCGATCGTGCGGCTGTTCTCCGGCGTGCTGCGCCCGATCCAACTTGTGCTCGGCAACGAGTTCGCCGGCGTCGTCGATTCGGTGGGTCCGGGGGTGTCGGGCTTCCTGCCCGGCGAAGAAGTGTTCGGGCTGACCGGCGGGGTGCGCTTCGGCGCGCATGCTGAGTACCTGCGCATGCCCGCCGACGGCGCCCTGATCCGCAAACCGGGATCGATCAGTTTCGCCGAAGCCGCCGCGCTCGGCGACGGGGTGATGCAAGCGCTGGCGGTGTTGCGCGCCGGCGCTGTCGGCAAGGGCCAACGCGTCCTGGTCAACGGAGCCACGGGATCGATTGGCAACTCGTGTGTGCAGCTGGCCGCCCACATGGGTGCGGTGGTGACCGGCGTCTGCCGGGGCGAGCACCTGGACCTCATCCGTTCCCTGGGTGCCGTCGACGCGATCGACTACACCAAGCAGGACTACACCGCCCTCGATGCGCGCTTCGACGTGGTGCTGGACGCCGTGGGCAAGAGCACGTTCGCGGCCAGCCGGCGGGTGCTCGAACCCGACGGTGTCTTCGTTTCGACGGATCTGGGACCGGGCGTGCAGAACCCGTTCCTGGTGCTCAGCACGCTTGCTTCGGGCGGCCAGCGCGTGTGTATGCCCATGCCCAAGGAGAGCCGGGCCGATCTGGAGTTCGGCGCGGAGCTGGTGATGTCCGGTGCGTACCGAGTCTTGATCGACCGCACGTACTCGCTGGAGGAGATCCCGGAAGCGACTCGCTACGTGGAAACCGAGATGAAGGTCGGAAACGTCGTCGTCATCGTCGATCCGGATCTCGCCGACTGACCGACCACAGCCACACTCCACCAAGCCCACAACTGTCCGGTTCGACTGTGCATCAAGACTCCGACTAGATGCCATCAGGGGTGCTCTGATGGAAGGTGGGCCCGGCGGCGGCGTAACGTGACGTCATGCCGCGCACCAAGCCCGGCGGCGGTCGGGAACTGGATCGCTGGGTGGCGGCTGCGCAGACCGGGGGACGGCTGGCGGCGACGGCGCTGACGGCGTTCGCAGCAACCACCACGAAGGACCCGCAGCGGGCTCTGCGCAAGGCGTACTCCAAGCAAATGGCCACCTACCGCAAAGGCAAGGCGGCGGTGCAGGCACGGGCCATCGCCGGAACCGCAGCCGCCGGGGCCGGTGCGACCGGTGCCGCCGTCGCCGCGGCAAGTGCGCAGCCCCCGATCGCGATCGCCATGGCCGCCGCGTCAGCCGGGATCGGCGTCTGGGCGGCGAAGTCCTGGCGCCGGCTGCGTGGCTACCCGGATCCGCCGACTCCGCCGCCGGAACCGCTGCCGGCGCTCAGCCCGACCGACCCGGGTTCGGACGCGATCGCCAGACTCGGTCGAGCAGAGATTTCACTTGCCGAGATGGTCCCGGCGGCTGCACGCGTGCACCCGGGGGCCGCAGCGGAACTTCGGGCCGCGGCCGAGGCGGCGACACCAGCGTTGCACGACTTGGCCCACCGGCTGTCGATCCTGAACCGGCTGCGCCGAACAAGTGGTGAGCCCGCGGCCAGCGCCGACGCCGCCGCCCACACCGTGGCAGCCCGCCTGGCCGAAGGCGTCAACGCGTACGAACGCCTGATCGCTGCGGCAGCGTCGCTGTTGGCGGCTCCCGACCCCGGCCGCAGCGTGGCGGACGTGGTCGAACCCGCGGTCGAAGGGCTGACCGCGTACACGCTGGGCCTGCAGCACGCCGACAGCGTCCTTCGCGATCCATCTTGACTGGGCCGCACTACGGGTAGTCGGCGTTTCCGCGGCGGCGCTCCCGGATCATGGCGCCAAGGAAGCCGAACACCAAGAGCGCACCGACCGCCAGCGCTGCGAAGAACGCGACGATCGACCAGCGAGCCGCCACCTCGTACCCGTCGAGCTGGGTGAATGCGGCGGACGCGAAGGCGGTGCCGACCACGCCGAAACCGACTAGGAGTGCCACGACTACCTGGTTCACGATGGACCGCAGGCCTTGCACCTGCGACTCCAGCGAACTGGTATCGAGATACAGGGTGAACTTGCCGCGCTTGAATTGGTCGCGCCAGGAGAGGAGCCCTTTGACGTACTCCGGGGCTTCCTGCAGGGCCTGGCCGGCGAGCTTCAGCGACTCCTTCTTGATGACGTCGCGGACCGCCTCCTCGGTGAACGCCTCCAGCCCCAGTTCCTGGGCGGCCTCGATGGCCGCCGTCGAGAAGGTCTCGCCTTGCGGCGCCAGCGGCTTGAAGAAGGCCGAGGCTTGGCCGAGCGCCTTGATCGCCAGGGTGAGTTGGGGGTCCAGGCGCAGACCGTTGTCCCGCAGCACCCCCATCCCCTGACTCAGCACGGCCGACACGTCCGCAACACCGGTGCCGGAGTACCTGGACATCCGCCGATCCCAGGCCTTTCGGAACCGCTCCTCGTCGACAGGACGGAAAGGCACGCTGAGCGACCGCAGTTGCTCGCCCATGGCGGGGATGTCGCCGCGGGTGAAGGCCCACAACATCCAGATGAGGTGGATCCGCTGCGACACCGTCAGTTCCCCGACCATGCCGCAGTCGAGGAAGGTGACCTCGCCGGTTTCGGTGTTCACGATCAGGTTGCCCGGATGCGGATCGGCGTGGAAATAGCCGTCGATCAGCAGCATCTTGATCGCCGCGCGCAGCGCTGACCGGCCGATCGCCTCGATATCGAGACCCGCGGCCCGCATCGCGTCGACGTTGGAGATCTTCACCCCGCTGACGAACTCCTGGGTCAGGACGCGGCCGGTGGACAGTGACCGGTGCAGTTCGGGGACCTTCACTCCCTCGATCGAGGCGAGGTTCTGCTGCAGCCGAACCATGTTGTACGCCTCGGCGTAGTAGTCGAGCTCCTCCAGCAGCGTGGAGGAGAACTCGTTGAGCATCGAGGCGATCCCCACCTCGCGCGCCCAGCCGCTGCGTCGTTCGGCGTACTGACCGAACAGGCGGGCGATGCCGAGGTCGGCCTGCACTTGCCGTTGCATCCGCGGGCGCTGCACCTTCACCGCCACCTTGCGGCCGTCGTGCAGGGTCGCCACGTGGACCTGGCCCAACGAAGCAGCCGCCAACGGGACCTCGTCAAAAGTCGCGTACAACTCCTCGGGCGGGGCACCGAGCTCGTCGATGATCTGCTGGCGGATCTCGGCGTACGGGACCGGCGGGACCTCGTTCTGCAGCCGGTCGAGCTCGACCCGCCAGTCGTCGGGGAGAACCGCAGCCTGGCTGGAGACGATCTGGCCGAGCTTGACGTAGGTCGGGCCCAACTTCTCCAGGAGGAGTCGGGTGCGCACAGCGGAGGAGTAAGCCGGGATCGGCTCCTCGATCCGGTAGATCCAGCGCTGCATCGCCCGACGCGGCCGGCCGACCCAGGTGCGGTCGGCGAAACTCGCGGTGCCGAAGTCGATGAGAGTCGAGTAGACCTGCTGCAGCCGCATGTTCTCGCTGGCGGTCGCCAGGGTGCTGCTCATCGCGTCGCCTCCGGGGTTGCCGCAGGAATCGGCTGCGGGGACGAGTCGGGCGCACTGAAGCCGCCGCCGCGGTCGATCACCGGCCGGTTGGTTCCCAGGATCGTGTCGAGGCACATCCCGACCAGACCGACGACGGCGCCACCGACGAGCAGCGACGTGACCCGGGCCACTTCAAGGCTGTCACCGAGCACCCAGGACAGCACCAGCAGCAGCACAGCGTTGATCGCGATGATGACGAAGCCGTAGGACGCGACCAGATACCGCAGGGTGAAGAACTGCAGCACCGGCTTCAGCACGGCGTTGAGGACCCCGAAGACCACCCCGATCAGCGTTAGCTGACCCCACTGCCAGCCCTGGAAGCTGAGACCCGGCAGTACCAGCACGGTCACCACGACTGACAGTGCCGCCGAGACGAACTTGACGAGCAGCAACCGCCAGTTGCTGAGGTCGTCCCGCAAGCGTGCCAGGGCTTGCGTGGTGACCGTCTGCGTCCCGGAACTGCTCATGGCCGCATGCTGCCGATCACCGTCTCTCCCGTCAGCGCGCCGCGCCGTAGCCGGGGGGCTAGGGTCTACTCGCACGGGATGCGCCGTTCGCGCGCCCGACCCCCCAAGACGGGTGCACACGAGGAGGACACATGAGCGACGACCTTGAGATCGGCCCTGTCGACTACTTGGTTATCGAGATCCCCGAAGCCAATGTCGACGGCAGCGGCCTGGAGGCGCTGCTCGACCTGGTGGACGCCGGGACGATCCGGATCCTGGACCTGGGGTTCCTCCGCAAGGGCACCGACGGTTCGGTGGAAGTTCTCGACATTTCCACCCTCGGAGCCACCTACGCCGTCTTCGAAGGGGCCTCGTCAGGAATCCTCGGCGAGGACGATCTCTCCGAGGCCAGCAACGCCCTCGAGCCCGGCGTGATCGCCGCCGTGCTGGTGTACGAGAACACCTGGGCGGCCCCGTTCGCGACCGCGCTGCGTCGCAACGGCGCGCAGTTGGTGGCGTCCGGCAGGATCCCGATCAACGCCGTTCTGGCGGCCCTCGAGTCCGTCGAAGACTGAACCAGAGAACCTAGGAGGACACGATGCCCGGATTGATCCGCGGAGTCGCCCGCACGGCTGTCATCGCCGGAACTGCGACCCACGTCTCCAACAACGTCTCGCGGCGCCAGGCCGGTCGCTGGGCCGAGAAGGACGCCGCCGCCCAACAGCAGGCCCCGCCGCAGCAGGCCTATGCCGCGCCGGCACCGGCTGCCCCCGCTGCCCCGGCGATGGAGGACAAGCTCGCCGACCTGCAGAAGCTTGGTGAGCTAAAGGCGGCCGGCGTGCTGACCGACGCCGAGTTCGAAGCCCAGAAGGCGCGGATCCTGGCCCAGTAGCCCGACGCAGGCTTTGCCCTGCTGAGGCAACTACGCCATGCTCCTTGGGCGGGGAGTACCCGACCGAGGAGTAGGCAATGCCCAAGTACCTGATCCTGTATCGATCCAAGATGGCGCCGGGCGATCAGATGTCGACCATGAGCCCCGGGGAGATGCAGGCGGAGATGGACAAGTGGAACGCCTGGGGTCAGTCCGCCGGCGAGGCGCTTGTTGACTTCGGCGAACCCACGAAGCCGACCAGCGATGACGACCCCGGCCCCGCTGGCTGGGTCGGCGGCTACTCGGTCCTGCAGGCCGACGACGAAGCCGCCCTACAAGCGGTATTGGCCGATCACCCGCACAAGCCGTTCGGGACGATCGAGGTGCACGAGATCTTGCCGATGCCGGGCCAGTAGCTGCCAATCACGTCGATTCGACAGCGGACTTCAACCGGGCGAGTCCCTTTTCCAAAGCCGCCTACCGCCTCAGGAGGCTGCGAACGGTCCCCGAGCCAACGCCCGGTACAGCACCGCGCTGAAGAGCGTGATCACCGCGGCCAGTCCGGCCATGAGCGCCGCGGCTGTGCTGGTCGGCTCATCGGTACGGGCCACCGCGACCCAACTCAAGCCCCAGGCCAAGGCGATGGCTGGCGCGATCCGACCCCGCAGCCCGATGGCCAGCAGCACCCCCACACCGGCCGCCACCCCCAGGATGGCCACGGCCCAGGTGGTCGCAGTCGACCCGGTCGCGGCCCAGCCGCTGAAGACCAACGCCGCAGCGGTGTTGGCAACGGTCGCGATGCACACCCACCCCAGGTACAGACCCATCGTCCCGTCGACGGCGATCGCCTCGGCTCTCGACGTCGGCGGGCGTTCGTTCAGGCGGACGAGCACGACGACGAGCACCACCAGCAGGGCCACGATCACGGCCACGCTGGCCCAAAGCCACTCCGCCTGCACCACGAGCACCCAAGCCGCGTTTATCAGCGCCGACGCCGCGATCCACCAGCCGACGCGTCGCTGTCGGGGGTCGGCACGACGGGCCGGGGTCAGTTGCAGGATCGCCAGCCACAACAACCCGGTGTAGATGATCGACCAGATGGCGAATGCCGGCCCTGCTGGCGCCACGAGGGTGGCGTCCGTGGCCAACGCCCCGTCCGCTACCTGGTTGACGGGCGTGCCGGTGACGGCGCCGGAACCCAGGAACGCGACCAGAGTTCCCGCGATCGCGCTGATCAGCACCACCCACTGCCGGGCGATGTCCGCCGACGTTGGTGGCCCGGTCGTGGCTTGAACTTGGGGTTCGGTCATGCACGTGAACCTATCGGTCGCCGACCCACCAATCCGGGCAAGCGGACCTGTCCCATACTCCGGGCCGTGGAGTACGTGCTCGTCTGCCTGATCGCTTTTGCGGTGTCGGGCGTGACCTTGTACTCCGGATTCGGCTTGGGCACCTTGCTGCTGCCCGTCTTCGTGCTCTTCTTCCCGCCGCCCGTTGCAGTGGCCGCCACGGCGGTCGTGCATCTGGCCAACAACCTGTTCAAGGTCGGGCTCGTCGGCCGCAAGGCCGACGGCCGGGTGGTCCTGCGTTTCGGCGTCCCCGCCGTCATCGCCGCTTTCGTTGGCGCAGCGCTTCTCGGAGCGTTCGCCGCGGTTGAGCCGCTGTGGACGTTCGAGATATCCGGCCGCGCCTACGAGGGCACCGCGGTGAAGGTGGTCATCGGACTGCTGATCATCGGTTTCGCCGTGCTGGACCTCACGCCGGCCCTGTCCAGGCTGCAGATCGACCAACGGTTCCTGCCGCTGGGCGGAGTGCTGTCGGGCTTCTTCGGTGGATTGTCCGGGTTGCAGGGTGCGCTGCGTTCGGCGTTCCTGGTCCGCGCCGGCTTGGACACCGCGGCCTTCGTCGGCACGTCCACCGTCACCGCGGTGATGGTCGACGTGGCCCGGCTGGTGGTTTACGGAATCGCCCTGTTGGGCGTCGGTGTTGTCGACCTGTCCGGCACTTGGGGCCTGATTGCGGCGGCGACGCTGTCCGCCTTCGCGGGGGCGTTCCTTGCCAGCCGCTACCTGCAGAAAGTGACGATGGCCGCAGTTCAGCGACTAGTTGCAGTTCTGCTGATCTTCGTCGGCGCCGCGATGGTCATCGGCTTGGTGTGACCGGCGCTACTTGAAGATGCGCAGCAGGTCGCTGATCGGGTGCTGCGACTCCGCGGGGTGCCGGAAGCCGCGGTCGTGATGGATGACGTACCGGTTGCGACGGCCTTGCTTGATCTTGGTCACGTAGCCGTCGCGCTCCAGGTCCGCCACGATCGTCTGGGCGGCGCGCTCAGTGATCCCCACGTCGGCAGCGACGTCACGGATGCGGGCCTCCGGGTCGAGGCTGAGCCGGATCAGCACATGCCCGTGGTTGGTGAGAAACGTCCAATTCCGCCCCGAGTCCACGTCCGGCGCGGTGGCTTTCGCCGTCCCTGCCATGTCTGCCTCCTGACGGTATGTAGCCACTATACCGGAATCGTGTTCCGGGCAATTCTAGACAGGAATTCTTTTTCCTGTATTGTCCTGCCTGCGATGTCGGCGCGACCGGCCCAGGATCGAGGAGTACTCATGCGACCCCATGTGGAGATCATCGACGAGAAGGATCACATCTGGCACATGGCTGAGCTGGTGCACGGCACCGGCACCGCCCGCCAGCGCAACCTCTCCTACGACGAGGAGGACGGTTCCTGCTCGGCGCGCGTGGAGTTCCTGACGAAGTGGACCCGGCCCGGTGGCGTACACCACGCCCAGACCGAGTGGTACGTCATGGACGGCGAGGTCACCATCGGAAACGACCGCCTGGTCAGCGGCGACTACTGGATGGCGCCGGCCGGAGTCGTGGTCCCACCAGTCGCGGTGGCCGCCGGCACCGTCGTCCTGCTGTTCCGTGAGTACGGCGACTGGGGCTTCGACCTCACCGACCGGCCCTGGCCCCACATTCGCCCCGACCAGGAGTTGGTCGTCCGGCGCACCTCCCAGATGCCGTGGATCCCGGTTGAGTTGGGCAGCCCGATGCGCTTCGACCTCGGCGGCACGCCCGTTGAGGGACTCTTCATCAAGATGCTCTTCCGCGACCCCAAGACCGGGTTCTACACCCGACTGATCAAGGCCAAGCCCGGCTGGCGCGAACACCCACTGGCACACCACCCCTGCTTTGAAGAGGCCTACTGCCTGGACGGTGGATTCGAATACAACTACGGCTCCATGTGGCCGGGCACCTACTTCTTCCGGCCGCCGCTGATCCGCCACGGCGACTTCACCGCCGCCATGGAACAAGGCTGCACGTGGATCCTGCGATCGGACGCCGACCTCGTTGACTGGTACACCGAGGACGCGCGGGTGGAGATGCACGGCACCCCGCTGAACTACGGACCCGAGTTCCCCGGTTCGGCCGGCCCCCGCCTGTTCGAGCCGGTTCGCTCCCGCTCGATCGGACGGATGCTCGACCCGTCATACCAGTAGCCGGCCACCCGCTACCGGTTCTGAGGGGGAGGTTTGTCCACGATCGAAGTCGCCCTGGCCGGTTTGACCTCAGTGGCGGTGCTGGCTTTCGCCCTGGGTGTTGTCGCCTCCCGGTTCGGAGCCGACCTGCGGCTGCCCGACGCGGTCTACGTCTTCTTGTCGATGTTCCTGCTGCTGGCCATCGGCATCAAGGGTGGCGTCGGCATGCGATCGGCCGACTTCGCCGACATCGGGCCCCCGGCCGCGGCCACGCTCGCCCTCGGGGTCATCACTCCGCTGCTGGCGTTCTGGCTGCTCCGGGCGTTCACTCGGCTGGGACGGATCGACCGGGCGGCGCTTGCGGCGCACTACGGGTCTACGTCCCTGGTCACCTTCACTGCGGCACTGGTCTTCCTGGACCGCAGCGAAGTCCCCTACGAGCCGTTCCTGGCGACATTGCTGGCGCTTCTTGAAGTCCCGGCGATCCTGGTTGGCCTCTACCTGGCCGGCAGCGCGAGCGGTCCCCGCGCCGAAGCGGTGCGCGAGGTCTTTCAGTCCCGCAGCATCGTGCTGCTCGTCGGTGGGCTGGCCATCGGCTTCGCTACCGGACCGGACGGGTACGCAACCGTGGAGCCGTTCTTCGGTGCGCTGTTCCCCGGTGTACTGGCCTTCTTCCTGCTGGAGATGGGTGCCGTCGTGGGGCGCCGGCTGTCGGAAGTCCGGCAAGCCGGACCAGGACTGATCGCCTTCGCGATGGTGATGCCACTGATCGGCGGGACGCTAGGTGTGGCGGCGGGCAACGCAACCGGGCTCGGCATCGGCGGCGCCACGGCTCTTGGGGTTCTCGTGGCCAGTGCTTCCTACATCGCAGCACCAGCGGCCGTGCGGTTGGCGCTGCCCTCGGCCAACCCCGCCTACTACTTGACCGCAAGCCTGGTGTTGACGTTCCCGTTCAACCTGGTAATCGGCATACCTGTCTACTACGTGATGGCCCAATGGTGGGGAGGAGCGCTATGACCGAGCCGTCGACCTACTTGCTGACGATCGTCGCCGAGTCCGTCCTTGAGGAGCGACTGCTGCGCGACGTGGTCGCCAGCGGCGCATCCGGGTGGACCGTCTCACCATGCCGGGGAGCCACCAGCGACACCGGCCACGCGGGCGGCGAAGCCGACATCGAAGGCGGCAACATCAGGTTGGAGGTCCTGCTCCCCCACTCCAAACTCGAATCCCTATGGCAGGTGCTCGAATCCCGCTACTTCCAGGACTACTCCGTCATTGCCTGGAGCAGTGAGGTGCAGGTACGCCGACCAGAGAAGTTCGGCGTCTAGGCCGCGCGCAATTGCCGGCGCCGGGCATCTAGCGTGACCGCCTGTGACAGCAGGGTGCGCGGGCTACTCCGTCCTCCTCGCCATCCAGGACGTGTTGCCCATCGTTCTGGGCGCGATCGGGTTCGTCGCGCTGGGCCGACGCGCGACCGCATCACTACCGGCCCTGACCCTGCCCATCCGGATCGTGGTGATCGCGCTGGTGGCCGGTTCGGCGGTGGCCGGTCCCACCCGCAAGTTCTTGATCGCAATGGGCGCAGACTGCGCCGACCTGCAGTGGATGCAGATTCCGTTCTTCGTGTCCGTGCCGATCGGTTTCGCCGTTCTGGCTTGGTCCGTGCGGTCGGTGCTGGCCGAACGTGTCGTCGCCGTGTGGCCCTACGCGACGGTCGCTGCCCTGGCAGTCGTCGCGGCGGCGGCTGCACAACGAGACCTGATCCTGCTGGCCGTCGGCGGCGTACTGGCGGTGCTCACCGCCGCCTACGCCGCTGTGCTGGCCCGGCGGCAAGGCGACCTGCTGACCGCCGTCCTGTACATCGCCTACGCGGTCACGACACTGTCACTTCCCGGCGCGGCATCAGCGGAGTACGAATCCGTCGCCACCGGCCTATGGGTGGAACAGGCCATCAACACCACGGCGCAGGCGCTGTTCGCCATTGCCTCCATCCGACTGCTGCGCGGAGCCGCAGCCGTTCGTGAGCCGAACCGCAACTGACCTTCAGCGCAATTGCACCGAGGCCACGACGCCCGCGTGGTCGCTGGCCCAGAACGGCGGCGCCGCCTGGAACGGGGTGTCCCCCACCACCACGGCCGAACCCACGCGCACCGGCCCACGAACCAGGACCAGGTCGATGCGAGAGCCCAACTGTGACGTCGGGTTGGTGAGCGTGGAGTTCTGGCAGCACGTCAAGCCCGGGCCGCTGCCCGCCGACCACGCATCGGTGAACGCCGGCGGTCCGGTCAACTGTGCGTACGAAGTGGTCGTTGACCCATCGGCGGCGGAGTTGAAGTCGCCCACGGCGATCACCGAACCGCCCCGCGCCGGGCCCGCGATGAACTCGGCGGCCTGCGCCTCCTGCACGGCGGCGAAGTCCTCGGTCTCCAGGTGGGTGTTGACGAAGGTGAAGCTCTTTCCGGCGTAGCGGCCGCTGACCGAAACCCAGCCGCGGTCGAACGAAAGCGGCCCAGCCGGGGTGGGCAGAACCTGCTGTGCGTTGAAGGTGCCGCTCCGGGCATGGCCCACACTCAGGTCCGCGGCGTCATCGTTGACCAGGATCACGTCGCGGTCCTCGAACGTGACCACGCAGTCGGGAACCAGACCGCCGGGGGTGACCGCTACGCCCTCGCAGCCGAACGGCGGGGAGACCAACGGCAACGGGCCGATTAGAGCGTTGTTCGAGACCCCGGCAACCGAATAGTTGAGGCCGGCACCATCAAGGGTGGCCAGCAGGATCTCCAGGAAGTCCACGCTCGGCGGGTTCGCTGATGGCTCGGCCACCGGCAAGGCGGTCCAGTTGGAGACCTCCTGCAGGCCGATCAGGTCCGGCTGTGTGGCAGCGATCTCAGCGGCCAGGGCCTGCGCCCGAGTCGGGAAGTCGGTGAACAGCATCGTTCCGTAGATCTCCGCAACCGCACCGATGAACTTCTGCGGGGCTAGCGGATCGGCCGGGTCGATCTCGATCGCGGGCGCCAGACTCGACCCCAGGTAGATGTTGCGGGTCATCACGGTCAGGTCGGGTTGATCCTTCGCCGCAGCTGGCAGCGCGGTAACGGAACCGAGCAGACCGACAGCGAGGACCGCACTCAGTAGCGCGCGCAGCCAACGGGTGCGAGGGGAAGCGGACACCAGACCTCCTGAGATTGAGGAACCTGTCTTGAGGATGCCCCCGCGATCGGGACCTGGCTATCGGTTTGGGGCAACTGGCCCGGTTCAGGTGACCGGCCGGCGAACCGGCCGGAGCCACCACGCCGCAGAACAACCCCTAAGCCGCGCTCACTCGTCGCGGATGAACTCCACGCCATCGACATCGACGTTCTCACCGAACTGCCTGGCGGCCCGGTGTCCGGCGAAGACAGCGGCGGCGATGAGCCCGGGAGCGTCGGCGTCCCCGATGACACCGAGCGAGCGGATGTTTGCGGCGTCGACCGCGCCCGCCAGTTCCTCGGCTAACTCCGACCGGGGTTGTCGGTCGCCCAGCAGCACAACCGAGGTGGCGTCAATGGTCTCCTGCGTCTCCCCCACCACCGCGTGGAAGTGCACTCGTTGCGCCTCGATGGCCGCGACCGTGTGCCGGGTGACGATGCGTACTCCCAAGTCCCGCAACCGGCTCTCGATGCGGTGCTGTTCCAACGTGTATTCGGTCCACGCCGACACCAGCGGAGCCGGCGTAACGAGGGTGACCTCATGGCCTCTTGCGACCAGCAGTTCGGCGATCGCTCCGCCGGTCACGTAGTGGTCGTCGTCGTAGACGACCACCGGCCCGTCGGGGATACGCCACGTCCCGGCCACTAGGTCGTCGAAGATGTCGTCCGGGGTGAACACGTTCGGCTGTTCGTGGCCTTCGACGGGTCGACCGGTGCTGCGGCCCCTTCCGTCGCGCCGCCAAGTCGCGCCGGTGGCCACGAGTACGTGCTCGGCGCCGAACTCGGCGATGTCGGCGGCGGACACTTCCGAGGCGGGGAACAACTCGACGTTGGGCAGGTCGGCGATCTCGTTGAGCCGCCAGTCGACCACCCGCCGCCACGGGCCCAGCCCGGGCAGCAGCGCCTCGCGCACCACGCGCCCACCTAGTTCGTTGCGGGCCTCCAGCAGTTGCACCTGGTGCCCACGCTGGCCGAGTGCTCGGGCGGCTTCGAGCCCGGCCGGGCCACCGCCCACGATCATGATGGGCGCATCCGTTCGCCGGGTCGGGATGAACTCGGGGTGCCAGTCGCGCCGGAACTCCTCACCCATCGTCGGGTTCTGGGTGCAGCGGATCGGGATGCCGAACGGGTCGGTCGCCACGCAGATGTTGCACCCGATGCATTCGCGGATGCGGTCGACGCGGCCCGCGCGGATCTTGTTCGGCAGGAACGGGTCGGCGATGGACGGTCGGGCCGCCCCGATCAGGTCCATCACCCCGTGCCGGATGGCAGCGACCATTGCGTCCGGGCTGGTGTAGCGGCCGACGCCGACGACCGGCTTGGTGGTCAGCGACTTCACGAAGCCGATGTACTTCTCCTGGTGGCCTTCCGGTTCGAAGCGGGAGGTGGCGGAGTCGTTGCTCCAGTCGGAGACGTTGACGTCCCACAAGTCCGGCAGTTCGGCCAGCATCGAGATGATCTCCGGGGCCTCGCCGTCGTGGGTGATACCCAGGGGCCCCTCCAGTTCATCCACAGCCAGCCGTACGGCTACCGCGCACTGGTCGCCGACGGCTTCCTTGGTGTCCTCGATCAGCTCTCGCAGGAAGCGCACCCGGTTGGTCAGGCTGCCGCCGTACTCGTCGGTGCGGTCGTTGTGACGCCGGGACAGCAGTTGCATCGGCAGGGTCAGCCCGTGCGCGGCGTAGCAGTAGACGATGTCGTAGCCGGCTTCGCGCGCGCGGATCGCGGCGTTGCGATGCCAGCGGCGGACGTCGGCGAAGTCGCGTTTGGTCATGGCCCGGGTCTGGCCCGGCTCGAACCCGGAGGCGCCAAGCAGTCCTTCTGAGCGCGGACCGAGCGGGACAAGCCGGGAAACGAGGTTGGCCGCGTCCACGCCGGCGTGGTTCAACTCGATGCCGGCCAGCGCGCCGTGCGCGTGCACGGCGTCGGTCATGAGCTGGTGATTGGGGATGTCCTCATCACTCCACAGCCGACCTTCGACGCAGGGCGCCAGGTCGCTGGACGGGTGGATCTCCACCTCCTCGGTGCAGACCACTCCCCAACCACCCTCGGCTTTGGTTGCGCGCATCTGCGCCAGCGCTTTGGGACGCCGATAGCCAAGGCCGTTGCAGTGCGGAACTTGGTAGAAGCGGTTGGGCGCAACCTTGGGGCCGATCGGGACCGGCTCGAACAGCAAGTCGAATTCGCCCACCGCTGCGCGTCAGCCCTCTTGGTTGCGCAGCATCCCCGCTACCGAAACGAGGAGGTGACGAAGTGCGTTGGGGTTGCCCCCGACGACGTCCCAGAAACCCGCCGGCGAAATTCGGAACGTCTTGGTGGGCTCGTCGCCGGCGGCGCGCACGGTCGCGGACCTGGGCCCGCCGTCGATCACGGCGATCTCCCCGAAGTACTCACCCGGGCCCAGGTTGGCAACGACTTTGTCGCCGACGACTACTTCAGCGGTGCCGGCCAGGACTACGTGCAGTCCCGCCTCCTGCGCCCCTTGGCGCACGATCTCCGAACCTGACGGGTACTTCACGGTGCTGCCGTTGGTGACGAAGCCGTCCAGGACCTCATCAGGTAGGCCGGAGAAGATGTTGACGCCGGACAATCGCTGCCGCAGGGACTCCATGTCGCGACAACTTACCGAGTCGCACCCCCGTATGCGGGCCAGTCAGGATCTGACTCAGAGCCGATTGCCTAGGGTTTGGCGTGCAGACGCCAAATGGCAGGTTCTGTGCGGCGATGGGAGTGGGTGACGAATGGGCCTTCGCGCCCGGCTTCGCCGCACTTCGTGGCGGGACGCCCGAAAGGACGGGATCGCCGGCCTGGTCCTAGGCGTGCAGAGCGTTCCCGATGGACTTGCTACCGGGCTGCTGGCGGGCGTCAATCCTCTCGCCGGCCTCTACGGCTATCTGGTGGGCACGATCGCCGGGGTGTTTGCCACCTCATCGGTGTTCATGGTCGTGCAGGGCACCGGCGCGATGGCGATCGTGATCGCAGATGTGCCTGCCGTGCGTGGTGATGACGGCGGCCGAGCGCTGTTCACGCTGGCGATCCTGACGGGGGTCGCGATGATCCTGGCTGGGCTGCTCCGGGCCGGGGCGTTGCTCCGCTTCGTGTCGAACGCCGTGATGGTCGGGTTCATCAACGCAGTCGGGGTGAACATCGTCCTGGGCCAGCTCGGCAACTTCACGGGCTACTCCTCGGACGGCCAGAACCGGGTCACCCGGGCCATCGACACGCTGCTGTCCCCGTTTCAGCTGAGCTGGGCGAGCGTGGCGGTCGGCGTGGTGACGATCACACTGATCCTGGTCCTGGAACGCACTCGCGTCGGGGCGCTCGGCCTGGTCATCGCCGTGATCGCGACCTCAGCAGGTGCTCATGCCCTGAACGTCGGCGGTGTGGCGACGCTGAACGACTTGGGGGTAATGCTCGACGGCCTGCCGACGCCGACTTGGCCACAACTGGCGGTGGTGCCCGAACTGCTCGTACCGGCAGCGGCCCTCGCTTTCGTGGGCCTGGTCCAAGGGGCAGGTGTGTCTGCCAACTTCGTCAACCCGGACGGTCGCTACCCCAACGCCTCACGGGACTTCGTCGGTCAGGGCGTGGCGAATGTCGCGGCCGGCACCCTGCAAGGAATGCCGGTTGGCGGCTCGGTTTCGGCCACTGCCTTGAACAGGACGGCTGGGGCCCGTTCCCGCTTGGCCCCACTCGTGGCCGGCCTGGTCATGGCGGTGGTGATCGTGGCATTCGGGGACGCCATCGGCTACCTGGCCATGCCCGCGCTAGCCGGCCTGCTGATCCTCATTGGCATCCGAACCATCAAACCCGCTGACCTGCACTCGGTGTGGCGGACCGGCACGGTGCAGAAGGTGGTCCTGGTCGCCACTTTCACACTGACGATGCTGATCCCGCTGCAGTACGCGGTGCTTGTGGGCGTCGTCTTGTCCATCGTCTTGTACGTAGTGCGGCAGTCCAACCGCGTCACCATTCGGCGACGCGTCTACGACGAATCTGGCCAGGCGATCGAGGTCCATCCTCCTGCCACACTCCCCGCTGGCGAAGCGGTGATCCTGCAGCCGTACGGCAGCCTGTTCTTCGCCGCCGCACCCGTGTTCGAGGCGGCCCTCCCAGCCGTCGTCCCAACGTCGCGTCGATCCGTGGTGATCCTTCGTCTGCGCGGGCGTTCCGACCTTGGGACCACCTTTATGGATGTGGTTCTGCGCTATGCGCAGTCACTCCAGCAAGTGGATTCTCGCCTCGTGGTGGTCGCCGGCAGCGACCGCATCGTCGAACAATTGCAGGTGACTGGCATCGCCGAGTTGATCGGCGCAGAAGGCCTTTACGTGAGCGACGAGCGAGTGGGAGCCACGCTCAATCGCGCCTACCGGGAGGCCGAGGCCTGGATCGCAGCCCAAACCGGCCCGAGGCAGTCTGAGTGACGCTTATGGCCGCCGCCGTCTCAGCGGCCGGCGCCTCCCACCACCTGGGGTTGGGTGCTGCGCCGCACCAACAGCACGGTCGCGACCAGTGCGACCCATCCGGGGAAGACGTATAGAACCGGCTCCGACACGGTCACATTGACGAACTCGATAACGCCGACGGCGTAGGTCAGCACGATCAGCCAGTGCGGCAGCACCTGGGCGGATCTGCTCAGCGACGCGGCCGAGAACATGACGAGCGTGGCGACGCGCGGGACGAAAACCGCAAGGATCACTACTCCAGCGGCGCGAAACATCTGGCTGGCGCCCGGGTCCGGAACCTGGTCCCCCACGACCAACAGGAAGGATGGCGCGCCGACCGCCGCTGCGCCCACCAACATCAAGCCGGAAAGCAGCACACTGGAACTTAGGAACACCGTGCCGACCATCGGGTTCTCACGACCAGCCAGTCTGCTTCGCACCACCCCCACGAACCACAGAAACCCAATGGTCCCCAGCACCACCAGGGCCAGGTACAGACTGATACTCCCGGCCGCTTCTTGGGTGTAGTAGTCCGCGATCTCCTGTTGTGACGAACCGACTCCTGGACTGCTGAATAGCCCACGCAGCGCAACGATCCAGCCGACCCCGCAGATGAGGCCCGAAAACGCTGCAGCCTCAACCGATGTGAGCCGGCGGCGCCAGACCTCCCGCTCCGTCATCTGCTGTCCACGCGGTTGAGCCACCGGCGAATCACGCCGTGACGATAGCGCCGGGCAAAGAGACGACCACGAGCGTCACCGGCGTCTGTGCGGCGACCTGCTCCACGACCTCCTGCACGTCCGACCAACGCAGACCGCCGATGCCCGCCCCGATGCGCGGCATCCCGATTCGCTCGATGCCGCGGGATTCGGCGTCGTGCACTGCCGCCGCCAGCGAATCCTCAATCGCCTCCAGGCGCGCATCGGCGCCGGGTTCGAGTTGGGTGGCGCAGTTGTAGATGACGGTCCCGTCGGGGGCGGTCCACGGCAGGACGTCTCCCGGCTGTAGCGCCTCGATGGAACACACAGCCTGGTATTCGGACTTCATTCGCGGCCACTTGGCGGCGAACACGCCGGCAATGCCGCCCATCCCGCCGCGGCAGTTGACGCCATGGGCTAAGGCGGGCAGACCCTGTTCGAACAGATCACCGGTCCGGTACTCCACGGGCATGCCCTAGAACCTAGGGCTATTGAGCTTCGCACCACTACCGCCGCGGTACACACTTGCCACCATGAGTGCCCAAGTGGACGTGCTTACCGTTGGTTACGCGCACGACCGGGTTGCCAGCACGGTGGTGCTCATCCGGGACCCCGAAGCGATCGTGGTGGTCGACCCGGGAATGGTGGCGTCCCGCGCCGCGATCCTCGACCCACTCGAAGCACTTGACGTGCGGGCTGACCAAGTGACCGACGTGGTCTTCAGCCACCACCACCCCGACCACACCCTCAACGCAGCGCTGTTCGAGAACGCTCGCTTCCATGACTTCATGGCCATCTACCGCGACGACGTGTGGCAGGACAGCGACGGCGAGGGCCGCCGGATAGGAACATCCGTTCGCCTGGCGGCCACACCTGGTCACACCGCCGAGGACGTCTCAACGCTTGTCGACACCGCCGATGGCCTGATCGTCTGCACGCACCTTTGGTGGAACCAAGACGGCCCGGCCGATGACCCGTTCGCCCGCGACCGCGATCTGCTCAAGGCGTCCCGGGAACGAGTCCTGGCCATGAACCCGGCGCTGGTGATTCCCGGTCATGGGGCGCCCTTCGCCCCGACATCGGCCACGCCGCGCTGACGTCTCCGCGGGCCACCAGTCACGGCGCGAGGAGTTCGCGGATGCCCGAAGCGTCCTTGCCTTGCCGCAGGAGACCGGCCATCGTCCGCATCGGCTCGTCGATATGCGCGAAGAAGGCCTTGTAGCCGGCACAGAGGTGATTCAGCCCCGGCTCACCATCGGGTGTGGTGGCGAACCTGTCCTTTGGGCAACCCCCGTTGCAGGCGAACTGCACTTCGCACCGGCGGCAGTACTGCGGCAGATCATCGAACTTGGCGGCTCCGAAGGCACGCTGCTGATCGGATTCGACCAGTTCCAGCATGGTTGGGCCGTTAGCGATGTTGCCCAGCAGGTAGGCGGGCTCGACGAAGTGATCGCAGGAGTAGAGATCGCCGTTGTGTTCCAGTGCGACGGCGTCTCCGCAGGTTCGCGCATGCACGCACATCCCGACCTGGTCCATGCCGAGCCAGTGCGCCAGGGCCGTATCGAACATGGACACGAACACGTCGCCTACGTCATGTCGAACCCACTCGTCGAATACGTCGATTAGGAATTGGCCGTACTGCGCGCCGGTAACACTGCGCCCGGTCACTTGATCGCCCCGCTGGACGTATAGCGGCCGGTGCCCTTGCGGCCCGCCCCATCCGAGTTCCACCTGAGGTAGGAGCTCCTCGGTGGCTCGTTCGACGATGGGGATCAACTGGATGAATGTCGCCCCCAGTTCATCGCGCAGGAAGCGGTAAACCGCAAGGCCGTGATCGGCGTTGACCGAGTGCACGGTAGTCAGCACGTTCCAATCGACCTGGTGTCGCTTGAGGGCGTCGAGACCGACAAGCACTCGATCTAGGGTCGGCTTGCCGCCTTTGTCAACGCGGAACACGTCGTGAAGTGGCGCCGGCCCATCAATGGACACGCCGACGAGGAAATCGTTCTCCTTGAAGAACGCCGCCCACTCGTCGTCGATCAGAGTCGCGTTCGTCTGCACCGTGTTCAGCACTCGCTGCCCCGGCGCGGCCAACTCGCGCTCCAGCTCGATGCTTCGGCGAAAGAAGTCCAGACCCATCAGCGTGGGTTCCCCACCCTGAAAGGCCACAACCACTTCCTGCTGGTCGCGGTGCGCAGCAAGAAGTTGCGAGATGTAGGCACGGTGCACCTGGTCGTCCATCCGGAACTGGCTACCGGGGTACAACTCCTCCTTGGACAGAAAGAAGCAGTAGTCGCAGTCCAGGTTGCAGATGGCGCCAGTGGGTTTAGCCATCACATGGAAGGCACGCCCCGGGGTAGTACCAGTCACGGCTGCCGTTGACGGAGCACGGCTAGTCAAGGATGAACCAGCCGCGCACCTGCGCCTCGTGGTCGATGTACCTGTCTCCGGACACGTCGACCACAACCTTGTCGATGTCGCCGCCGGTGAAACGGAATGGCGCGGTGTACTTGGGCGTCACCGGGGACGCGTCGTCGCGTCCCACGCACAGTCCATCACCTACGGCGCAGAACCACCCGGGTTGGGTAATGATCCGTGCCGAACCCACTGCGTCGCCGTCGATGTAAAGCGTGAGCAGGCCCTCGGCACCCGGCATGGCCGGGTCGGCGCTGCGACCCGCGGCGGCGAACTCGGCGGTGATGACGTGCGGACCTACTTCCAGGTCCCGATCGGCCGTCACCTCTTGCAGGTGTGAGCCCACCCAGTTGAACACGTAGGTAAGCCGGCGATCCTGGACGTAGAGACTGTGACCACCCGCCACGCCACCGTGGGCGAAGATCACACCCTCAGCGTCGGCTTCGTCTACCCGGACTCCGGCGGCGATCGTGTAGGACCTCCCGCTGATCGCGACCGCTGCCTGCTCCGGGACCGACGCGCAGTTGGGGTAGTAGGTGTATCGGTCACTCTTTGGGGCGCCGCTGGGTCGCTCGGCCAGGGTCTGCTCCACAGCGGTTCGGTCATCAAGGGGCAGACCGTTGTACTCCTCGGCCAGTTCGAACCATCGCTGGATCATGCTTTGCAGGCGTTCCGGCTCCTGGTCGGCAAGATTCGTGGACTGTGACCGGTCGACCGCCATGTTGTAGAGCTCCCACACGTCATTCTCGAAGTTGCCCCAGCCGCTCAGCGGCGGGTGCAGCGTGCAGGCCAGCCAGCCGTCCTCGTACAGCGCGCGTTGCCCCAGCATCGCGTAGAACTGGGTGCGCTTTCCTGGTGCCGCCGGATCGGACAGTGATGCGGCGAAGCTCTCACCCTCGATCGCCCGCTGGACGAATCCATTCAATGACTCCGGCGGGTTGATCCCGATCAGTTCGTAGATGGTCGGCACCACGTCAACTGCGTGCACGTACTGCGATCGCGGCGCCGAATCGGGTGTGATCTGCTCGGGCCAGGACACGACGCACATGTCGGCGATACCGCCTTCGAATCCGGCCCAGCGCTTCCAGTACGGGAAGGGAGTGTCGAACGCCCAGGCCCACCCGGTGTTGTAGTGGTTGTACGACTGTGGTCCACCGAGTTCATCGATGTGCGCAAGAGTGAGATCGGTGGGCGTCGGTACGCCGTTGAAGAAGCGCCATTCGTTGAAGGTCCCGTCAGGGCCGCCCTCACCGCTGGCGCCGTTGTCGGAAACGACGACGATGATGGTGTTGTCGAGTTCGCCGGACTTCTCAAGGAAGTCGATTACGCGACCCACTTGATCGTCGCTGTACTCGACGTAGCCGGCGAAGACCTCCGCCATGCGGGCAAACAAGCGCCTCTCGTCATCGGACAGCGATTCCCACGGATGAACTGTGTCCAGCGCCGGCCACGGCTGCCCGTCCGGTCCGGTGACATCGGGTTCGCCGTGGGGGTTGATGCCGGACAACTGGGTTTCTTCCGGGAGCAGCCCGAGTTCCTTCTGGCGCTGCAGGATTGAGTCCCGAATCGCCTCGTACCCCTGATCGAAGACGCCCTTGTACTTGTCGGCCCACTCCTCGAACACGTGATGCGGAGCGTGTGCCGCGTCTAGGGAGAAGTAGAGAAAGAATGGTTTGCCCGGATCGATCGATTTGGCGTCACTGATGAACTCAATCGCCTTATCGGACAGGTCCTTGGCGATGTGATAGCCCTCTTCTGGGGTCGCCGGCGCCTCGATCGGGTGGTTGTCGTGAATCAGGTCCGGGTACCAGCAACTCGATTCCCCGCCGAGGAACCCGTAGAACCGTTCGAATCCGCGGCCCAACGGCCACCGCTTCTTCCAGGCGGCCATTCCGGTCTCTTCGCCCGGCGTCAGGTGCCACTTGCCCACGCAATAGGTGTTGTAGCCGTGCTCAACGAGAACCTCGGATATGAAGCCGTTCTCGAATGGGATGCGCGTAGAGATGCCCGGGAACCCGGAACTGAACTCCGCAATGGTTGCCATCCCGTTGGAGGTCGCATTTCGGCCGGTCAGGAGGGAGGCACGGGTGGGCGAGCAAAGGGCGGTCGTGTGGAAGTTGGAGTACTTGACACCACGGTTGGCGATGCTCGTCATCGTGGGTGTCTTGACCGGGCCTCCGAAACTCTCCATGGTCCCGTAGCCGACGTCGTCCCACACGATGAACACGACGTTGGGAGCGCCGTCGGGTGCCTTGGGCGCGAGGAACGGCCCCCAGTCGGGCTCAGCGTCCCGGATGTCGAGAGCGATCTTGCCGTTGAACGATGTGCCCATCACCAGCTCCTCAGGAGGTCCGCTCACAGTCTGCCGGTCGGCAACACCATTGGCGGGGTGTTAGTCAGACTCGCCGCGGACCAAAGGTTCAGGGCCCCGGAAACCCGGGGCCCTGACATTCAGCAGTCAGGCAACGATCGCCGTCATGCCGTTCCATCCGACTCCGATCAGCCACGGCGGCAGGAGCCAGCCACCCGAACCGTCACCGCGGTACAGCAGCAACTGCCCGAGCGAGTTGCGCGCCATGACATCGACGCTGCGGTCGCCGGAGAAGTCTCCGGGGCCAGCCAGCGCGGTCATGCCACTCCAGCCCGAACCAACTTGGCTACGCGGCAGCCATCCGCCCAACCCGTCGCCTGGGTACAGGTACATCCGGCCGGTGGTGTCGCGGGCGAGCAGATCCATCGATCCGTCGCCGTTGAAGTCACCAGGCCCGACCAACGCGTCCATGGCGTTCCAGCCGGTGCCGTAGGCGACTCGCGGCAGCCATCCGCCTGAGCCGTCACCGGGGTACAGGTACAGCCGGCCGGTGGTGTCGCGGGCGAGCAGATCCATCGATCCGTCGCCGTTGAAGTCACCGGGTCCGACCAGGGCAGTCATGGCGTCCCAACCGGTTCCGTATGAAACCTTGCCGAGCCAACCGGCGGCACCATCGCCGCGGTACAGCAGAAGTCGGTTGTTCAGCACGGCGAGGAGGTCGACGTTTGTGTCACCGTCGAAATCCCCAGGAGCCACGATTGTGGAAATCGGATTCCAGCCAACGCCCACCTTGATGGGTTGCAGCCAGCCACCCGAACCGTTGCCCGGGTACAGCCACAGCTCCCCGTTGCCGCTTCGGGCGATCACGTCGGGGTTGCCGTCGCCGTTGAAGTCGTTCTTGACGACCGGCTTCTCAAACGGAAGCGGCGGTACCAACGGGATCGTCCCCACCGCGATGTCGAGGTACGTGATGCGGTCCCCGAAGATGTACGCGGTGTGAACAGCTCCGGATTCGGAGGACTCCTCCGAGCCAAGCGCCTCGCCCAACGTGAGCAACGAGTCGTCACCGACCTTGAAGATGAGCCGGTAGTTGCCCGGACCAGGCTGCGCCAGTCCGCTGGGCTTGCCCCAGTTGAACCCGTAGATGACCTTGCCCGAACCGTTCACCTCTGCGGTCATGGCCGATTCGGCCAGCACCACATCGGAGTACCAATCGGTATCCGCGTCGTATTGCAGGATCGTCAGGGTCGCGTCCGGCGTGTAGACCATCGGGGTCAACTCTTCAGCGACACCCAGGGTTCCGAACAGTTCACCTTCTCGCTCACCTTCCAGTGAGACCGTCGAGTAACCGAGCATCGGCCCGTACACGGCAGCGGTGGCCGCATCCGCGAAGAGGTTGACCTCAACTCGGATCGGCATCCGACGGTTGCCGGGGAAGACGTGGCTGAGCAGGTTGTCGCCCCACTTGGCATCGGCAACAACTGGTGACACCAGTTCAGCGACCCAGTCCGCACCCCATTGGTCGGCGTCGAACTCAGGGTCGATGGTGCTGGTGTAGGTGTCGGAACCGACACCGGTGTAGTAGTCCTGCGCGTCCTTTGTGTAGTCCGCGTTGCCCGTAGGCAGGTCAGGGACTGTCACGGGGTTGAAACTGGCCGCGAAGGCATCGTCGTCGACGAGGATGACCGGGGTCGACAGGTTCTTCGACCCTTCCTCCTCCTCAGCAGCGAACACGGGCCCAACCCCGATGAGTACGAGACTCAGCGATGCGAGCAGCGCCAGACCACTTCGCGTGGTTGTGCGCTGCGCCACGTTCATTTCTCCTCCTTCAAACAGGGGCCGCAACATGGGCCCGGTGGCCTCTTTCGCTTTCACTCAACGCCCGCTCTGACCGCGCAAGTAGGGCCCTTCGTCACATCCGCAACACCAACAACTCAGGTAAGGCTTGGCAAATGCGCTAGTTGCGAACGCGGTCGGCGCCCTTGTGCACTGGGGCGCCAAGACGGGCAGTCGTTA
>CAVWCF010000004.1:0-12209 GCA_963753435.1 uncultured Actinomycetota bacterium
GCGGCCGTGGAGCGCCAAGTGCAGTACGCCGTCAACGGCGACGTGCACATCGCCTACACCGTCGTCGGTGACGGTCCCGTTGACCTCGTCTATGCCCCCGGCATCTGGTCCAACCTGGACGTGATGTGGGAGGACCGCCGCTGGGCGCGCTTCCTGGACCGGCTCGCCTCCTTCTCGCGGCTGATCGTGTTCGACATGCGCGGGGTCGGCCTGTCCGACCGCGGCGCGGAGCCGCCGTACCTGGAGTCGCAGATGGACGACCTCCGGTCGGTGCTCGACGCCGCCGGGAGCGAAAGCGCAGTGGTCTTCGGCGGCGCCCGGGGCGCGGCCATGTCGATGCTGTTCGCCGCCACCTACCCGGAGCGAACCAACGCGCTGGTCCTGTACGCGGCCGCGGCCAAGACCCTCCGCAGCGACGACCACCCCTACGGCAACACCGCCGCGGAGCAACAGCGCTTCGTCGAGCGGTTCACCGCTGAGATGGGGACCGGGTCCAACCTCGACCTGCAGGGCCCCAGCGCGTTGGCGGATCCGGCGTTCGTGCGGTGGTGGGCCCGGTTGGAGCGGCTGGTCGCCACTCCCGGCGCCTACCGGGAGCTGGCCGAAATCATGAGCGGTCTGGACGTGCGATCGGTGTTGCCGTCGATCCAAGCGCCCACGTTGATCCTGCAGCGCACCGGCGACCGGATCATTCCCGCCGACCAAGCGCACTACCTGGCGTCGGCCATCCCGCAGGCGCGACTGGTGGAACTACCCGGCGATGACCACATCCCGTTCCTCGGCGACGCCGATTCGATCCTCGACGAGATCGAAGAGTTCGTCACCGGCACCCGGCCATCTCCGGGCATCGACCGCGTCCTGTCGACCGTGCTGTTCACCGACATCGTCGGGTCGACCGCGCGTCAGGCGGCGGTGGGCGATGAGGCGTGGCGGCAGTTGGTCGAGGCGCACCACCAACTGGTGCGGGAGTCACTGGATCGGTGGCGCGGGGTTGAGAACGACACCGCCGGCGACGGCTTCTACGCCACGTTCGACGGCCCGGCCCGGGCGGTGCGGTGCGCGATGGAGATCGCCGAGCGAGTTCGGGGACTCGGCATCGAGATCCGCGCCGGCGTGCACACCGGCGAGTGCACGATCATCGACGGCAAGTGCGGCGGGATCGCTGTGACCACCGGCGCGCGGATCAGCGGGCTGGCCGGACCGTCGGAGGTGCTGGTGTCGCGGACGGTCAAGGAACTGGTCGCCGGTTCCGGGCTGGTGTTCGAGGACCGGGGCGAGCAGTCACTCAAGGGCGTGCCCCAGGCCTGGCAGGTCTACGCCGCGTCGACCTGACCAACACGACTGACGGGACACCTAGTGCGCCCTAGGTTGTCGGCCATGACTGAGACGGCACGTCCCGACGTAACTGAGATGACGGCAGTGCACCGCGTGTTTCGCAGCGCCTTCGCTTCTGCACCCAGGTTCATCAACTCCGTACCCGACGGCGACGTCGACCGGGCCCAGCTCGTCGGCGGGTTCTACGGAGACGTGATCGAGTTCCTGCGCGTCCATCACGAGAGCGAGGACGAGCTGCTGTTCCCCAGGCTGCTTGAGCGCGCCGACGACGCCGAAACCGTGGCCCGGATCGGCGCCCAGCATCACGACATCGAGACCGCGCTGGCGGCCGCGGCCGACCGGGTAACCGCCTTCCGTAGCACCGGATCAGCCGAAGCCGGCGCCGCTCTCGTTGCGGCGGTCGCGGCGCTGGAAGCGGCGGCGCTGCCGCACCTGGACGAAGAGGAACTGTCCGTGTTGCCAGTCGTTGAGCAGGTGATCACCACCGCGGAGTGGGACGAACTGCCCGGTCACGCGCTGGGCGCGTTCGCCGGCGAGGACCCGTTCCTGATCATCGGGCTGGTGCGGGAACAGTTCACCGAAGAGCAGAACGCCCGCATGCTGGAGGGCATGCCGCCGCCGGTCGCGGATGCGTGGCGGGCCGTCGGACTGGACTCATACAAGGCCAAGGTGGCTGCGCTGGTCGGCGGCGCCTGACCCGGCTTCAGCACTAGATGGCGGACCGCTTCACGCGAGTTGTTGCACGGCTCGATCGAACAGGGCCGGGAAGCGGGCGGCCGCGGGCACGATCCGAGGTCCGATGAGGCGGTTGTGGCGCGCCCGGATGAGGCTGAGAGTCAGCCGCCGATAGGTGCGGGTGGCCTCCTGCCAGCGGGGCTCGTAGTCGCGGAGGTCACCTTTGGCGAGGCAGTCGGCGAGCACCTGTGCCTGGGCGAGACCGACGTTGATGCCTTCACCGGTGAGCGCGTCGACATACCCGGCGGCATCCCCAACCAGCGCCACGCGACCACTCGTGCGCGCCGCCACCGACTGGCGCAGTGGGCCGGCGCCGAGCGTCGGGCCGTGCGCAGCCCCGGCCAGCCGGTCGCGCAACTGCGGGAACCGGTCCAGCCGGGTCGCGAAGTCGGCACCGCGGCCGCTGAGGATCGCCACCCCCACGCACTCCTCCCCCACCGGCGTCACGTAGGCCTCGGCGGCGTCGGCACCCCCCTCGGCACCTCCGCCGGTCCAGTGCACTTCGACCAGATCGGTCCAGGGCGCGACGGCGAAGTGTTGGCGTTGGCCGAAGCGCGCCGGGCCGGGTGAGGTCGCAGCGATCCCGACCAGGCGGCGCACGGTGGAGTGCAGCCCGTCGGCGCCGACGACGTAGCGGCTGTCGATACCGGCGACCGTGACGTGCTGGTCGTGCTGCTCGATCGCTTCGACCCGGTCGGCGACAAACTCCACGTCGAGTGACTCGGCACGGCGCTGCAACGCGGCGTCGAGTTCGGTTCGGCGCACCCCGCGTCCAGGACCGACACCGAACTCCGCTTCGACGCGGTGGGTGGCGTCCACATACGCGATGCCCCGGAACGCGTGGCCGCCGACGGCGACGTCCAGGTCCGCCAAGCGGCGCACGGCTGTTGGCATCAGCCCCTCGCCGCAGGCCTTGTCGATGGGGAAGGCGCGTGGCTCGATCACGGTCACCGACAGGCCGCGTTGGGCACACCCGATGGCCGTCGCCAGTCCAACCGGGCCGGCGCCGACCACCACGACGTCACGCACGCGGCGAACCGTCCCCAGCCGTGTCCGGACCCGGTGTTGCGTCCAGCAACGTCAGCGCCTGATTCTCATCGGCCAACCGGACCGTCAGCACCCAGGCGTTGAGCACGGTGAACACCAGCGCGGTGATCCAGGCGCTGTGCACCAGCGGCAGCGCGATGCCCTCGGCGACAACGGCCACGTAGTTGGGGTGCCGCAGCCACCGGTACGGACCGGCGGTGACGCGCGCCAGGCCGGGGACCACGATCACCCGGGTGTTCCACTGCGGCCCGAGGGTGCGAATGCACCACCACCGCAAACCCTGCGCGGCGATCACGACGGCGAGCATCGGCCAGCCGAGCCAGGGCAGGAACGGCCGGTCGAGCCACGCCACCTCGACGAGGCAGCCGACGAGCAGCCCGATGTGCAGCACGACCATGTACGGGTAGTGCCGCTGGCCGGTTTCGATGCCGCCGCGCGCCTTGCTCCAGCGGATGTTGCGGGTGGAGACGACGAGTTCGGCGAGGCGTTCGAACGCCACGAGGACGATGAGGACGACGTAGCCGATCATCAGCGCGCCCTCACCAGTCGAGCAGGACGAGCTCGGAGGCGAACCCCGGTCCCATCGCCAACAGCATCGCGTCGCGGCCGCCGCCGGGCGGGTCAGCACGCCAGGTGTCGGCCAGGACGTGCAGGACCGACGCCGAGGACAGGTTGCCGATGGCGCGCAACGACCGCCACGTCACAGCCAGTTCGTCGTCGGTCAGATCCAGCGCCGACTCGACCGCCTGCAGGACCTTCGGGCCGCCGGGGTGGCTGATCCAGGGGCCGATGTCGGCGGTGGTCAGCTCGTGGCGGGCCAGGAACTCCTGCACATCCGCGCCGAGGTGACGCTCGACGAGTCCGGGCACGTCGGCGTCCAGGACGATGCGCAGCCCCCATTCGCCGACGTCCCAGCCCATGGCGCGCTCGCTGTCGGGATACAGCCGGCTCATCGAGTCGCGCACGGTAGGTCCGGTGGCCGAGTCGTGCAGCGGGTGCGCGGTCCCCACCGCGACCACAGCGGCCGCGCCGTCGCCGAACAACGCGCTGGCGACCAGGTGCGGCACCGCGGTGTGCTCGCGCTGCGTGGTCAACGAGCACAACTCGACCGAAACGAGGACGCCGACGGCATCGGGGCGGGCACGCAGTTGTTCGTCCAGACGCGCGACACCGGCGGCACCGCCGGCACACCCCAGGCCGAACAGCGGCACCCGGACGACGTCGCTGCGCATGCCCAGTCGTTGCGCGATGCGCGCTTCTATCGACGGCACGGCGACACCGGTGACCGAGGTGGACATCACGACGTCGACATCGGTCGCGCCGAGGCCGGCGTCCGTGAGCGCCCGCTGGACTGCCTGCGCACCGAGTTCGGTCGCGGCCTCCAGGTAGACGTCGTTGGCGGCGGCGAACGTGTCGAGCTTGGCGTAGTGCTCCAGCGGCAGGACCAGGTGCCGGTTCTCGACCAGGGCGGAGGCGTGCAGGCGGCGGACCAGGGCAGCGCTACCGACGCCACCGTCGAGGCAGACCTCCAGGAACGCCTCGGTGATTTCGGCCTGGCTGTACCGGTGCTCGGGGAGCACCGGCGCCACCGAGATCAGCCGGGTCATTGCCTCAACTTAGGCGCGATCGCGGCACCGCGCTGCCCCTGGGGGTACCACCCGCGGCCGTACTGTGCTCCGGTGATCGGCGCGGCGACGAAATGAGCACCTTCGGCCGCTACGTCGCGGCATCTCACCCGCTGCCCACGCTGGCGGTTACCGCCTTCACGGTTGCCCTTGCGGTCACCGTCGATCTGCCCCCGACCACGGTTGCGGTGATCGGCGTGGCGACGTTGGCCGGGCAGTTGTCGATCGGCTGGTCCAACGACCTGATCGACGCCGAACGGGATGCCCGCGCCGGCCGTGCCGACAAGCCGTTGGCCGACGGCCGGGGGCATACCGGCATCAAAGTGGCGACCGCGACGGCGCTGCTGGTTTGCGTCGTGCTCTCCCTCACCGTGGGCGCGCTTGCGGCTGCGAGCCACCTGGCCGTTGTTGCCGGCGGCTGGCTCTACAACGCCGGAATCAAGGCGACGCTTTGGTCGTGGGCGCCGTACGCGGTCGCGTTCGGCCTGCTGCCCACCTGGGTGTTCGCCGCGCAGGCGGGCGCGCCATGGGCGCCGGTGTGGATGGGGGTGGCGGCCGCCACGCTCGGGGTCAGTGCGCACCTGGTGAATGCGGCTCCCGACATCGGCGCCGACCGGGGCGCGGGGATCAACGGGCTGCCACAGCGGTTGGGGGCCTCGGCCAGCGTCACCGCCGCACTGGCGCTGCTGCTGATCGGCGCGGTCGTCGGCCTTGTCGGCCCCGACGATGAACCGACCGCCTGGCAGTGGATCGGGTTGGCGCTAGTCGGCGCGCTCGGCGCGGCCGCTGCCGCCGCGGTCCGGTCGGCCGACCGCAACGGGCAGGGGCTGCCGCGGTGGACGTTCGCGGTGATGCTGGTGCTGGTTGCGCTCGTGGTCGCCTTGATCCTGTCGGCCGCGTCGATCTGATCGGCGTCCGGCCAGCGGCAGCCGCTACGACCTAGCCGCGAGTTGCGCCGCCGCGTGCGACCGGATCGAGGTGAAAGGTCACGGCTCAAGCACCGACCCGGACAACTCAGCCAGCACCCCGTCGCGCACACGCGCCCCCAGGGTGTGCTCCTCGTCCCAAGGCACGTTGTAGCCGAACTCAAGTGTCAGCTGGCCGTCGAAGCTGATCACCGCGACGTAACTCGGGGCGATCGCGGCCTCGCCGGTAGTTGCTTCCTCATACGCGCTTCGGTGCTCGGCCAACTCGGCCTCGATCGCATCTCGGCACCGGTGGAACTGGTCGGCGGCCGTTCGCGCCAACTGCAGGGCGTCGGCGTCCGGTCCCGAGCGGCCTCCGGGAACGGCAACCGGGAGTTCGCCGAACGGCTGGATGTCGCTGTTGCCGCGCCACCAACCGCGACGACGCTGCATAGCCCCGAGCACGGGGTCGGTGAACGCGTCGCGTTGCCCGCTTCCGAACATGCCGCTCCCTTCGCCCTGCCCACGCAGAGGTTCGGCCAGGTCACTTTCGGCTCCTCGTGATCGTAGGTTCCCCCGGGCCGGACCAGGCCAATTCATAGGTGTCCGCCGCGCGAACGTGGCCGACGAGGGCCGGCCGGAACACGGCTACGCACCGACCGCCCCGATGCCGCACCGACGGATACACGACGCCGGCACCGCCCTCGGCGAGCAGGCGCTCGGCCAACTCCTGACCGGCCAGGTACGAGTCGGGGTCCAGGCAGGCCCGGGAGCGCTGGTCCCGGCCGCGGAGGTCGGCGAAACCCGTGCCGTGGACGTCGGCCAGGTAGTCCCGGTAGTCGACGACGTCGTCCCACCAGTCGCATTCGGCCAGGTGCGCGGCACGGTGATAGGCGACTTCGGCCAGTGATGTTTCGACATCGACCGCCGCATACCAGGCGCCGCGGCGGCGGCCGTGGAAACGAGCCCCGGCCGGTCCCGGGTACGTGAACGCGGCGTTGACGATGTGCGAGTACGGCAAGTCGAAGAGCAGTTCGTGCGGTCCGATGCCGCCGGGTCGCGTGCCCGCCTGCGCGGCCAGTCGGGCGTTCGTCGCCGCGCCCAGTTCCAGGAGAGCGACCGTGTCTGCGTCACCGTCGGCCAGGTCGGCGACGAACGGTGCGACCGAAGCGCCGTAGGTCGCCAGGATCAGGCGGTGGGTGTCATCCCAGCGGATGCCGGTCAGCGGCGGCCAGGCCGTCACAGCCCGCCGCGTCGGGCGTCGAGCAGTGCGCGGACCTCGACCATGGCCGGGATGCCGCCGCGGATCATCACCGCCAGTGGCGGTTCGCCGTCGAATAGTGGGTTGGTGTTGGGGCGGGTGACCCACTCCGTGGCCAACCGGCCGCGGTGCAGCACCCGCAACGCGGTGTAGATGCCCACCAGCAGCGAGGCGCGGGTCAGCCGGTCGACGCCCAGGTCGGCCGGGGCGTGGGTTCGCCACGCGTGCCAGGTGCTCGGCGACAACCCGCCCAGGAGGGCGCACGCCTGCTCGACTGTCAGCCCCCAGGCGTCGGCGAGTCTGCGCATGCCCCGGACCGCCGCCGGGGTCAGCCGGGCGCGCACCTGCGGGTCGTTGAGATCGACCCAGGCGGGGGTCTCGTACCGGCTCGAGGGCAGGGGCGGCGCCATCGAGGTCATCGCGTCCTCCAGAATCGGATCGAACTGACTCCGATATCCTACTGCTGCGCCGCCGGCTTGCCGTCGAATACGTGGGCGTTGTGGACGAAGCGACGGAACGTGAACGCGTGCGTCGCCTCCTCGTGGTCCGGGGGGTGCACGAGGAACGCCGCGATCGCCCCGATACCGCAGGCCGTCCCGCAGATGGCGAACGCGAGCGGGAAGTTGCCTAGGTCACCGAGCCACCCACCCAGGATCGGGAACACGATGCCGCCGAACCCGTAGGCGAGGAACACCCACGGGTAGTTGGCGCCGACGGCGGCGTTGCCGAAACGGTCGGCGGTGATCGCCGGGAACAGGGCGAAGTTGCCGCCGAAGTTGAAGCCGATCAGCGCGGCGGCGATGTAGAGGAGGTACTCCGTCCCCGCCATCGGGATGAACGCGAACATCAGCACACCCTGGGTCGCCGCCATGGTCACGATCGAGCGCTTGCGGCCGAGGCGATCGCTGAGGCCGCCCCAGGCCAGCCGGCCGATCCCGTTGGCCAGGCTGAAGAACACCGCCATCGCCGTGCCGGCCACGGCACTGGCCTCGGCCTCGGACAGCCCACCGTCGACCAGGGCCTCGACCGGGTACAGCTTCATCAGCCCGATGGCCATCAGGCCAGCGCCGGCACTGACGGCGAAGGTGAGCGAGATCAGGTGGAACTGCGGGGTCCGCAACATCTCCCGCGGGGAGTAGTCGATGCTGCCGGTGTCGGCGCCGGTGGGCGGGACGAAACCCTCCGGCCGCCAGCCCGCCGGCGGGAAGGCCATCGCGGTGGAGCCAAGGAGAACGAGCGCCGCGAAGACGACCCCGTAGATGGCGAACGTGCCGTCCAGGCCGTAGCGGGCGATCAGGTTGCCCCACTCGCCGGCGATTTTGATCCAGCCCAAGGCGCCGAAGCCGAAGCCGGCCACGGCCACGCCAGTGATCAGCCCTTTGCGGTCGGGGAACCAGCGCATGCCCACCGCGATGGGCACCACGTAGCCCAGGCCGATCCCGGCACCACCGATGATCCCCACGCCGATAAGAACGGTCCAGAAGCCGACCCCACCGTTGAGGGCGGCCACCAGGTACCCGGCGCCGAGCACGACACCGCTGCCGACCGCGAGGCGTCTCGGTCCCCAGGTGCCCAGGCGGCGGCCGGCCAAGATCATCACCAGGGCGAAGGAGGCCAGCCCGACGGAGAAGACGACTTGCGTCTGGACGCGGCTCCACCCCGCGTCGCGCAGCGCGGGGGTGAACACCGACCACGCGTAGATGGCTCCCAGGCACAACTGGATGAGCACCGCCCCGACGACCACGCGCCACCGCGAATGCGTCATGCCCATCCCCTCACCAGACCTACGCCGAAACTAAAGGCTCAAGGGCTGGTGCGGAAACCTGCCGAACGGCCCATGCCGTCCGGGTCCGCGGTCAGGTGAGTTGCTGGGCGATCCAACGTGCCCGCACGATCATGCCCTCCGGCGTGGGGTGCGAGCCGTCCTCCATGTGCGGCAACGACTCCCGCTCCACGAACTCCGCATAGTCCAGGTAGACGGCGTTGGGGTGTCCAGCCACAGCCGACTGGATTGCGGCGTTGTTCTCCCGCCAGGTGACGTTGGCCCACAACCGGTCATCCAGCCAGTGGCCGACCCAGTAGACCCTCGTGGTCTCGGGAACCGACGCCATGATCGTGTCGACGCCGCGAGCGAAGTCCTCCGGGGAGTCCTGTCCGGCGACTACGTAATGGCCCTCATCGTCGGTGCGCGCGCGCAGACCACTTGAGGTTTCCGTCGGCTCGGCGATCCGCTCGTAGGACAAGTTGAACGAATTGGTGCCAACCGCCATAACGACGGTCCCCGGAATGTCGGTTGCCGCAAGCACCTCATCGGCGCCGCACTGGGGCTTGTCCGCACACAGCGGAGTCCAGTCCGGACGCGGACCTGACAGCAACGTCCGTCCCCCCAGCCCGTCGATGGTGGCGTCCCACCCTGCGGCGGCCAGTTCGGTCTCCAGCGGCTCAAGGCCGCGCGTGGTGATGGAGTCGCCGATGAAGAGCAAGGTGTCGTCGGCTCGAGCGCTGGCGGTGACAGTCGGCGTCGCTGCGGCGTCCGGCGCGGGTTCCTCCGAGCTCACGGTCGAACCGGTGAGCTGACGAACCAGCAGGATCAACAGGAGTAGGCCCAGGGCACCCAGCACCCACACGAGCCACCGGCCTCGACGCGGACCTGCGCCGCTGTCGGGGGAAGCGTCCAGCCCACTCGTCACCCGCCTGACGTTATCCGCGACGAGACGTCTGGCCGAATACCGATCGGTTGAGTCGCGCGTTGGTGCGGTGTGCCGGCTGCTACTGGCTCAGGAAGCGGACGAACCAGTCGCGCGCCAACATCGCGGCCGTTTGCAGGGTGCCCGGCTCCTCGAACAGGTGCGTGGCGCCGGGAACGACTTGCAGGTCGCTGGGGCATGTCATCAGGGACTGCGCTTCGCGGTTCATCTGCAGCACCGCGGTGTCGCGTTCCCCGACGATCAGCAGGGTGGGGGCCGCGACTTGTCCCAGCCGTTGGGCCGCCAGGTCCGGTCGCCCACCGCGGGAGACGACGGCGGCCACATTCGCGTCCGGTTCGGCCGCCGCCCACAGCGCGGCACCGGCCCCGGTGCTGGCGCCGAAGAACCCGATTGGCAAGTCGGCGACTGCTGGGAAGTCGGCGGTCGAGGCGGCCGCGGCCGTCAATCGGGCGGCCAGTAGCGGGATGTCGAACACGTTGCCGCGGTCGCGGGCTTCGTCCTCGGTCAGCAGGTCGAAGAGGAGGGTCGCAAGCCCGGCCTGCTGCAGCACCTCGGCGACGAACCGGTTGCGCGGGCTGTGTCTGCTGCTGCCACTGCCGTGGGCGAACAGCACGAGACCGGCGGCACCATCGGGCACGGCGAGGTTGCCCGGCAGCGGGACACCCACCGGGCCGACGATGACCTCCTGCTCGGGTGTGCGGGGCGCTGCGTCCATGCACCCAGTCTGGCTTGCTTGAGTGACGCGGTTCACACCAAAGCCTGTATCCCTTGGGCTTGCAGTGGCGTCTATGCCGTGTCGAATCGAAAGACCCGGAGGACACCATGAACCGCAATGAAGGAACCATTGACCGTGTTATTCGTCTCACCCTCGGCATCGCGCTGGGCGCGGCGGCGCTCGCCGTCGGATTCGGGAGTGCGTTGGGCGTTGTTTTCGCCGTGCTGGCGGCCATCATGCTGGTGACCGCGGCTACCGGCTTCTGCCCGCTCTACCGGGTGTTCGGGCTGAGCACCTGCCCGCGGACAACGACTGGGCAGGACCAGGTCCTATCCGGCCGGTAGCGTCGGAATCGTGGATCGCGCAGCCCTGGCGGAGCTCCTTCCAGCCGAGATCCCCGGCCTGTACCGGTTCGCTCGCACCCTGACCCGCAGCGACCACCAGGCCGAGGATCTCGCGCAGGAAACGTTGGTCCGGGCCATCGAGAAAGCGGAGACGTTCCGCGGCGACTCATCGTTGCGAACCTGGCTGCACCGCATCCTGCACAACCTGGCCGTTGACCGGGCCCGGCGCGACCGGGAAGTCCCCGTCGATCAGGTAACTGACGAGGTCGAGGCGCTGTGGCGTGACGACGCCTACACCGTCGACGCCGAGACGGTCGTGGGTCGGGCGGAGACGCGCGCGGAACTAGAGGACGCCCTGCTACGGCTGCCAGTCATCTACCGAAGCGCCGTCCTGCTGCACGACGCCGAAGGACTGACTGTGCGCGAGATCGCTGACCTGACCGACGTCGCCGTCCCGGCGGCGAAGCAGCGCCTGCGGCGCGGTCGCATGATGTTGGTCAGTGCGCTGGCCCGCGGCGCCGAGCGGCGCGAGGCGTTGCGTGGGGTGCCGCTGCGCTGCTGGGATGCACGCAGCCAGGTGAGCGACTACCTCGACGGCGACGTTGCGCCGGGGACCGCGGCGCTTCTGGAGGCGCACCTGGCCTCCTGCCCGACGTGCCCTGCGCTGTACGCCTCTCTGACCGGCACGCGCAGTGCGCTCAGTGACCGCGGCGGCAGCCTCAGGGATCCGGACACCGTCGTTCCGCAGCATTTGGCACAGCGCATCTCTGACTCCACGCACTAGGGGCGGTGCCACTCCTCAACGCAAATTCATGCGAGCACGGCTGTCGCGCGAGCGCTGATGCGGCTCAACGCCAGATGGCTGCCGGGAATCCGTCCTCGAAACGTTCCGGTACGGGCGGGATCGACTCTGCAGTGCCGCCCAGGACGCGCATCGCTGACCAGGCGGCCGCAGCCGCGTCCAACAGATCGTCAACGCCGGCATGGCGACCGGCAATGCCCGCGTCGTCAGGGAGGTCCAACCCGTGGGTTTCCAGCACTCGTCGGCGACGGATCATTCCCGCCCAGGTCTTCTTCGACTCGACAAGCGGCTCCCCAGCCATCGCGGCGAAACTGAGTTCCGGATGGACCTCTACAAGCCGCAGCGATGTCGTCCGGCGCCACGAATCGACCTCGAGGATCTTGTCGCGCAGGGCGTACGACTGTGCAGAGATCCCCGTGCCGGTGAGTTTGCGGTTGGTCGCGAGGGCCGTTGCGAAAGTGGGCGCCATCAGCGCTTGCCGCACCGGGGTGGCGAAAACCGTTGAGCCGCGGCGGCCTAGCGCCGCGCGCGCACCCAGGTCTGCCTGCCGGTGGCCGTGGTCGGGAAGCCCGATGGGGATGTCGACCCCCACGACAGCAGGTTCGGCTCCACTCGCTGTCGCGGCCTCGCGTACGACCGATTCGATGTCGGCCCCGAACACCGGAATCCCCACGTTGGTGCCATCCCAGGCCACTCCGACCCAGCCGCCACGGCAACCGTCGACGCCGAGCA
>CAVWCF010000005.1:0-217372 GCA_963753435.1 uncultured Actinomycetota bacterium
CGAGAAGTACGACCTGTCCAGCACGGACATGCACCCGTTCATCCACGCTTTCAATGCGGCGATCGCTCCTCCATGGCAGACCCGGAGTGACTACGACGCGTTTCAGGACATGGCCAAGGTGTTCAGCCGCTTGGCGGCCAAGCACCTAGGTGTCCGCAAGGACCTGGTGGCGATGCCGCTGCGCACGACACCCCTGGGGAGACGGCGCAGCCGGGTGGCCGGGTTCTCGACTGGAAGGCGGGAGAGTGCGAGCCGATCCCCGGTAGACGATGCCCGGACTGATGGTGGTCGAACGCGACTATGGGGCGCTTGCCGACATGATGAGCAGCCTGGGTCCGAACGTGGAGAACCTCGGCACCGTCGTCAAGGGTGTGACGCTCGAAGCAGCCGGAATCGGTGGAGCGGCTTCGTCGAGTCAACGGGACCACCCAGGGTGGCGTTGCTGACGGCCGCCCCCAACTGAAGACGGCGGAACAGGCCTGCGAGGCGATCCTGACCCTGTCCGGCGTTTCCAATGGTCAAGTGGCGGTTGCTGGTTTCAAGCAGCTGGAGCAGCGCACCGGGCAGCGACTGGCGGACCTGGCCGAGGACCACGAGGGCACGCAGATCACGTTCGCCGACACACAGTCGCGACCGCAGCCAGTGGTCACCTCCTGGGAGTGGTCCGGCAGCGAACACGGCGGTCGGCGCTACAGCCCGTTCGTCATCAATGTTGAACGGCTCAAGCCCTGGCACACGTTGACGGGTCGGCAGCACTTCTTCGTCGACCACGACTGGATGGCTGAGTCGGGAGAGTGGTTCCCGGTCTACCGGCCGCCGCTGAATCTGCACGTGCTCTCCGGCTACCCGAAGATCGGTGACGTCGACGAGGTCGGGGTTGCCGTTCGCTATCTGACGCCACACTCCAAGTGGTCCATCCATTCGGAGTACCAGGACAACCTCTTCATGCTGGCGCTGTCCGCGGTGGTCCGGACATCTGGATGAGCGTCGAGGACGCTGCCAAGATCGGCGTCAAGGACAACGAGTGGATCGAGGCAGTCAACCGCAACGGCGTGGTGGTCGCCCGTGCAGTGGTCAGCCACCGCATGCCGGAGGGAACGGTCTTCATGTACCACGCGAAGGACCGGACGGTAGACGTCCCGAGGGTGGAGGCGACCGGGAAGCGCGGTGGCATTCACAACTCGTTGACCCGCTTGCTCCTCAAACCCACCCACTTGATCGGTGGGTACGGCCAGTTCTCGTATGGCTTCAACTATTACGGCCCCACCGGCAATCAACGCGACGAAGTCACGGTGATCCGGCGGCGCTCGCAGGAGGTGCAGTACTGATGCGCGTCATGGCCCAGTTGGGCATGGTGATGAACCTGGACAAGTGCATCGGGTGCCACACCTGCTCGGTCACCTGTAAACAGACCTGGACCAACCGCTCGGGAACCGAGTACGTGTGGTTCAACGACGTGGAGACCCGCCCGGCCTCGGCTACCCGCGTCGCTACGAGGACCAGGAGCAGTGGCAGGGCGGATGGGAACTGACCCGTCGTGGTCGACTGCGACTAAAGGGCGGCTCGCGACTCAAGCGTCTGGCCACGATCTTCGCCAATCCGAAGTTGCCGAGCCTGGATGACTACTACGAGCCGTGGACCTACGACTACGACAACCTGATCTCCTCGCCGGCGACGGACACCGTTCCGGTGGCGCGGCTGAAGTCGATGATCACGGGCAAGGACATGGCCATCAAATGGAGCGCCAACTGGGATGACGATCTCGGTGGGGCACCGGAAACGGCGCCCGGCGATCCGATCCTTCAGTCGATCGGCGACCAGGTGCGCCTGGAGTTCGAGAAGACGTTCATGTTCTACCTGCCGCGCATCTGCGAGCACTGCCTGAACCCGGCCTGCGTGGCGTCCTGCCCGTCCGGGGCCATGTACAAGCGCGCTGAAGACGGAATCGTGCTCGTCGATCAGGACCGGTGCCGCGGCTGGCGCATGTGCATCTCCGGCTGCCCGTACAAGAAGGTGTACTTCAACCACCGCACGGGCAAGGCGGAGAAGTGCACGCTGTGCTACCCGCGCATTGAGGTGGGCATGCCAACGGTGTGTTCGGAGACCTGCGTCGGTCGCTCCCGCTACCTCGGTCTGTTCCTGTACGACGCGGACAAGGTGACCGCCGCAGCGTCGGTCAAGGACGACAAGGACTTGCTCGCCGCTCAGTTGGACCTGCTCCTGGATCCCAACGATCCTGAGGTCGTGGCGGGGGCCCGGGCCGGCGGCGTGCCGGAAGACTGGATTTCGGCTGCGCAGCGCTCCCCCGTCTACGCCTTGGCCAAGGTCTACGGCGTAGCGCTTCCGCTTCATCCGGAGTACCGGACCATGCCTATGGTCTGGTACGTCCCGCCGCTGTCGCCAGTCGTTGACGCGCTGGCCAACACCGGTAATGACGGCGAATCGGCCGGCAACCTGTTCGGTGCGATCGAGGCCCTGCGAATCCCCATCGACTACCTAGCCGCGCTGCTGTCGGCCGGTGATGCCGGACCGGTGGACGCGGCCTGCGCAAACTCGCCGCCATGCGCTCGTTCATGCGCGACGTGAACCTGGGTCGAGAGCCCGACGTGTCGATCCCGGCCGCAGTCGGCATGGAGGTGGAGCAACTGGAGGAGATGTACCGGCTGCTGGCCATCGCCAAGTACGAGGAGCGGTACGTGATCCGGCCGCGCATGCCGAACAGGCCGCGGCCCTGGAGGAAAGCCTGGAGGGCTGCAGCCTGGACGTCTCGGGCGGCCCTGGGATGGGTCAGGTATCCGCTACCGGTGAGGTGCGGCCAAGCCCGGCTTCGGTGGAGTCATTCCACCTGACTCGCCTGCGCGCAGAAGCGGAGCGGCACTCGGACCTGCCCGAGTCCGGTTCGGTGGATCTCCTTCACCTGGGGTGGCGGCGAACCGCCGCCGGGAATGTTCCCGCCCAAACAAGGAGCTGACGATGACAAGTGAGACGTTGGCGCGGGCACTAGCCGGGCGACTGCTCCTCTACCCGGATTCGGAGACGGGCGCCGAGACAACCTTGCGCGAATTGCGGACGGTGGCTGCAGGATTGCCGACGAAGTTACGGGTTGGGCTGACCACATTCATCGACGGTGCGATGCGGAAACCGCTCATTGAGCGGCAGGCCGACTATGTGGAGACCTTCGACCAGAAGCGACGCTGCTGCTTGTACCTGTCGTACTACCTCAACGGCGACACCCGGTTGCGCGGCATGGCGCTGGTTCGGTTCAAGGAGGTCTACGAG
This sequence comes from uncultured Actinomycetota bacterium, assembly GCA_963753435.1. Lineage (GTDB taxonomy): Bacteria > Actinomycetota > Actinomycetes > CAVWCF01 > CAVWCF01 > CAVWCF01. Next base: position 3,280 of record CAVWCF010000005.1, read on the forward strand.
GCGGCCGGTCTGCGCTTCGACGACTCCGAACTGCCGGACTTCCTGCCCGTGGTGCTGGAGTTCAGTATCGACGCTCCCGCAGAGGCCATCGCTTTGCTGCAACAGCACCGCCGGGGACTGGAGTTGTTGCGAACTTCGCTGCGCCAGGCCGGGTCGTCCTATGCGGACGTCATCGACGTAGTAATCGAAACGTTGCCGCCGGCAGACTCGTCGGAGCTGGAGGCCGCGTCGGTCCTGGCGGTTCAGGGGCCACCTACTGAGCAGGTAGGCCTGGAGCCGTTCGGACCCGCGGAACTGACCGGAGTTGGGGTGCGCAAATGAACACCTTGCAGAAGTTCGTCTGGGAGGTCCTCCCGTACGTGGCGCTGGCGATATTCGCTGTCGGCATGTTCTGGCGTTACAAGTACGACAGGTTCGGTTGGACCACGCGGTCCAGCCAGATGTACGAGAGCCGGTTGCTGCGGCTTGGCAGCCCACTGTTCCACTTCGGCATCCTGCTTGCGTTGGGCGGACACATTCTGGGGCTGGTCATCCCGGAGTCGTGGACCGAGGCTGTCGGTATCAGTGAGGACGTTTACCACCTGGTTGCGGTGACCGCCGGCACGATCGCGGGGCTGATGGTCGTTAGCGGGCTGGTGATTCTTATCTACCGGCGGCGCATGGTCGGGCCGGTCTTCCGGGTGACCACGCCCATGGACAAGGCCATGTACCTAGTGCTCGCCTCGACGATCCTCCTGGGCGCGTTCAACACCATCGGCATCAACCTCTTCAACATCACCGGGGAGTTCGAGGGCGGCTACAACTACCGGGACACGGTCGCGGAGTGGTTCCGCAGCGTCTTCTGGTTCAACCCCGATGGCGAGGCGATGGTGGAGGCGCCCTTGTCGTTCCGGATGCACGCGATGGCGTCGCTGATCCTGATCGCGATGATCCCGTTCACCAGGTTGGTGCACATATTCAGCGCACCGATCGGCTACTTGTCGCGGCCAGCCGTGGTCTATCGATCAAGAGACGCCGAACGTCTCGGCAGCCGCGATCCGCTGCGCGGATGGGAGCCGGTGAGCAAGCGATGACCTCGCTGACAGTCACCGTTGCTCGAGTGCTCGCCGATGCGCTGACGAGCGCCAACGGGCGGGCCTCAGACGTGCTGGTCGGCGGCAGCGACCACTCGCTTCGGCAGGTGGTGATCGCATTGGCTGAAGGGCACTCGATGAACGAGCACGAGAACCCGGGCGAGGCCACGGTTCAGGTGCTTACTGGTCGGGTCCGCCTGCATTCCGGCAGTGAGTCGTGGGAACTGGCGGCCGGGGAGTTGATGCCTGTGCCACAGGCGCGACACGGTGTGGATGCGCTGGCCGACTCCGCGCTCCTGCTCACGGTGGCCAAGAGGCTCTGAACCGCACGTGATTGGGGCCCGGGTCGAGACGACCCGGGCCCCAATCAGCTTGTAGTGATCACCGCACGGCGGGACTGACATGGCTCCCCTCGGCGCGTTCCGCCATTCCCGTGACCGGGGCCTGGGCCGAGGCGCGGACCCAGACCCCAGTCACGGACAGACGATCACCTGACTGCGTGCGAGCCCTTGAACACGGACGAGCTCTCAGTCGCTTGGCCGGACGCCTTGCCCGTGCCATTGACCGCCGAAGAGGTCATGGCAAGCAACAGCGTCGCGTGCGCGGCCGCGTCGCCCATCTCATCGAGGACCTCCAGGCTGATGTTGTCGAACGTGTCGCAGGCCTGGTGGTAGCAGGGGTCGTACGCCTGGCCAGCGGTGCCGCCGTAGATGGCCGCTTCCTCCTCGGACTTGATGCCCTCCGCGCCGGTGAACAAGCCGCCCGCCGGGATTCCGACGCTGATGAAGGCGTCGTAGTCGCTGCGGCCGTCGAACTCCGTCGGCTCGTTCGCGAGGTCACGGGAGTCGAAGTAGTCCTCGAAGATCGCTTCGATGCGAGCGGAGCCATTCGGCCCCTTGATGCCGAACGCATCACCGTCACCGTCGTAGATGTACCGGACGAAGTTCGGCGACCCGATCATGTCGAAGTTCAGGTAGGCGGCGATTGCGGAGATGTCCTTCTTGCCCAACTGGTCGACGTAGTACTGCGACCCGATGAGGCCCGACTCCTCAGCACCCCACCAACCGAAGCGCACCTTGTTGACCGGCTCGATGTCGCTAGCGGCCAACTGCAGCGCGATCTCCAGGATGGCGGCCGAACCGGAGCCGTTGTCCTGGATCCCCGGTCCCTCAGCAACCGAGTCCAAGTGCGCCCCCGCCATGACCACGCGGTCCGCGCGCCCGCCCGCGGTCTCAGCGATCAGGTTGAACGTCTCCTGCACGACGACCTCGGCGTCCACGAACACCCGAGCGGTCACCGTGCCTGCCTGCAGCGCGTCGTAGAGGTCCGCACCGGTCGCGTAGGCGGCGTCAACCACGGGGATGGCGGCCTGCGGCGCGTCCAAGGTGCCGTTGATGATGTCGTCGCGTCCCGGCTGCCCTTCGTTGAAGATGATGGCTGCGGCGTAGCCGGCGGCGGCGGCGTTGTCCGCCTTGTCACGGAAGGAGCAACTGCCGCGCTGGATCAGTGCGATTGAGTTGGCTGCTGGGGCGGCCGGGAAGTCGGCCAGCTCGCAACCGCTAGTCGAGGTGTTCGGGGTTTCCGCGAACGGAACGACAAGGTCGTTCGTGCCGACCAGCGGGCCCATCACATCTCCGGCGCCGGAGTACTCCATGCTCTGTGTCTCGTAGTCCACGGCGGCCGGTGAGACCTGTTGCAGCTCGGCGGGGGAGTTCTCCTGGTAGAACTCGTACTCGAAGTCCTGCCTCGTCACCGAGTAGCCCGCGGCTTCGAGTTCACTCGTCACGTAGTCGCCGGACGCCTCATACCCGGGCGTGCCGGAGGCGCGAACGCCACCGTTGGCATCGGCCGCGTCCTGCAAGGCTGCCTGGTGGGCGCGGATCCCCTCCACCGTTACTGCGTCCAAGAAGTCTTCGGTGTCGTAGGCGACCGCGCTGGTGGCCGGCCCAGGCACGGCCAAGCCGATGAAGACCAGCGAAGCGGTGGCCACTGCGACTCTGCTCGATCTCAGGTTCATGCGTGCTCCTCGGTCGGCGCTGTGGCGGGAACCTGCTCACGAAACCAGTAAGTCGGGACTTTGGCGACTGGTTTACGGAAGTCGCGACCGGTCGCAACTGCCGTTGGCCGCGCTGCGGTAGGCGTGGTGCTCGATGTGCGGGGGAATCAGGCGACTGGCGCGGGCTCGGGTTCTTCCTTCTTGGACAGGGCCGACGGCCACCAAACACGTCGATCCAGATCCAGGGTCAGCGCGGGGACGAGCACCGATCGAACCAGCAGCGCATCGATGAGGACTCCGACGGCCACGGTGAGGCCGATCTGGAACAGGCCGGTGAGAGGCAGGGTCGCGAGCACGGAGAACGTCGCGGCGAGCACGATTCCGGCGGAGGTGATCACGCCACCCGTGACCGCCAGCGCTCGCACCGTGCCGGCTTGCGTGCCGAGCCGGCCGGTCTCCTCGCGAACGCGCGTCATCAAGAAGATGTTGTAGTCCACGCCGAGGGCGACCAGGAAGATGAAGGCAAAGAGCGGGTAGTTCACGTCGCCCTTGGTGGAGCCCAGTACAGCCGCGAAGATGAGCGTGCACACGCCGATGGCTGCGAAGAAGGACAGGATCACCGTTCCCATCAGCAACGCCGGGGCCGTAAGCGCGCGCAGCAGCATGATGAGGATGACAAAGACGATCAGCAGCACTAGCGGGATGACCACGAAACGGTCGCGCTGGGCGGCCGCCGCCACGTCTGCGTCAACGGCCAGGTCGCCACCGACGAGAGCGTTGCCAGGCGTGTCCGCCAAGTCCGCCCGCAGGTCCTCGATGACCGGGTATGCCTCGGCCGGCGTTGGGGAAACGGCCAGCGTCGCCTCAAAGCGCACCAGTTGCCCGGCTGTTTGCGGCTCGCTGATCGACGCGATGCCGGGGTTGGACTCGACGACCTCGGTGATTTCCGCGGCCGAGTCGGCTTCGCCGATGATCACCAGTGGCGTGCCGGTACCGGCGTCGAAGTGCGCCGCTACGAGGGCCTGGCCTTCGACCGACGGCGGTGTGGTGCGGAAACGCTCAGCGTTCGGCAGCCCGGATGCGTCCAACAGGGTGCTGAAGCCGGCCAGGACCAGTAGCCCGAGCGCCGTGAGGACCCATACCGGTCGAGGCCGGCGCGCGATCGAGTTACCGAGCCGGCTATAAACCCCCGACTCGGCACGCGAGGGGTCGCCGGCGTGCGGGATGAAGGGCCAGAACACCCAACGACCGAGGGCGACCAGGATTGCCGGCAGCAGCGTCAAGGCCGCCGCCCAGGCGCACAGGATGGCCAGGGCTGCTGCCGGTCCAAGGCCGCGAGTTGATTCCAGGCTGGAGAAGCGCAGCGCCAACAGCGCTGCTGCGACCGTGAACGCCGAAGCAGTGATCGCGCCGGACGTGCGCAGAACCGCCGTGCGCATGGCATCGTGCCGGTCGGCCTGCAGTCGCAACTCCTCCCGGTAGCGGGAGATGAGCAGCAACGCGTAGTCGGTTCCGGCGCCGAATACCAGAACCAGGATGATGCTGACGGTCTGGCCGTTGACCACGATCAGCCCGTTGCTGGCCAGAACCCAGTTGAGCGCGCCGGCCAACTGCTCGGCGACCAGGACGGTTGTGATCGGGATCAGCCAGAGGATCGGCGATCGGTACGTGATGAGCAGGATGATCGTCACGACGCTGACGGTGAACAGCAGCAGCGTCGTGTTCAGGTCGCTGAACGCACGCAGGAAGTCGCCGTTGATGCCGGCCGCTCCCGTGACCCGGACGGTCAAGCCGTCCGCGTCGGTGGCCACGGTGCGCAGTTCGTCGACAGCGTCGACGACCGACGTGAAGTCTCCGGCGACGTCGACGGGCACGACCAGTTGCAGCGCCTTGCCGTCCTCCGACGGCACGACCGGCGGCAGATTCGGTGGCGCCCACTTGAAGTAGGCGATCTCGGCTCGGTGCGCTTCGGCCAGAGCGATGTCGGCTTCGGTGATGCCGGAATCGCGCTGGTAGACGATGACGGCGGGCAGGAACTCCCCGTCGCGGAACTGCTCTTCCAGCGCCAGCACCTGGGTGGACTCCGCCGACTTCGGCAGGAAAGTGGAGGAGTCGTTGGTTTGCTCGTCAGCTAGCCGCGGCGCGTAGCTGAAGGCGACGAATGCGATCAGAAACCACGCGGTCAGGACCAGCCACTTCGAGCGTCGGCCCGATGGCAGGCCGGCCAGTCTTTCCCGCAGCGTCACCGCTTCCCCTCCCGTGCCACGACCGCGCGGCGCGGGGGATATTCATCCACACGTGTCCGATTAGCGCACATCGGGGGGCGCGAACGCCTACGTGGCCGACCTCGACAGTCGCTTGGCCACTTCCTTGCCAGCGATGGCCTCGATCTGCGCTGCGTCACCGCAAACCACCAACAGGTCCCGGGCGCGGGACAGCCCCACGTAGAGAATGTCTCGCGCCAGAGACTCGTCCCGGAACCCGTCCACGGCCAGTACGACCACCGGTCGCTCCAGCCCCTTGAACCCCAGGACGGTGCCGTAGAAGAGGTCGCTGGCGTCCCAGAACGACTCCCAGTAGCCGTCCTGCCCGTAGTGCTCCTGGCGCTCAAGTTGAACCGGGTGGCGGTGATGCGTCGTCAGCAGCGCGACCTGGTCGGTGCCCCAGCCTTCGTCCAGCAGCGCAACCGCCGCCTCGTCGGCCTGTTTGACGGCGTCCTCTGGCGAACACGGTTGGAAGCGGACCTCGGGTCCGTTGCCGGCCAGCACCTCCGGCCGCGCGACGCCGGCCATTGGTTGGAACAGTGCGGCGATCTGGCGGGTGTTGCGCAGGTTGCGGTGCAGGTGCAGCGGCACCAGATCGACGCTGGGTTTGCCGGTGCGTCCGAAGATGCGTTGTCCGTCGTCGCCGAACACCGCGATGGGGCCGGCTTCGGGCTGTCGCAGCGCCTGCAACAGCGGTGGCCACCACGAGTCGGCGAAGTCCTGCGCCTCGTCCACAACCAGAGCGTCGAAACGTTCGGACGCGGGCAGGTGCTGTGACAACTGCAGCATTCGCTCGGGCAGATCCTGCTCCCAGAACTGCGGACCCGACTCGGACGGGACGTCGGCACCCCACCCCACCCCGAGTGCGTGGAACGTGCTTGCGTGGATGTTGCGCGCCACCTTCTGTGGCAACTCCACGATGCGCCGCTGCACCCAGGTCGCCAGCCCCCGGGAGTAGCACACGTAGGCGACGCGCTTTCCGCCCTCGGCCCAACGCCGGGTCTGCTCCACCGCCAGCCAGGTCTTGCCGGTCCCCGGTCCTCCGGTCACGTCGTATCGGGGGACGGCCTCGATGAAGTCGAGCAGCGGATATTGCAGGCGCGCCAGGTCGTTGAGGTGGGCTTCGCGCATCGCGATGCGGGCCTGCACGTCAAGCACCGGGTCGGCTACGCCGCCCAGCAGGTCGGCGGCGGCATCGACCCCGTCCGGTCCGGGGCCGCGCTTGGGCTCGTGGTGCAGTCGACCGCGCAATACGTCGTGGATGCGGCCGGCTGCATCAGTCAGTTCGTTCTTGGTGATGATGCGATTGCGCGGTAGTCCGGGGGAGGGGTCATCCGGTCCCATCTCGGTGTCCGGAAGGGCGACGAAGTGCGCCATGCGCGGATTTCCGAAGGACCAGCGGTGCTGCAGGTAGCGACGAACGAGGTACATCTCGCTGACCGCTTGCTCGTCCAGGTCGATGTCCTTGGCGCCGTCGGGGGTCTCCTGCAGCCACCTTCCTTCCAAGCGGTGGACGTATCCACCCTTGACCTCGATGGTTGCGAAACCCTCGGGCATCAGGAGGATCAGATCGGTCTCCCAGTTGCCGTCTTCGCCGACGAAGCGCGTGTTCGCCAGCAGCACGTCGGACTCGCGCAGGTTCTTCCGTAGTGCCTGCCAAACGCGACGTTCGGAGGCGACTTTGAACGTCGGCTGCTCCGGGATGCATCGCGCGGGCATCGGCGTCCTCCTCCGGCTCGACCCTAAGGCTCCAAACGTTCGAACGGTGGTCGCCATGCGCGCACTGTCGGCTCCCCGGCGTAGCGTGTTCTCAGGTCCAGAGCGGACGACGCAGCACGCCCCTCGGCGTTGTCGTCCCGGCAACCGCGCCACCCGCGCACGGTGCCCCCGAGGGAAGACCGGCCCGCGGCCGACCGGCGGCGGGAAGGGCGGGCTCGCGATGAGCCCCTACCGGGGAGTTGCCATGTCGAGCAGGTCCAGGATTCGGCTGCCACGCCGCGATTGCCACATCCAGGCCCGGGGTCATCACCCAAACCACATCCAGGTGCTGCGACTTGCCTTGCCGCAACGCGATGCGGCGCCACGGGTGCACACGATCGGCGTCGAGGAGTTCACGGATGGGCTGGGCACGGTCGGCCGGTACGAGTTGCACCTGGATGACGGCACCGAGCGGACCGTGTTCGATCACGACCCCGGCCGGCTGCAACAGCTGCTGGCCGCCCACCCCGGCCAGGACCCGATCCTTACTCCGGCCGGGATCCTGTGGATCGGTTCCTACGCGGTCAGCGTCGCCGACCTGACCGACCTCGACACCCGCTCACCCTGCGGTGACAGCCCGTGGCCGGCCTGGTTGGCCGGCGACAGCGACGGACCGCCACCGGCCGGGGGCTTCCTGCTCTCGCTCAGCGACCTGCCTCCGGATGAACCTCAGACGAAGTCGTCGTGATGGTCAGCGCCGTGCGCCGTGGGTAGCCGAGTTGCCAAACGAGGTGGAACCAAGCCTTCGTCAGCGCGTCCAGATGAGCGACCTGGTCGAGGCCGCCAAGCCGAACCGGGTGCAGGCCGAGGTCGGCGATCAGTCCGGCCACGTATTGGTCATCGGCGCTGCCGGGCGCGGGCGCTCCCACGTAGTACTGGTCGAGAGTGCGGCCGTCGATGCTCGGTTCGGCGAAGTTCTCCCACGCCATGGTCGTGAAGGCGCGGACCAGTCGCGCTTCGGGCAGCGCCGCGCTCAGGGCCGGCAGGCGGTTCAGCGCACCGTCGGATCCCAGCGCGTTGGTCGTGTCGATGATTAGGTGGCCGTTCAGGGCCGCCGAGTTGCTGGTGGCAACGTCGACCACGGCCGCCCCGGGCATGGCCAGCACCACCACGTCGGAGTCGTCGACGCTCGGCACGCCGCCCACGCGCCACCCCTCGGCGCGCCAGCCCGCGGCGGCTTGCGACTCCGGGTCACGGGTGGCGATCGCGACCGAATGCCCGGCGCGGGCCCAACCTGAACCCAGCGTGCGGCCGACGTTGCCCCAGCCCACGACGGTGATGCGCATGCTCTGCTCCTCGGCTGATCGGGTGGATTGCCAACTAGCGCGCGTCCGGAAGGAGCCCGTTCACCGCGTCTGCTGCCGCCTCGACAGAGTCCACGGCCACCGGACCGTCCGGGGTGTCCCAGCCATGCAGCCAGACGACCGGGACGCCGCTGCGCAACGCCAGGGCCACCTCGCTGAGCGTGCCCCAACTCCCACCTACTGCCAGCACCACGTCAGCGCTTCGCACCAGGAGCGCATTGCGCATCTCGCCCATGCCGGTGGGGATGGTCACCGTTAGCGCCGGGTGCGCCGCACCGCGGTCGTCCCCGGGCAGCAGGCCCACGCAGGTGCCACCGGCGTCAGCCACCCCCTGCGCGGCGGCGCCCATGACACCGTCCAACCCGCCGCACACAACGATCACGCCGGCAGCGGCGAAACGCCGCGCCAGTTCGCGCGCGTCGCGGATCTCGTCCGCAGTCGCGTCACCGGGGCCGGCGATCGCCAAGTAGGGGACAGCCACGACTCGAGTCTGCCGGGTCGCAGCTACCCCGGTGTGGCTGCTGCCCAAGTCGGGCACCGGTTGCTGACAGCATCAGGGTGTGAGTGAGCCAGGGCGCCGGCGAATGTCGTCGGCTGCGGTGGTCGGGGTGACCGCTGCCGCGATGGTTGCCTTCGCAGCTAACTCGGTGCTCACCCGGGCGGCACTGGACGCCGATCACGCCGATGGCGCAACGTTCGCCGCGGTTCGGCTGACCTCCGGTGCGGCCTTTCTGCTTCTGCTGGTCGCTTTCGGTCGTGGTCGCACCGCCGCACGATCAGCCCTAGCCGGTCGAGCGTGGCTGTCGGCTGCGGCTTTGTTCACATATGCGGCCGGCTTCTCCTACGCCTACCTGACCCTCAGCGCGGGCACGGGTGCGCTCATCCTGTTCGGCGTGGTTCAGGCCACCATTCTCGGCTGGGCGCTGGTGCGCGGGGAACGGCTGCACGCATTGGCCTGGCTGGGCTTGTCACTGGCGGTCGGTGGGCTGATCTACCTGGTGGGTCCGGGGGTGTCCGCTCCCGATCCGCTTGGTGCGGCGTTGATGGCGTTGGCCGGCCTCGCCTGGGCCGTCTACACAATGCGTGGTCGTGGGGGGCGCGACCCGGTCCTGGCGACGACCGCCAACTTCTCATACAGCGTGCCGTTCGCCGTGTTGCTGCTAGCGGTTGCACTCGTCGCAGGTGCCGCGCGGATGGACGCGGTCGGGCTGGCCCTGGCCGTCACTTCCGGGGCCATCGCCTCCGCCCTCGGCTACGTGCTCTGGTACGCGGCGCTGCCGCACCTGTCGCGGACGACTGCCGGCATCGTGCAGTTGACCCCGGCGCCGCTGGCCGCCGTCGGCGGATTGCTGCTCGTGGGCGAGGCGATCACGGCACGCTTCGTCATCGCGTCGATCCTGATTCTGGGCGGGGTGGCGCTGGCCGTTGCCCCGCGCGCGTCCGCGCGCACCCGCACATGAAGTTGTTGGGAATGCTGGCAGCCGCGGTGCTGCTTGCGACGGGCTGCGGCGGTGACGGAACGGCCTCGCAAACGCCAAGCGCTGAACCGAGTTCGGTTTCACCCACCGCGAGCCCAACGCCGTCGGCGTCCGAGTCGCAGTCGCCCCCGGCGGCAACCCCCACGGCAGCCCCGGGAGCGGCGGTGACCGCGCTGGCTGCGTTGCCGGTCAAGGGCCGCGCACCGAAGACCGGCTACGACCGCGATCTGTTCGGGCCGGCTTGGGCCGACGTCGACGCCAACGGGTGCGACACCCGCAACGACATCCTGCGGCGCGATCTCACCGCGATCACGTACAAGCCGGACACCCGCAATTGCGTCGTGGCCGCTGGCACGCTCGCCGACCCGTACAGCGGCCGGAACATCGCGTTCGTCCGCGGCCAGCAGACCTCGCAAGCAGTGCAGATCGATCACGTGGTTTCGCTGTCCAACTCGTGGCAGACCGGATCGTTCGTCTGGTCGCCAGATCGCCGGCGCACGTTCGCCAACGACCCACTGAACCTGCTCGCTGTCGATGGCCCGCTCAACCAGCAGAAGAGTGACGGCGACGCCGCCACGTGGTTGCCACCGAACAAGAGCTATCGGTGCCAGTTCGTCGCCCGGCAAGTGGCGGTCAAGTCCAAGTACGAGCTTTGGGTGACCGCGCCCGAGCGGGACGCCATCGCCCGGGTCCTGGCCACGTGTCCGGCCCAACCACTGCCGGCCGAATAGCCCCGGGCGCAGTCGACCGCAACGGTCGCCATGGTTCGCAACTGGACGACCAGAACGCATCCGCGCCGGGTGCGGAACGGCCCCCGTGCGGAACGGCCCCCGGGTTGCGGAACGGCCCCCGGGTTGCGGAACGCGGCTGCGGTGGAACCGAAGACCCGGCCCCCAGACCCGAAACATCACGCCCGACGAACCCACCAGGAAGGTAACGAAACGGTAACGAGACCACCCGTTCGGCGCTGTGGCGCAGTGACCGGGCTCGCCGATGCAGGTGGTGGACGAGCGAATCAGCAAGGCGATGGACGGGACCGGGAGGCGACCGCAATGGACCTGGACGTGAACCTGTGGACGTGGGCGGTCGTTTTCGTCCTCTTCGGCGTGTTCGGCGCGGTGAGCGCCCGCCGGGTGCGAGCGGCAACTGGCCGCCCACCCGGCGGGACCACGCCGATCGCTTGGGGCCTGCTCATGGGGCTGCTGCCACCGGTCGGCCTGCTGTTGATGCTCGAACGCATGGTGGCCGACCAAAGCCCCGCAACCGTGGACTTATCCGAGCCGCTGGCCGCGACCGTGCTGCCCCGGTAGAACCCCCGCTACCGGAGCGCTCGGCGCTGGCGGTCTGACCGACTAGGACTCAGCCGTCAAGCGCCTCGGCCGCGGCCAGCCAAGCTTCCTCCGCCTCGGCTTTGCGCTGTTGCACCAGCGCCAACTCCGCCTGCACCTCGGACAACCGCGCGTAGTCGGTCGCATGTTCGACGACCAGGGCATGCAGCCGCTCCACCTCTTCCTCCGCGCGGTGCATCACCCGCTCCCATTTGGCCAGCTCCTTGCGCGCGGCCCGTTGCTGCGCGGCCGTCAAGGCCCCCGGCGGGGCGTTCACATCCGAAGAGTCGGACTTCGTGGCTGCGCTGGTGCGCTCGGCCAGGCGTGTTGCTAACTCAACCTGCTCGTGGCGCAGCCGCAGGTACTCCTCGACTCCGCCGGGGAGGTCGCGCAGCCGTCCGTCGCCGAGTAGCGCCACGAACCGGTCGCACACTCGCTCCAAGAAGTACCGGTCGTGGCTGATGACCAGCAGCGTTCCCGCGAACGTATCCAGCAGGTCCTCGACTGCGGCCAATGTCTCCACGTCGAAGTCGTTCGTCGGCTCGTCCAGCACCAGAACGTTCGGTCCGGCCATCAACAGCCTGGTCAGTTGCAGTCGTCGTCGTTGCCCGCCGGACAGGTCACCCACGGGCGTCCACTGCAGATCCGGTCCGAATCCGAGCCGCTCGCACAACTGTGAAGCGCTCAACTCCCGGCCCTTGCCCAGTTCCACCCTCGTGGCTACTGCTTCGACCGACTGCAGCAACCGAAGCGTCGGGTCCAACTCCTCCAGGTGTTGGCTCAGGATCGCGGTGCGGACTGTGGACCCGTGCACGACCCGACCGGCTGCCGGTGCCAAGTCGCCAAGCAGCATTCGAACCAGCGATGTCTTTCCGGCGCCGTTGACACCGACTATGCCGATTCGGTCGCCAGGGCCAACCGTCCAGGTGAGTCGATCGATGAGCGTTCGCGTACCAACGCGCAACTGCGCATCGCTGACCTCAATCACCTTCTTGCCCAGGCGAGCGCTGGCGAACGCAACGAGGTCGGCAGCATCGCGAGGCGGTGGCTCGGTGGCGATGAGCTCGTTGGCGGCGTCAATGCGGAACTTGGGTTTGGAAGTGCGTGCCGGCGGTCCTCGCCGCAGCCACGCCAACTCCTTCCGCAGCAGGTTGTTGCGCCGGGCCCATTCCGCGGTTTGCTGCCGCGCGCGCTCGGCCTTGGCCAGCACGTAGGCGGAGTAGCCCCCGTCGTACTGCTGCACGTCGCCACGGACCACTTCCCAGGTGCGATCGGTCACGGCATCCAGGAACCACCGGTCGTGGGTGACGGTGATCAGGCTCAGGCCGCGCCGCTGCACCAGGTGATCGGCCAGCCAGGAGATCGACTCCACATCGAGGTGGTTGGTCGGTTCGTCCAGTACCAGCACGTCCAGTTCCAGCAGTAGCAGCCGGGCCAGGTCGACCCTTCGGCGCTCGCCGCCGGACAACGTGAGCAGTGACCGCTGCAAGGTTTCGTCATCGAAGCCGCCGACGAGTTCGGTGAGCACCTCGCGGGCCTGCCGGTCCGCCGCCCAGTCGTGCTCGGCCCGGTCGCCGATCACATGCGGTCCCACGGTGGTCCGGACCGGCCCGGGGTCCTGCTCCAGAACCCCCACGCGCAGGTCCCGGGCGGCGACTAGCCGACCGGAGTTGGGGGGCAACTGACCGGCGAGCACCCGCAGGAGCGTCGACTTGCCGCCGCCGTTGCGCCCGACGACCCCGATGCGATCGCCTTCCAGCAGCCCGGCGGTGACGTGGTCCAGCACCGGATCGCGCCCGAAAGAGACGGTCACATCCTCCGCCGTCAGCAGCGGGCGTCGGGTCACAACCGGCAAGGGTAAGGGCGGTCGACGTCGGACCCCGGCGATGCGGATGCGCGTGCGCGTTCTGGCACCGACACTGCTGCTGTGGATGCCGCCACCGCACGCCTGTACAAGTCCGAAGACTCCTACGCCCGGATGACGGAGTTCTACGACACCTCGCTGGCGGACCTGCCGGTCGCAGTTGAGTCGCACTACGTGGACACCCGCTTCGGCCGCACGCACATGCTCAGCGCCGGTGATCCGGCGGCGCCGCCGCTGATCCTGATGCAGGGCATGGCCGGCAGCGCGATCCTGTGGCATCAACAGTTCGCCGATCTGAGCTCGGAACGACACGTGCTGGCGTTGGACACGATCGGTCAGCCGGGGCGCTCGGCCCCAAACCCATTGCCCTTGACCGATGACTCCTACCAGCGGTGGTTGCTCGACATCCTCGACTCACTGCAACTGCAACGCGCCGACTTCATGGGGGTGTCCCTCGCGGGCTGGGTGCTGATGCGACTCGGCGTGCTCGCCCCGGACCGGGTGCGCAGCAACGTCCTGCTCTCCCCGATGCGACTGGCGCGGGCCAAGATGGATGGGCGGCGGTGGGCCCAGAACGCCCGCCGCAACGACGGGGACGAATCCTTGGAGGACTCCCTGACCGCGCGCGACTTCACGCCGTCGACCACCGGGCGCGAGTACGACCGGCGCCTGGCGCGGGCGATGGCGCTGGCCACCAAGCACTACCGCCTGGGTGTCGGCATGGGTATGGATCCGGACTCTTCCCGCGTCGCCAAGGCAAGCGTTGCCAGCAGCGTTCTACGAATTGTCAGCACCCCGATGCGCAAGTCCGAACTCAGATCCGTGACCACGCCGACCCTCATCGTCATCGGCGAACACGAGATGCTCTACAAGCCACAGGCCGCGGTGAAGCGGGCCGCGCTCATTCGGACCGCACGCATCGAGGTTGTGCCCGAAGCCGGGCACGCGGCCATCTACGACCGGCCGGAACTGGTCAACCGGATGGTGCTGGACTACTTGGCAGAGCCGAAGCCCGGCGACTGACGCCCGGTTCGGCGCAGGCCGGCCCCGACGATCAGCAGCCCGAACGCCAGCACCAGCAAGGGCAACAGGGCAGCCCCGGTGCTGGCGAGGCCGGTGGAGTCCACGCCGGCGGGCGCGGCTGGTCCTGCCGGGGCAGTTGTGCCGGTCTCCGCGGCAGCAGAGACTGCCGGCGGCTGCGCGGCGCAGGCCGCCGTTGCTTGCGGGTAGGTGACCAGCGTGTCGGTCTGGGGGTTCACCGCCACCGTGATTGCCAGGGTGCCGTCGAGTCCATCGGCTACCTGCACCCACTGCCCGGACACGAAGTCCCAGCCGGGCCAGTCCGTCGGATTCCCGGCGGTGTCGAGCGCCGCGCCGGGCCAAAGCAGTCGGTCGTTCAGGGCCACGTTGGTATCGGTGCGAACCACACTGCCGTCGAGCTTGCGCCAGGTGACGGTCGCGGTCGCATTCGGACCGGGGTCGAAGCCGACCGGCGTTGCCGTCAGATCCAGCCACGGCACGTCCTGCTCGCAAACCGCGGTGGCCGCCAGGCCCAGGGAGCGGATGACCGCTGCTGCGGTGTCGTTGTTGTCGGCCAGGTCGAGTTCCAGCGTGCTGGTCGAGACAGTCGCATCGAAGCCCAGGCTGCTGCCCCCGGCGCCGGTGACTTCCCCGAGTAGTCGGATCTCCTCGTCCGGCGCTCCGGTGCTGAAGGTGCCAGTACGGGTGCAGGTGAACGTCGCACCGCCGGTGCAGGACCAGCCGGCCGGGGTGGTGAAGCCCGTCAGCGTGAATCCGGGCGGAATCGGCCCGGTCACGACGACGTCGTCGGCGTCGTCCAGACCTTCTGATCCGACGGTCAGGATCACCGTCAAGGGTTCACCGGCTTCCGGCGTCGACCCGAGCGCTGCGGTCACCCGGACGTCCGCCGGGAATGCGTCAGGTGTCGCGACCGCCGTGGCGGTGTTGTCCGCCAGGTCCAGTTCCAGTGTGGTGGTCGAGACCGCCACGTCCGCTGTGATCGGAACACCGGCGGCCGCGGTCACGGTGCCGAGGAGGCGCAGGGATTCCGGTCCGACAACCAGGTCGCCGGAACGGGTGCACGACCAGTCGGTCGCGGTCGATGCGCACGACCAACCGGGCGCGTCAAAGCTGCTGATTGCGAAGCCGCTGGGCAGGGGACCGCCGACCACGACGTCGGCTGCGGGCTCGACGCCCTCGTTGCCGACCTCGACCTGCAGCACTCCGTCCTGCCCGGAGTACACGGGCGTCTCCCACGAAGCGGACACGTATACGTCAGCGGGACGCACGATCGTGTCCGTGTCTGCGCCCGTCACCGGCGGGAACGGGTTGCCATAGGAGTCGGTGAACCCAACCGTGGCTGTGTTTGTGACTGACTGCGAGACGGCTGCCGCCGGAATCGCGACCTCGACGTCGACCACTGCGGCGGCCCCGGCGACGAGCGCGCCATCCAAGGTGGCGCTGATCACGCCGGCGTTCTCCGAGCACGTGCCCGTGTCCGGGGGGCGCACGGCGCACGAAACGAACTGCAGCGGCGCGGGCAAGGGGTCGGAGATGCTCACCGCTCTGGCGGCGCCCGGGGTGGCGGTGGCGTTGCTGGTGTTGGTGACGGTGATGGCGTACGTGCTCGTGCCGCCGGCGACCAAGGTGGTCGCTGCGTTGTCCTTGGCGACGGTGAGCACCGGGATCCCTGGCTGACTCATGAAGAGTTGCCCGCTGTTCACGCCCTCCTGGATCAACTGGTTGTGGTTGCTGATGCACGAGACGACCGTCCACCAGCCAGGTGCGGGGTTGGCAATCGCGTCGCCAACGCGGGTGGTGTTCGCCGATCCGTTCCAGCGGGCGTTGGCCGATCGAGTGCCAAGCACGCCACCGCTGTTGGCGGTCGGGTCGACCACGGAGCCGGGCGGGTAGTAGCGCACGCGCCCGTTGTTGTCCATGTCGAAGTTGTGGAACCTGGCCGTGGGCGTGCCCGGCGCTACGTAGGAGTAGAACGTTTGGCAGACGACGGCACCGGCGTCGTGCTGGAAAGTGGTGCGCTCCAGGCCGATCACGATCTCGTCGTCGGTGCCGGGGATGCCGTCGGGGTTGTCGGAGTTGGGCGGCGAAGCGTTGGTGGGGTCCAGGTCGTTGTCGGCGCCGACACGCAGTTTCCAACCGTTCTGGTCATTGCCGCCAGTGCCGGGGTTGGCCGGGTCGGTGGTGAGCAACTGCGACGTCAGCAGCCATTCGCCGCAGCCGGCGCGACCGTCGGCGATGGTGTGCAGGCGAGTCCACGTTTCCGCGACGGTGGTCGGCTGGTAGGTGCGCGCAGCGGCCGGACCGCCGGGTCCGCTCAACTGGAACCGCGATGAGTCCGCGGGCCCGGCCAGCTCCTCGCTGCGGCCCTGGACCGGGCCGAAGGACGTGACCTCGGCGCCGAACAGGTCGACGTGGACCGCGGTCCCGGCTGGCCACGAGCAGGGGATGAACACCCGCAGTAGGTGCGTCTGGTTCCCGCCCGAAGTCGAGGTGTAGTAGTCCCCGAGGCCGATCGCGGCGGCCGGACCGTTGGTTTGGATGTAGTACGTGTTGCCCGCCGGCGGCACCTCAGCAGCGTTGCCTGGCACAGCCAGACCAACGAGCACCAGCAGGGCAGCCAGTAGTCCAACAAGGGCGCGCAGGTTCAGTCGACGTGGGTCCACGTCACCCGATCGGCAGATCAGGTTCCGGCCTTTACCGTCCTACCCGCGTGAAGTGGACGTGGTGGCGCTTGCTTGGGGAGGATGCCGGGATGGAGACCAGCGGCGAAAACACCCGCTACCGGTCGCTGTCGCTGTGGCACGACTCGTGGGATGGCCCCTATCGCACGCACCCGCGCCTGCCCGGCGACCTGGACGTCGACGTCGCGATCGTCGGCGCCGGATTCACCGGCTTGTGGACCGCCTACTACCTGAGCCAGGCCGACCCGTCGCTGCGAATCGCATTGCTGGAGCGCGAGGTGGTCGGCTTCGGTGCCTCGGGCCGCAACGGGGGGTGGGCCTCGGCCATCTTTCCGGCCTCGCTGGACAAGGTGGCTGCGCACTCCTCGGCGGATGCCGCCGTCCGCTTGCAGCACGCGATGAACGACACCGTGGATGAAGTCATCCGGGTCGCTGCGGCTGAGGGCATCGACGCGGACATTGCCAAGGGCGGCTTCGTCGGACTGGCGCGCAACCACGCGCAGTTGGCCCGCGCGGAGGCGGAAGTCCAGCACTGGATGTCGTATGGGTTCGGTCCGGAGCAGATCCAGTTGCTGACCGCCGATGAGGCGCGGACGCGGGTCCGGGCCACGTCAGTCCTCGGGGGCACATTCACCCCCCACTGTGCGGCAATTCACCCGTACCGGTTGGTCCGTGGGCTGGCTGAAGTGGTGGCGGCGCGCGGCGTCCGCATCTACGAGCGGACCCCGGCGATGCAACTCGGGGTTCGCCGGGTCGAGACGCCGTTCGGGCGAGTGCGCGCCGACGTCGTGGTGCGGGCGACGGAGGGATACACGCCGGACCTTCCGGGCTTTCGTCGCGACGTCGTACCCATGTACTCGCTGATGGTTGCCACCGAGCCGTTGTCCGACGAAGCGTGGGAGGACATCGGTGTTCGCAACCGGGAAACGTTCAGCGACGAGCGACACCTGCGCATCTATGGGCAGCGCACCGCCGATGGCCGGATTGCCTTCGGCGGCCGCGGTGCGCCGTATCACTTCGCGTCCGCGGTGCGCCCGGAGTTCGACCGCAACCGCCGGGTGCACGCGATGCTGCCGCAGATCCTGCAGGACCTGTTCCCGGCACTGCGGGAGGTCGAGTTCACTCACTCCTGGGGCGGCGCACTGGGAATCCCGAGGGACTGGTACCCGTCGGTCGGCTACAGCCCGGCGACTGGGTTCGCCTTCGCCGGTGGGTACGTGGGCGATGGCGTCACGACCACCAACCTCGCCGGACGGACGCTGCGCGATCTGATCCTCGGTCAGCGCAGCGATCTGCTGGATCTGCCGTGGCTGCACCGCCGCTCGCCGAAGTGGGAGCCGGAGCCGCTGCGGTGGCTGGGAGTCAACGCCGCCACTGCGCTCTTCGCCGCCGCCGACCGCACGGAGGCGGTCACCGGCAAGCCGTCCAAGGTCGCCGCCACGTTCTGGAAGGCAATCGGGCACTGACCCGATTCGCCTACCTGAGCGGTTCGCCGGAACGCGACCCGCGGCAATCGCGACTAGCGGCCGCCCACCGGTAGCAGCGAGCCGCTTCGCGCTCGGTACTGCGCGTAGGCGCTGTCCTCGCCGTAGCGGGAGGCCTGCATCCGGTCCCCGTTCCCGGCCTGGGTGAGCATCAAGATGACGATGTAGAGCGGGGCAGCCACACCTGCTGCGTACTCGTACCAAGCGGTGGCCGCGCCGAAGACGGCGACGATCAACCCAAGCTGGAACACGATCTCGCCGGCGTAGTTGGGGTGACGCACCCGGGAGTACAGACCGGTCGAGACCCAGCGTCCGGGATCACGGCGCTTGGCGGACTGCTTCTGCAGGTCCGCCCAAGCCTCGATGACGAGACCGATCGCCATGACTGCGGCACCGGCCACGACGAAGCCGTTCAGGGATTCGGTGCGGGCCACCAGGTAGGGCGTGATCACGTGGAACGTCATCAGCGTCGTCACTGTCACGTAGAGGATCCCGCGAACCGGCGGCGGCATCTGGGCGTGCATCTGCTTCTGCATCTCGCGACGGTCGCGGTAGTGCTCGGACCGATAGCGCGACCACACGAACCAGAACAGTCGTAGCCCGTAAAGGACAGCGACACCGCCAACCAGCAGGGCGCCGGTGCTGACCCCCTCCCGGCCGAGCACCACCAGGTTGTTCAGCGTCACGGCCAGCGCGTAGGAGAAGCTGAAAACCCAGACGAAGTTGCGGAACACCAGGAGGCAGACGGCCGCGGAAATGGCCAGGGTGATCCAGTTGGTCGTCGACCAGGTGCCGTTCGCCAGCCAGATGCCGAACAGTGCCCACATGCCGAGCGTGAACAGCGGGAAGATGAAACGGATCGGTCCTTGCCCCATGGTCCTCAGTCCTTCGAAGCGGCGTCGAGTGTGGCCAGGTCAGCGTCGGTCAGGTCCAGGTCGGCGGCCGCGCAGTTGTCGGCCAGGTGACCCAGGTCGGTGGTGCCGGGGATGGGCACGATCACCGGTGAACGTGCCAGCAGCCAGGCCAGGCTCACCGCCGCCGCGGTGACGCCGTGCCGGTCGGCTAGTTCGTGGATCGCCGCCTTGAGCGTGCGCGGAACAACTGGATCCGGCGGGCCGGGTCGCGTCGGCAGCGCCTGATCCGGTCGCAGTGCTCAGCACGCCGCGAGCTACCGGGAACCAGGCCATGTAGACGATGCCCTGCCGGGTGCAGTAATCGACCATCGCTTCGTCGCCTCGTTCGGCGAGGTTGTATCGGTTCTGCACAACGGCGATCGGGGCTATCTGCTGCGCCTCGGTCAGCTCGGCAACGGTCACGTTGGACAGCCCGATGTCCCGCACCCAGCCCCGCTGCGCCAGATCGGCCAGGGTGCCGACCTGCTCCGCCCACGGGACCTGTGGGTCGCGGCGGTGCAGCAAGTAGAGATCCAGCACTTCCACGTCGAGGCGGCGCAGGGACAGGGCGGCGCATTGGCGCAGGTACTCCGGGCGACCGACGGGGGCCCACTCCGTTGGACCCGAACGCGTCTGACCGCCCTTGGTGACGATCGTCAGTCCCGCATACGGGTGCAGTGCCGCGCGGATCTGCTCCTCGCTCAGGTGCGGGCCGTATGCGTCGGAGGTGTCGAACCAGGTGACCCCGTGGTCACGAGCCGCCTGCAGCACGGCGGTGGGGTCCACACCTGCCGGCGGTGGGCCCCACGCCCCGGGCCCGGTCAGGCGCATCGCGCCGTAGCCGATGCGCATCTGCGGCGGACTGATCATGGCGTGCGACCCTATTCACTGTGAGCGAGGAGCGATCGGGGGCACCGGACGCCCAGGGCGCAGCGGCGCCGGAACCGGCGCTGCGGCCGAAGCATCGGCCGTCGGATGACCCGGTGCTACCCGAGGTCACCCGAGACGAGTCCGACTCCTGGGGGGAGCGCCCCGACGACGAGGACGACTTGGAGCGGTTCCGCCGGGAGCGGCCGCCCCACCACCTGTAGGGGCTAGCCGCGGTCGCTGTCGCGCAGTGCGTCACGAATCTCCGTGAGCAGCTCGACCTCGGTCGGTCCGCCGTCCTCCGCAGGCTCCGCACGACGGGCGGAGTAGCGCTTGGCCGGAGCCACGATCACGAAGTAGACCGCTGCAGCCGTCACCACGAACGTGATCAAGGCGTTGACCATCAAGGTGAAGTCGAAGTCCTCCCCGCCGATGGTCAAGACGCCGGCCTCGATGCCGTCCCCGGGCAGCACGAGCCGAATGAGTGGATCGATGAACGCGGCCGTAAAGGCGCCGATCAGCGCGACGAAGGCGGTGCCGATCACCACCGCCACGGCCAGATCGATCACGTTGCCGCGCAACAGGAAGTCACGGAAGCCCTTGAACACGGGTGTCTCCTCTCGATGCGGTCACGCTAGCGACTCAAGCCCGGACGGATGGCGATAGTTAGCGGTCCGGCGCTCTGTGCGGCCGCCAGGCGGACGGCATCCGCGGTGGAGGTGTCCAACACCACCAGGGTTCGGTCAGCGGAGGCGGACAGGAATCCGCTTGAGGCGGCCACGTCGGGGACCTGGAGTACCTGCACGCCGCTGGCAACAACCCCGGTAGCGCCGTCCACCAGCACGCCCAGAACGTCGACCTCGTCGCCGGGTTGCAGCAGGGCGACGACCCCGGCGTCGGCGGCGCGTACCGGCAGCGCCACCCGGCCGGGTTGTGGCTGCAGTTGCACTTTCGCGGGAGGGATTGGCGTGGCCCGGGTTTCGCTCACCGCGACGAAGACCGCTGCGGCGGCGAGTACGGCCGCCAGCGGTCGCCGGTGCCGCAGGGTGAGCAGCCGTCCGCGGCGCAGGAGTTGCTCCAACGATGTCGGCTCGGCCACTTCCGCACGCTAGGCGCGTTGGTGCCGGCACCGATCGGCTGTCCACAGGTGTGCCAGCCGCGGTGTCGGCCGTGCCCAACCGAACGCCGGGCGCAACCGAGTACTGACTGTCTACTTCGGCCCGGACTGCGACTTCGACTGCGACCCGGATTGGGATCCGGATTGGGATCCGGACTGCGAACCCGACGGTGCCGACTTGGCCGGGGAAGTGGCCGCCGCCGATGCCGAACTGGCCGAGCCGGAGTCCGAATCCTTCTTGGCCGCCTTGCCGTCTCCTGCGCCGTCGCTCTTGGTCGGGCTGGCGGATCCACTCGACTTCGAACCGGTCGATCCGGACTCCGCCCGGGAGTCGGTTCGATAGAAGCCGGATCCCTTGAACACCACGCCCACGCTGTTGAAGACCTTGCGAAGTTGCCCGCCGTCGCAGTTGGGGCAGTCGGTGAGTGCCGGTTCAGTGAACGTCTGGACGACCTCAAGTGGTGTCGCACACGAGCGGCACACGTACTGGTAAGTCGGCACGGTCACTCCGGGTTCACGATTTCCGCGGGCCTGGGCGAGCGCCCTCAGGCTTTAGCACTCCCTGTTTACGAGTGCCAATGCTAGCCCACCTGACGGCGTGCGGCTCAACGCCGTCGCTAGCCTGCCCGCCCATGCGATCCGGACTCCGTTGGGCGACCATCGCCGTCGGCGGAGCGATCGGGTCCGTGGGTCGCTACGCGGCCGACCTGTGGGTTGGCGCGCCCGCGGTCGGCTCCTGGCCGTGGGCGACCTTCACGGTGAACCTGGTGGGTTGTCTGCTGATCGGCGTGCTCATCGGGCGCATCGCCGTCGATCAGCGCTGGGCGGCCTGGCGGCCGTTCCTCGGTGTCGGCGTTCTGGGCGGGTTCACCACGTACTCGGCGTTCGCGGTCGAAACGGTCGACCTGCTCGGCGAAGGCGCCTGGTGGCTCGGCATGGCGTATGTCGCAGCAAGCCTGGTCGGGGGCGTTGCCGCCGTCGCCGTTGGTGAGCGGTTGGCCCGGACATGACCGCTGCCGAAATCCTGGCCGTCGCCATCGGCGGTGCGTTCGGGGCGCTGCTGCGCGGTGGTCTCGCGGAGGTCGCGCGGTACCGCCCGGTCGGGGACCTGCCCTGGGCAACGATCCTGGTCAACATCGTGGGGTCGTTCCTGCTCGGTGTGGTCACCGGTGTCGTGGATGCCAACGCGGCGTTGCTGCTGGGTGTCGGTGGCGCGGGCGGCCTGACCACCTTCTCCACTGCCAGCGCCGAGAGCTTGCGGCTGGGGCGGTTCCACGAACGACGACTGGCGCTGGTCTACACCGGCCTCACTTTGGTCGGAGCGCTAGGCGCGGCCTGGTTGGGGCTGGTCGTGGGTGGCTCGCAGTAGCGTCCACGCCGTGGTTTCCAGACGCTGGTGGGCGAGGGGCGCAAAGGTGTTGGCCGCGCTCCTGGTCGTGGCCGTGGTCGGAAGCGTCGTCTTTGCCTGGTGGTCCGTCCGCCGACCGTTCCCGCAGACCAGCGGCGAGATAGCCGTGCCGGGTTTGGCGGCGCCGGTGCAGGTGTTGCGCGACGAGTGGGGCATTCCGCAGGTCTACGCCGACAGCAGCGCTGACCTGTTCTTCGCGCAGGGCTTCGTGCACGCGCAGGATCGGTTCTGGGAGATGGACTTCCGCCGACACGTGACGGCCGGCCGCTTGGCGGAGATGTTCGGCGCCGACGCCGTCGAGACTGACGAGTTCGTGCGCACGTTGGGCTGGCGGCGCGTTGCCGAGCAGGAGTTGTCGTTGCTGGCGCCAGCCACCCGGGCGGCCCTGGACTCCTACGCCGACGGGGTCAACGCCTACTTGGCTGAACGCAGCGGACCGGAGTTGTCCTTGGAGTACTCCGTGCTGCGCCTGACCAACCCCGGGTACGAGATCGAGCCGTGGACGCCGGCGGATTCCGTCGCCTGGCTCAAGGCGCTGGCCTGGGACCTGCGCGGGAACATGGAGGAGGAGACGCAGCGCGCGCTCCTCGTCGACCAGATCGGGCCGGAGCGGACCGAGCAGTTGTACCCGCCGTATCCCTTTGACCGGAATCCCACGATCGTCGAGTCCGGCGCGGTCGTCGAGGGCGTCTTCGAGCAAGCCGCCCCTAAACCCACCGCGTTGCCGAATGCGGCCACCGATGCGCTGCTGCAGGTCAGTCGCCTGCTCGATTCCGTACCGGAGTTGCTCGGCCCGGCCGGCACTGAGATCGGCTCCAACTCCTGGGTGGTGTCGGGATCAAAGAGCGTCACCGGCCGTCCCATCCTGGCCAATGACCCGCATCTGGGACCGACCATGCCGTCGCTGTGGTACCCGATGGGTCTGCACTGTCGAACGGTTGGACCGCGCTGTCCGTACGACGTGTCCGGGTTCACCTTCAGCGGTCACCCCGGGGTGGTCATCGGGCACAACGACAGCATCGCCTGGGGTCTAACCAATCTGGGTGCGGACGTGACCGACCTGGTGCTGCACGCAGTCACCGATGACCAGGTGATCGTCGACGGGCAACCGGTGCCGCTGCGCACGCGGACGGAGACCATCCGGGTCGCCGGCGGGGAAGACGTCGAGTTGACCGTCCGCGAAAGCCCGGACGGCCCACTGCTTTCGGACGTATCCGACGAGCAAGCTGACGTTGGGCGCAGCGCTGCAGTTGACGAACCCGCGCCGACGCGCGGTTCGGGCTACTCGGTTGCGTTGCGCTGGACCGCGCTGACGCCGGCCGCCACGGCCGACGCCATCTTCGGGATCAACCGGGCCCAGACGTGGGATGAGTTCCGCGCCGCGGCGGAGTCGTTCGCCGTCCCCAGCCAGAACCTGATCTACGCCGACGTGGACGGCAACATCGGCTACCAGTCGCCGGGCCGCATCCCCATCCGCGGCGCCGGAGACGGGCGCTACCCGGTGCCCGGGTGGGACTCGAGTTATCGATGGGTCGGGTTCATCCCGTTCGAGGCGCTGCCCAGCGTGTTGAACCCGCCGGAGGAGTTCATCGCGACGGCCAACAACGCGGTGCTGGACACCCGCACGTACCCCTACCAACTCACCGACGACTGGTCCTACGGTCCGCGAGCGGCTCGCATCGTCGACCTGATCGAGTCGGCAACACTCGACGTGTCCGACTTCGCCCGGATCCAGGCCGACTCGGTAACCGACATCGCCCGCCGACTCGTTCCGGCGCTGCTCGCAGTTGACGTACCCGACGACGTCGCGGGGGCACAGGTACTGCTGGACGGCTGGGACTTCAGCCAGCCCACGGACTCCGCCGCGGCCGCCTACTTCAACGCCACCTGGCGGGCACTTCTCGTTGCGACCTTCATGGACGAACTGGACGAGGACACCGGACCGGGCCGTGGCGACCGCTGGCAGGAAGTCGTCTGGAACCTGCTGGACGAACCCGACGACGAGTTCTGGGACGACCAGGGCACGGCAGCGGTGGAGGACCGCGACGACATCCTGCAACGCGCTCTGGTGCTGGCCCATGCCGACCTCGTGGACCGGCTGGGGGGTGACCTGGACGCTTGGCAGTGGGGCGATCTACACACGCTCACCGCCACCAACCCGACGTTCGGCGACTCCGGAATCGGACCGATTGAAGCGCTGTTCAACCGCGGCCCGATCGCCACGCCCGGCGGCAACTCCACGGTCAACGCCATCGGCTGGGACCCGACCACCGGGTACGAGGTGGAGTGGGTGCCGTCGATGCGGATGGTCGTGGACCTGGCCGACTTCGACCGGTCGCAGTGGATCCACCTGACCGGGTCATCCGGTCACGCCTACCACCCGCACTACGCCGATCAGTTGCCGTTGTGGGCGGCGGGGGAGTACTTGCCGTGGCGCTTCGACCGCGCCGAGATCGAGGCCGCCCGCCACGACACGCTCACTCTCACGCCCTCATCCTGAAAGCGGCTTTCCCGCGAATAGGCCGTCGCTGCGCCGTCCCACCGAGCGACCCGGCGCTACGCGGGCAGGCGCAGGAACCCCACCGTCGGCGTCACCACGGCATCGACGTTTACGTCGTGCGGCTCGCGCGGAATGGCGCCGGCCGCGAGCAGTTCGCCGTCGTGCAGCAGGGCCACCTTCCACGCGGTCACCGGTGAGCGCGTGAGCGCTCGGTCGTAGGAACCGCCGCCCTGGCCGAGCCGAACGCCATCGCGGGTCACCGCCAGGGCCGGCACCACAACCACGTCGGCGCGTCCGATCGCGTCCGGTCCCAACCGCGGCCCATCTGGGCGGACCGCGGCTTCGCGACCGGTGAACGGGTCGGGGGCAGCCATCAGGGTGCGGTCGTCGTCCACCCAGTCCAAGTCGCCGTCGTCCATCAAGTACGGACGCAGCACCAACGCACCCCGCACGCGCAATGCGGCGCGGATGGCCCGAGTCGACGGTTCCGAACCGAAAGACGCATAGACCGCGACGCAGGCGGACTGCTCCACGCGAGGTTCGGCCAGCAGCGCCTCCGCGACGATCCGGGCGTTGGCGCGCAGCGCTTCCTCATCCAGCAAGGCCCGGCTTCGGCGCAGGTCCTCGCGCAACTGGGCCTTGGCCACCGTTGCAGCCGGGACCGGCACCTCATCCATACCCCGAGTGTGACGGAACCGACGCTGTGCGCGCTGGCTAGGGTTGGTGCTGCTGGGAACCGGACCGGTGGATGAACCGGGCCAAGATCCGTGCAGCGGCAACTGTCGGCGAAGAGGGGCGGGATTGGCGATGACCGTGACGAAAGCCGTGATTCCGGCGGCTGGCCTCGGTACTCGATTCCTGCCGGCGACCAAGTCCGTGCCCAAAGAAATGCTGCCGGTGGTCGACACGCCGGCCATCGAGTACGTGGTCCGCGAGGCGGTTGCAGCTGGCCTGCATGACGTCTTGATGATCACCGGCCGCAGCAAGCGTGCTCTTGAGGACCACTTCGACGCGGCGATCGAGGTCGAGCAGGCACTGGAGCGCAAGGGCGACAACACCCGGCTGGCCGCGGTGCGCGCCAGTACCGAGTTGGCGCAGATCCACTACGTACGACAGGGGGAGGCCAAGGGCCTCGGGCACGCCGTCTCCTGCGCCGAGGCGCACGTCGGCGATGAGCCGTTCGCGGTTCTGCTGGGCGACGATCTGATCGGGGCCGAGGAAGACCTGCTCAAGCGCATGCTGGCCACCCAACAAGCCCGCGGTGGCAGTGTCGTGGCCCTGATGGAGGTGCCTGCCGACCAGATCCACCTCTACGGGTGCGCCGAGGTCAGCGATCGCGAGGGCGACGTCTGCCGGGTCACCGGCCTGGTGGAGAAGCCTGCCGCCGACGAGGCCCCCTCGAACCTGGCCATCATCGGCCGGTATGTCCTGGCCCCGGCCGTTTTCGATGTCCTGCGCAAAACTGCGCCGGGCCGCGGCGGTGAGATCCAACTCACCGACGCACTGCAAACGCTGGCGGTGGGCACCGGGGACGGCTTCGGCGTCCACGGAGTCATCTTCAGCGGGACCCGGTACGACACCGGGGACCGGCTGGACTACCTGAAGGCCGTGGTCCAGTTGGCGGTCGGCCGCGAAGAGTTCGGCGCTGACTTCGCGGCGTGGCTGAAGGAATACGCCCAGGGACTTTGAGCAACCTTTCGGCGCCGCAATACCGACTAACCAACCCGAGCCGCCCAGAATGGGACTGATGAAGAGCGTCGACGAGCATTTGGCAGACGTCCTGTCGGGTGTCCACCCGCTGCAGCCGCTGGAGATGCAGTTGCTGGACGCCGAGGGTTGCGTGCTGGCCGAGGAGGTCATGGCGCCCTGGGACGTCCCCCGGTACACGGTGGCCCAGTCCGCCGGCTATGCGGTTCGTAGCGTCGACGTTGACTCCGCCACTGAGGAGTCCCCCGTGCAACTACCCGTTGTGGGCGACGTCGAGGCCGGCGCCGCCCCCACCATCACCGTGCAACCGGGAATGTCCGCGCGGCTGGCCGAAGGCGCGGTCCTGCCCGAAGGCGCCGACACCGTGGTGCCCACTTCTTGGACCGACGGCGGTGTTTCCGGGGTCACGGTGCGCCGCGCGCCGCTGCCCGGATCGGGGTTGCGTCGCGCTGGTTCGGACGTTCGCCGCGGCCAGGTCGTGCTGGACAGCGGCACGCGGTTGCGTCCGGCGCAGTTGGGCATCCTCGCTGCCATCGGGCGGCCACGGGTGCTGGTGCGCCCCCGCCCGCGGGTGGTCGTCATCTCGACCGGGGAGGGCCTCGTCGAACCAGGCAAGGAACCGGCGGCCGGCGAGATAAACGATGCGAACACGTACGCGTTGACGGCGGCGGCCAAGCAGGCCGGGGGACTGGCGTTCCGCGTTGGCATCGTGCCCCACGACACCCGGCGGGTGCTGGACACCATCGAGGACCAGCTGATCCGCGCCGACCTGGTGGTCGTCTGCGGCGGCAACACCGGCGAGCGCGACGTGGTGCCACAGGTGCTGCGGCGGCTCGGCGCGGCCGGGTTGGCTGAGGTCGCCATGGAGCCGGGCCACCTGCAGGGGTACGGGACCATCGGACCGGAGTCGACGCCGGTGTTCTCGTTGCCCGCGGACCCGGTCGCCGCATACGTCGGTTTCGAGGTCTTCGTGCGCCCGGTGATCCGGCGAATGCTGGGCGCCGGCTCCCTGCACCGGCCGGTGCTCGGGGCGATCGCACAGCGCACCATCCACTCCTACCCCGGCCGTCGCGAGTTCGTGCGTGGCGTTCTGGACGTGGCTGACGGCCACTACGTGGTGCGCCCGGCCGATGAGGGCGAACCGCACCTGCTCGGCGGGTTGGCTCAGGCCAACTGCTTCATCGTCGTGCCGGAGGACACGGACCAGGTCGCCTCCGGTGACCCGGTGGCGGTGATGGTGCTGGAGCGTCGACTCGGATGAGCCGCGGCTGGCCGGCGACGCTGGCTGAAGGCTCACTGCTGCTGCGCCCGCTGCGCTGGCGCGAGGCCGCCACCTGGCGGGAGATCCGTCGGGTCAACCACGGCTGGCTGGCCGAGTGGGAGGCCTCCGCTCCGGACGCCACCGAAGCGGGCATGAGTTACCTGTCGATGGTCAGGCACTGGAATGCCGAGGCGCGTGATGGCCGCATGCTGCCGTTCGCGATCACCTGGGACGGGCGGCTCATCGGCCAGGTGACCGTCGGTGGCATCTCCATGGGCTCGGCCCGGTCCGGTTACATCGGCTACTGGATCGATCAGCGGTACGCGGGCAGAGGGATCACGCCGACTTCGGTTGCGCTGGTGACCGACCACTGCTTCGCGACCGTGGGGTTGCACCGGGTGGAGATCAACATCCGGCCGGAGAACGCCGCCAGCCTTCGGGTCGTGGAGAAACTTGGGTTCCGTGATGAAGGAGTGCGGCTGCGTTACCTGCACATTTCGGGTGATTGGCGTGATCACCGGTCCTTCGCGCTGACCGTCGAGGACGTGCCTCAAGGGCTGATGGCCAGGTGGCGATCGCGCGGACGGACCCTCTGACCCTGCCAATAGCAGAGTGTCTTAGGCGACACGCCGACCGGATGCCCGGCCGGAGGCCGACTGGGGCCTAACGTTCGCATTCGTGGGAGCAGGCCTCATTTACGCGATCATCATCGCTCTGTGGGCCGTAGTCCTGGTTCCGATGTGGGTGCGCCGCCATGACGAGGCGCGCCAGTCCAAATCAGTTGACCGGTTCAGCGACGCGATGCGTACGCTTGCGCGCCGACCAGCCCATTCCGGAGGACGCGAAATCGTGGTGCCCGAGCGTGACCGCAGCCCGCTGGTGCACTCCTCATCCCGTGGCCCGGTAAGTGCTCCCGCGCGCCCGTCGGCCTCGTTGGGGCAGCGCCGCCGACGTACCTCGTTGGTGCTGATCGGTTCGGTGCTGATCGTCTTCGGACTCGGCCTGCTCTCCGTTGTGCCCTTATGGCTGGGCCTGGTGCCGGCCCTGCTGCTAGCCGGATTCGTCGTCCACCTGCGCCTTGAGCAGCGGCGGGCCGACGAGCGGCGTGAGCGCCAGGTGCGTCGGCAGCGGGAGTTGGTGGCCCGGGCGGCTCGGGACGAGGCCGGCATCCGTGCCCGGGTGGTGACCACCGCAGCGAGGTCCCGAGTCGACGCTCCGGCCGATGTCGAGGTGGAACCGCAACCCGAAAGCGAAAGCGTCTACGACGCGGTCGCTGACCACGTTTGGGATCCCGTTCCGGTTCCGGCGCCGACATACGTGAACGCGCCAAAGGCGCCTAGGTCGGTACGCACGATTGATCTGACGCGACCCGGCGACTGGACCTCCGGCCGGGGCGAGGTGGACGCGACTGCGCCCGCCGCCAGTGCCGACCGTGACGCGGTGGTAGCCGCGGAAGAAGCCGAAGTGGCGAACGAGGAGATCGCGCCCCGTCGCGCGGTCAACGGCTAGCCACACATTTCCGCGGTCGCGACCGCCAAGCGTTGTTCGCCTCGGCGAGGGGCTGTCGCCGTTTTCTGCGACGCGCCAGGTCGTTGATACCCTCAGCCACCTTCCGGGGCTGTGGCGCAGTTGGTAGCGCACCTCGTTCGCAACGAGGGGGTCAGGGGTTCGAATCCCCTCAGCTCCACCATTCCGGCGACGCCGTGAGCCGTCTCGCCCTCTTGGGCTACTTCGACTTCAAGTTGCTGAGCTTGTGCTCCAGCCACCGGTCGATCTGGTCCAGCATGCGTTGCTGCTTGGCGCCGGTGAAACGGGACTTGACCCGCTCGGCCGCGGCCTCAGCCTGCGCCTGCCAGTGGGCGGCCTTGGCTGCTGCGGTCTTGTTTCCGCGGTTGGAGTCGGCAGGGGCGGGGTTGTCTGCCTTGACTGCCTTGGGGTTCTTTGTCTTGGTCGGCTGGGGTGCGGGCTCGACGGTGGGCTCAGGTTCCGGTGCCACCGTGGGTTCGGGTTCGGGTTCGACGGTGGGCTCCGGTTCCGGCACGACAGTCGGCTCGGGTTCTGGGGCCGGCTCGGTCGCCGGCACTAGTAGAACGAAGGCGGCGAACAGTTCACCGGTTGCGGCGTAATCGGTGCCGATACCCACGTGGGTGAATCCGGGGTCCAGCAGCAGGGCGGCCGAACCGGAGTCGGACAGCGCTGCGTCCAGCACGTCGTAGGCGTCAGCACCGGACGCCGTCGTCTGCTCTAGGCGTGCGGCGGGTCCGGCGCCGGCTGTGTCGGTGGTCCCGGAGCCAGCGGCCAGGGAGACGGCGCTGGCGTCGGCCACGGAGTCGGCCGGGCCGTGCTCGGTCAGCGCCGCGGCACCCTGTGACACCCGGATCTGGTTCAGCGCCGACAGGATCGTCGCGTCCTCAGCCGCACCAGCGGTCGCGGCCTGCCCGACCAGCGCAACCCCGCCGATGAGCGCGGTCGCTACTGCAGAAGCCAGCACTCGTCGACTGGTGAACATCCGGGACCCCCTAGTTGTCTAATTGCTTAGTCGGTGCCGCGCAGGGGGTTTGCGCACGACCGATCGGGTGAACGTTGGCGCGGTTGGCTCAGACCAGAAAACCGAAGAGTGGGCTGTCCGGTTCCACGCGGCTGCAGCGAATGGGACTGTCTTCCATGCTTTGCAGCAGGCGGGTCAGGGCGCTTGCCTCCGGGATTTCGATCCCGACGAGAGCCGGCCCGTATTCGCGGTTGTTCCGCTTGACGTATTCGAACAGAGTGATGTCGTCGTCGGGTCCGAGTACCTCGTCCAGGAAGCGACGCAGCGCGCCAGGCTCTTGGGGGAACTCGACCAGGAAGTAGTGCTTGCGGCCCTCATGGATGAGCGATCGCTCGACCACCTCGGCATAGCGGGACACGTCGTTGTTGCCGCCGGAGATCACCACGACAACAACGGATCCGGGTTCCACCGGGAGTTCGCGGCCCAGGGCAGCGGCGGCCAGCGCACCTGCTGGCTCGGCGATAACGCCGTCGGCCTGGTACATCTCCAGCATCTCGGTGCAGACCGCACCCTCGGCAACAGCCAACATTTGCACGTCCGCTGCTTGCACCTGGGCGTACGTGAACTGCCCCACGGTGCGCACTGCGGCCCCGTCGACGAACGCGTCCAGGTGTTCCAGCCTGGTCGGCCCGCCGGCTCGAAGTGCGGCGGCCATGCTCGCGGCGCCCAGCGGCTCCACGCCGATCAGCCGGGTCTGCGGATGCCGCTGGGACAACCACGCTGCGCAACCGGCAACGAGCCCGCCGCCGCCGACGGGGACCACGAAGACGTCCGGGGCCCGGCCGAGTTGGCCGACAGTTTCCAGGGCAACGGTGCCCTGCCCGGCGATTACCGCGGGGTCGTCGAAGGCGGGGACCAGGGTTGCGCCGGTCTCGGCTGCGTCTTCAGCCGCCATCGCGGCGGCATCGTCGTAGGTGTCGCCGGCGACCACGGCGTTGACCCAGCCGTCGCCCATCGCGGCGAGGCGGTCGCGCTTCTGGCGCGGGGTGGTGCGGGGCAGGTAGATCCGCCCGGGGACCGACAGCGCCGCACAGGCGGACGCGACTCCCTGGGCGTGGTTGCCGGCACTGGCTGCGACCACGCCCACCGATCGCTGTTCGGCAGACAGCGCCGCGATGAACGTGTGTGCGCCGCGGACCTTGTAGGAGCGGACCCGCTGCAGGTCCTCGCGCTTGAACCAGACCTCTGCGTCAAATCGTCGCGACAGTCGGTCGTTGCGTTGCAGCGGGGTCGCGGCGACGACGTCGCGTAACCCTTCGGCGGCAGTTGCCACCTCGTCGGCGCTGATCAGATCCATGAGCGCAACCACATCCGCCGGAGCCAGTCCTCATATGGGATCACCTCTGCTGTCCAAACCGGCCAGAACCAGGCAAAGAGGACCGCAACGAGAAGCAGGTACGCGCCTACGGCCGCGGCACCCCAGACGCGCCGGTTCCCGGGCGCGTCTGCGGGCCCAAGCACCCAACCCAGCACCATCGCGATCAGGCCGCAGACGAACGGTGCCGCGGCCACGATGTACCAGGAGAAGATCGTGCGGTCACCGACCAGGAACCAGGGCAACCAGCCAGCCGCTACCCCGCCGAGCAGCGCGCCGGCTCGCCAGTCCCGGCGCCCGATCCACCAGAACAGGCCGATGGCAATAGCCGCAATTCCGGCCCACCAAACCGCGGGGTTGCCAAGAGCGGTTACCGCCTGGGAGCAGGTTTCCGCCCCGCATGAGGTCTGGTCACCGTCGTAGAACATCGAGACGGGGCGCGCCAGGAAGGGCCAGCCGATCGGGTCGGAGGAGTACGGGTGCTCGCTGGTGATTTGGCGCGCCGAAGCCAGGATCTCGGAGTGGAAGTGCCACAGGCTGCGAATGGATTCGGGGATGAACGCGAAGGTGCTGTCGCGTCCAGCCGCCCATTGCCGGCTCCAGCCGCCATCCGACGCCAACCAGCCGGTCCAGGTAAGCAGGTAGGCGACTGTTCCGATTCCGACGATCCCGCCGAAGGCCGGCAGGGCGTCGCGCCGCAGCATGGCGGCCAGGGGCCGGCGAACGCCGCAGGCCTTTCGCGCGCCGGCGTCCCACAGCACGGTCATCAGCCCGAACGCGAGGACGAAGAAGACCGCGCTCCACTTCACCCCGCACGCCAGCCCGAGCGCGACCCCGGCGCCGATTCGCCACCAGCGCACGCCTAGCCGCGGACCCGCGTCGCCGACTGCGGCCAGCGGGCCCGGCCGGCGCTCGGCCCAATCGGCCAGCCGCTTGCGGGATTGGTCGCGGTCCAGCAGCAGCAGCGCGAACGCCGCGATGACGAAGAACGTCAAGAAGCCGTCCAGCAGCGCGGTGCGGGACAGCGTCAGGTGCAGCCCGTCCAGGGTCAGCAGCAACCCGGCGAAGACGCCGATGGCGGTGGAGCGGGTGAGCCGGCGAATGGCCCGGATCGTCAACAGGACCGTCAACGTGCCCACCAACGCTGCGGCGAACCGCCAGCCGAACGGGTCGGCGCCGAACAGCAACTGCCCGGCCCCGATCAGGGCCTTGCCCAAGGGCGGATGGATCACGAATGAGGCGGCATCGCTGAATATGTCGGTGTTGCCGGCCAGCAACTCCTCGTCGGCGTTGCTGTTGGCCTGCCGTTCGTAGCCGAACTTGACGATCGAAAGACCGTCCTTGACGTAGTACGTCTCATCGAAGACGAGGGCCTTGGGCACCGATAGGGACGTGAAGCGCGTGAACGCCGCCAAGGCCGTCACCGCTGCAGTGAGCAGCCAGGAGACCAAGGCATCGGCCGGCATCGCCGGCACCATCCGCTGCCGCAACGGCAACGCCACGGGCGCCGCCGATGTCGGTGTTGCCTGCAGCACGGCCGTCACCTGCCCCATCGTAGGTACGTGGCGGCTGGCGCAGAGCGCTGCGGCGCGCCTACCGCTGGCACTGCGAGGATGCGCGCGTGACCGGAACGCTGATCCTGGCCGCGGCGCCGATCGGGCAGCCCCAGGACGCTTCCGCGCGGTTTTGCACCGCATTGGCCGAGGTGGCGGTCATCGCGGCCGAGGACACCCGGCGCCTGCGCCGACTGACCGCGGACCTGGGCGTGCAGCCGAATGGCCGGGTGTTGTCGTTCTTCGAAGGCAATGAACGGCAGCGGCAAGACGAGTTATTGCAGTGTTTACGCGACGGCGAAGACGTGCTGGTGGTCACCGACGCAGGCATGCCCACGGTGTCCGACCCGGGCTACCGACTCGTGTCAGCGGCGGCCGCGGCCGGGATCGGCGTGACTGTCCTGCCCGGTCCCAGCGCGGTGCTCGCGGCGCTGGCGGTTTCGGGACTGCCCACGGACCGCTTCTGCTTTGAGGGGTTCCTGCCGCGGCGAAAGGCCGAACGCGCCAAGCGGCTCAGCGGCCTCGCGGCCGAACCACGGACCATGGTGTTCTTTGAGGCGCCACACCGGCTGGCGGCCAGCCTGGTCGACTGTGTCGCCGCCTTCGGCCCGCACCGGCCAGCCGTTGTGTGTCGGGAGCTGACCAAGACGCACGAAGAAATCGTCCGGGGCCCGTTGCAGTCCCTCGCGGATTGGTCCCAAGGCCAGGTTCGGGGCGAGGTCACTTTGGTCATCGCCGGCGCCGATCCGGCGCAGGCCGTCGGTGCCGAAGAGTTGGCGGCCGCGGTGGCACGGCTGACCGCGGCCGGGATGAGTCGTCGCGATGCAGTGGCCGAAGTCGCCAGATCGACCGGTGCCGCCAAACGGGCGGTTTACGCAGCGGCCTTGGGGGAGTCGGCTCGCCCCTAGGATCGCGCTCATGTCCAGCCCGATCCTCACCGCAGTCGCCTGGCCGTACGCGAACGGGCCGCGGCATATCGGCCACGTCTCCGGCTTCGGTGTGCCTTCGGACGTCTTCAGCAGGTACATGCGCATGGCCGGGCACGACGTACTGATGGTCAGCGGCACCGACGAGCACGGCACGCCGATCCAGGTGCAGGCCGACGCCGAGGGGGTTTCGGCTCGCGAGCTGGCAGACCGCTACAACCGAGTGATCGTTGAGGACCTTGCCGGTCTGGGGCTGTCGTACGACCTGTTCACCAGGACGACCACCCGCAACCACTACGCGACTGTGCAGGAGATCTTCCGCACGCTCTTCAACAACGGCTACGTCGTGCCGCGGACCATGATGGGGGCGATCAGCCCGTCCACCGGGCGCACGCTGCCGGATCGCTACATCGAAGGCACCTGCCCCATCTGCGGGTACGACGGCGCCCGCGGGGACCAGTGCGACAACTGCGGCAACCAGCTGGACCCCGCAGATCTGAAGAACCCGCGTAGCCGCATCAACGGCGAAGTGCCGAAGTTCGTCGAAACCGAGCACTTCTTCCTGGACTTGCCGGCGTTCGCCAACTCGCTGGGTACCTGGCTGTCCACACGGACCGACTGGCGGCCCAACGTCCTGAAGTTCAGCATGAACTTGCTTGAGGACCTGCAGCACCGCGCGATCAGCCGGGATCTCGATTGGGGCGTGCCCATCCCCTTGGAGGGTTGGGAGAACCGCGACGACAAGCGCCTCTACGTGTGGTTCGACGCGGTCATCGGCTACCTGTCCGCCTCCGTCGAATGGGCTCGGCGCTCCGGCGACCCCGACGCCTGGCGCAACTGGTGGCAGAACCCCGACGCCAAGTCCTACTACTTCATGGGCAAGGACAACATCGTCTTCCACTCGGTGATCTGGCCCAGCATCCTGCTTGGGTACGACGGGCGTGGTGACCACGGTGGCGAGGCCGGCAGCCTCGGCGCGCTGTCACTACCCACCGAAGTGGTCAGCAGCGAGTTCCTGACCATGGAGGGTCAGAAGTTCTCCTCCTCCAGATCTGTCGTCATCTACGTCCGGGACTTCCTGGAGCGTTACGACGCCGATTCGTTGCGCTACTTCATCGCCGCGGCCGGCCCGGAGAACCAGGACACCGACTTCACCTGGGAACAGTTCGTTCGCCGCAACAACGACGAGTTGGTCGCCGGCTGGGGCAACTTGGTCAACCGGTCGGTGTCGATGGCGGCGAAGAACTTCGGAGCGGTGCCACCTGCCGGGCCGTTGACTGACACCGACCGGGCGTTGCTGGACACCGTCGGCGGGACGTTCAAAACGGTCGGTACCGCGCTGGGTGCAAGCCGGTTCAAGGTCGGTATCGGCGAGGCGATGCGGGCAGTGGCCGAGGCGAACAAGTACCTGTCCGAAACGGCCCCGTGGAAGCTGAAGGAATCCGACCCGGAGCGGATGGGGACGATCCTGCACGTGGCCCTGCAGGCCGTTACGGACTGCAACACGATGCTTGCCCCATTCCTGCCGCACGCCGCCCAGCGGGTGCACGAGGTTCTCGGCGGTAGCGGTGACTTCACCCGCATGCCCGAGATTCACCAGGTCAGCGAACAAGGAAACGCCGACTACCCGGTCCTCATGGGTGACTACGACACCGGCGTGACCTGGGGTCCGCGGCCGATCTCTGCGGGGGTGCCGCTGGCCGCGCCGACGCCGGTCTTCACCAAGCTCGACCCGGCGATCGTGGATGAGGAACTGGCTCGACTGGAGCAGGCATGAATCGCAGCGAGCTGATCGCCCATTACGAGGCGGGCACCGCAGCCGTGTTGGCGGCACTGGCCGATGCCAGTGACGCCGAACTAGACCGGCGACCCGAGGGTGGCTGGACGGCCAGGGAGGTCGTTCATCACCTGGCCGATGCGGAGACACGATCGGCGGTGCGACTGCGGCAGCTACTGGCGGAGGACCACCCGGTCATAGTCGGCTACGACGAGGAGCAGTACACCCGGAGACTTCGATACGAACGCCCGCTGGGGGCCTCGCTGCGGATCGTGGAGGCGGTCCGTCTCGGCAACTCCGAGTTGCTGGCTACCGTCACCGACGCCGACTTCGACCGCCCCGGATTCCACACCGACGCCGGCCCGTACGGGCTGGGGGACTGGCTGGCGATCTATGCGGCGCATGCGCACGAGCACGCTGACCAGATCCGGCGCGCGCGGCTCGGACAGGCGTGACGGACTCGTATCCGCCCCCGCCGGACGGCTTGCCGGGCCCGGCGGTTGATTCGCACTGTCACCTGGACATGTCCCTGCATGACGCGGACCATCCGGCGCCCACCGTCGAGGTCGCCCAGTCCCGGGCAGCAGCCGTCGGGGTGACTCGCATCGTCCAGGTCGGCTGCGATCGGGCCGGCGCCGCGTGGGCTGCGGAAACGGCCGAGCGGCACGACGGCATCGTGGCCGCGGTTGGTCTGCATCCCAACGAGGCACCTCGACTGGCCGCGTCCGGCCAGCTGGAGACCGGGCTGGCTGAGGTCGAGGAGTTGCTACGTCGCGAGCGCGTGCGCGGCGTCGGTGAGACGGGACTGGACTATTACCGAACCGGCCCCGAAGGGCGTGCGGTTCAACAGGAGTCGTTTCGTGCGCACATTCGCCTGGCCCGGCAGTACGACAAGGCGTTGGTCATCCATGACCGGGATGCGCACGACGACGTCATCGACGTGCTCGAGGACGAGGGCCCACCGCCGCGGGTGGTCTTTCACTGCTTCAGCGGCGATGCGGTGATGGCCCGGCGGTGCGTCGCCAACGGCTGGGTGCTGTCCTTCGCGGGCGTGCTCACCTTCCGAAACGCGCCGGGGCTGCGCGCGGCCGCGGCCGAAGTGGGGCCCGGATCAGTTCTGGTCGAGACCGACGCCCCCTACCTGACCCCGATGCCGCATCGCGGCCGGCCGAATGCGTCCTACCTGATCCCCTTGACCGTCGCGGAACTGGCCCGGATCTGGGGGATGACCGACCTGGAGGTCTGCACGACCACGACCGAATCGGCCCTGGCGGTGTTCGGGGATTGGGCGCCGTACGACCCGTCCAAACCGGGATAAAAGGTGCGGATGGTGTGTGAAACATGTCACAGGAGCCTGTGAAAGACGTCCAGATCCGGTTGGCGTAAGGCAGCTCGGGTAGCTACGGTCTCGTCCTTGACCGCCGGATCGGGGCTCGATTTCGGCGGCCGACTTGTGTCGGCCCTGCCCCGTGCCCGGGACCTGTGACCTCAGGAGTTCGATGTTCCGCTCGATGCCGCGACTGACCCGCCGCGCCCGAATCCTGGGCGCAGCCACCGCCGCCTTCGCGGTGGGGGCTGTTGGGCTGGGGGTCGTTTGGGGGTCGGCCGCGCACGCGGTCACCATCAGCATCGATGGAACCGAGACCGAGGTTTCGACTCGGGTCGGCACGGTCGGGGAGTTGCTCCAGGAGCAAGGCGTCGAAGTGGACGCGCAGGACGCGGTCGCGCCGGCCCCGGAGACGGAACTGAGCGATGGCCTGTTCATCGTCTTCCGCAACGGCAAGTTGATCAACTGGGTCGTCGACGGGCAAGAACGCCCGCTGTGGACCACTGCCGACACTGTTGGTGAGGCGGTGATCGCGCTCGGCGAGCGCGCGCGAAGCGCTTGGCTGTCGGTCGATCGAAGCAAGCGGATCCCCGTCGATGGGTTGGCGGTGGACGTGCGCCTGCCCAAGTCAGCGTCGGTCACGGCCGATGGTGCGACCGAGACCGCGGCCACGACCGCCGTCACCGTTGCGGAGCTCCTGTCCGAACTCGGCATCAGCCTCGCGGCGACGGACTTGGTCAAGCCAACTCCGGAGACCGCGGTCACCGAGGGCCTGTCCGTCCGGGTGTACCGAGTTGAAATCAGCGACTTCACCCGGCGCGTGGGGGTGCCCTTCCCCACCGAGAAACGCAACGACGCGTCCATGTACGTCGGCACCACCAAGGTGGTTACGGCCGGCCAGAACGGCGTGGCCGTGCAGACCTTCAAGCGCACCACTCGCGATGGCGTGGTGGTGACCGAGAAGCTGGCGTCCACAAAGGTGACCACTCAGCCCACACCGCAGATCGTGGCCGTAGGGACCAAGCAGCGCCCGGCGCCCAAGCCGACCGCCACCAAGTCCTACAACGTGTCCGCCGACGGACTGAACTGGGCCGCGTTGGCCCGCTGCGAGTCCGGTGGCAATCCGCGGGCGGTCAACCCGGCCGGCTACTACGGCCTGTACCAGTTCTCCCTGAGCACTTGGCGCGCCGTCGGCGGATCCGGCAACCCAGCCGATGCCAGCTCCTCGGAGCAGACCTACCGGGCACAGTTGCTCTACAAGCGCTCCGGTGCCGGCCAGTGGCCGCACTGCGGCAAGTACCTGTTCACCTGAGCCGCCACCGGCGGTAGGCGACCTTGAGGTGAGCGCGGCGGCGGCTTGTGCCGGCCGCGCCAGCCCATAGATTCCGCGCATGCGCCTGCTGGGTCCCGCCGACGTGCGCGCCTTGGCCGCCGAACTGAACCTGCGCCCGACCAAGACCCGCGGTCAGAACTTCGTCGTGGACGCGAACACGGTGCGCCGCATCGCCCGGGCGGCCAACGTCGGCCCCCAAGA
This sequence comes from uncultured Actinomycetota bacterium, assembly GCA_963753435.1. GTDB lineage: Bacteria > Actinomycetota > Actinomycetes > CAVWCF01 > CAVWCF01 > CAVWCF01. The sequence continues at coordinate 42,284 of CAVWCF010000005.1, forward strand.
CACGGTGCTGGAGATCGGTCCCGGTCTTGGTTCCCTGACCCTGGCCTTGCTGGAGACGGGCGCGAACGTGACCGGGGTGGAGGTGGACCCGGTCCTTGCTGATGCCTTGCCCAACACCATCGCGGAGTACGCCCCGGAAGCTGCGCAGCGGTTCGCGGTCGTCTGCGCCGACGCGGTCACGCTGGAAGAACTACCGGGGCCGGCGCCGACGGCCCTGGTGGCGAACCTGCCGTACAACGTGGCCGTCCCGGCGCTGCTGAACGCACTACAGCGGTTCGACTCGCTGCAGCGGGCGCTGGTGATGGTGCAGGCCGAGGTGGCCGACCGACTCGCAGCCCCGCCCGGTAGCCGCGTTTACGGCGTTCCGTCGGTGAAGGCGCGCTGGTACGGGGAGGTGCGGCGCGCGGGCTCGGTGAGCCGCTCGGTGTTCTGGCCGGTGCCGCGGGTCGACTCTGGGCTTGTGGCAATCGAACGGTCGGCGACCCCGCAGGCCGACCGACAAGCGGTGTTCGCCGTCGTGGACGCCGCGTTCGCGCAGCGGCGCAAGACGTTGCGGGCAGCGCTGGCCGGCTGGGCCGGATCCGCAGACCGAGCCGAAAACATCCTCCGGGCGGCCGAGGTGGATCCGCGGGCTCGCGGGGAGACGCTGGACCTGGACGCGTTCATCCGAATCGCCTTCGCTGCGCAGGCCGTACCTGAAGTTCCTCGTTAGCCTCGCAGGCATGGTCGAGGTGCGCGTGCCGGCGAAGGTCAACTTGCAGTTGTCCGTCGGCGGCGCCGGTCCGGACGGCTACCACGACATCGCGACCGTGTTCCAGGCGGTCGCGGTCTACGACCACGTTGTGGCGCAGTCCGCCGATGGCGTGTCCGTAAAGGTCGAGGGGTCTGCCGACGTTCCCACGGGTCCGGACAACCTGGCCGTGCGCGCTGCGCAGGCTTTGGCCGACTACGCGGAGGTGCCTTGCGATGTCTCCTTGACGATTCGCAAGCAGATCCCGGTCGCGGCGGGGATGGCGGGGGGCAGCGCTGATGCGGCGGGCGCGTTGTTGGCCTGCGACGCGCTCTGGGGACTGCACACACCGCGCGACGAACTGGAGTCGCTGGCGGCCGGGCTCGGCGCAGACGTGCCGTTCGCACTGTTGGGCGGCACCGCCCTGGGCACCGGGCGCGGGGATCGATTGACCCCGGTACTGGCCGCCGGCAGCTATCACTGGGTCTTCGCCGTGAGCGACTTCGCGCTGTCGACCCCACTCGTGTATGCGGAGTTGGATCGGCTGCGGGAAGGGTCTGTGCTGCCCGAGCCGGCAGTGACCGACCGGATGCTGACGGCAGTTCGGCGTGGGGACGCCGTTGAGTTGGGCAAATGCCTGCGCAACGACATGCAGCGAGCGGCGGTGAGCCTGAGACCGCAGCTACAACTGGTGCTGGAAGTGGCGGAGGAGTACGGAGCGCTTGGCTCGATCGTGTCCGGCTCGGGCCCAACCGTGGCCTGCTTGGCCCGCGATGAGGAACACGCCCTGGACCTGGCCGTGGCCCTTACCGCCAGTGGCGTCTGCCCCAAGGTGCTGCGCGCAACCGGCCCGGTCGGCGGTGCCCGCTTGGTCTGACCTTCGGGTCGATGCCCACGGCTGGACGCACCCGCCGCTGGCTACTGGTCCATCGCGTTGTCGAACGGCAGGACCAGCGTTCGCAGCCAGCCGGCCAGGGAGTCCTGCTGCGCTGGGGTCAGGACGCTGAGGATCTCCCGTTCCCGATCGAGCAGTGCGGACAAGGTGGCATCGACGCGCCGGCGGCCCGATGGCGTCAACCGGACCAGCACCCCCCGGCGGTCGTGTGGGTCGGGCAGGCGTTCGACGAGTCCCTTGTCGGACAGCCGATCGATTCGGTGCGTCATCGTTCCGCTGGTCACCAAGGTGCGACTGAGCAGGGCACCGGGAGACATCTGGTGCGGCGGGCCATGGCGGCGAAGCGCGGTAAGCACATCGAACTCCCACGGCTCGATGTCGTGCTCGGTGAAGGTGGCGCGGCGGGCCAGGTCGAGGTGGCGCGCCAATCTGCCGACCCGGCTCAGCACCTGCAGGGGGGCCACGTCCAGATCCGGGCGCACCCGACCCCAAGCGGCGACCAACTCGTCCACCTCGTCGGTGGGCTCGGTCGACTCGCTCATGCGGCGAGCGTAGACCGTTATCTCGACATCGAGACTCTTGATGCTGCTACGGCACCGAGGCCGCTACTTGCGCCGAGGTCCCACCAGACGCGGCTTGGGCTCCAGGTGCGCTAGGCCGTTCCAGGCCAGGTTGACCAGGTGCGAGACGACATCGGGCTTGCGCGGCTTGCGCACGTCCAGCCACCACTCGCCCGTCAACGCCACCATGCCGACGAGCATCTGGCTGTACAGCGGCGCCTGCTTCTGGTCGAAGCCCCGCGCCTTGAACTCCGCCGACAGGAGGTGCTCCACGCGCGAGGCGATGTCGGAGATCAGCGATGCGAAGCTGCCAGCCTGCGAGCCGGTCGAGGAGTCGCGTACCAGGATCCGGAAGCCGTCGGAGTGCGACTCGATGTAGTCCAGCAGTGCGAACGCGGCGCGCTCCAGCAACTCGCGTGGATGCGTCGCGGCGTCGCGGTCGGTGCCGGTCAGCGCTTCGGTGACGCCGCTGAGCAACGTGGACATCTCCCGGTCCACGACGACGGCGTATAGGCCTTCCTTACCGCCGAAGTGTTCGTAGACCACCGGTTTGGAGACGCTCGCCTCGGCAGCGATCTCCTCCACGGAGGTGCCGTCGAAGCCTTTCTCGGCGAACAGGCGCCTGCCGACGTCGACCAGTTGGGCGCGCCGCTGGGCGCCGGTCATGCGCCCCTTGGGGGCCGAAGGCTGGTCGGTCACGCCGGCATTGTCCATGCCGGGCGGCTCACTTGGGCAATCGAGCGATGATGCGGGGGTCGTCGGTGGCCAGCCGGGAGATCAGGCGTTCGCGCTTGGGCCAGCGCACGTCCCAGGCCCAACCCGCCCGCTCGGCCTGCTTGATGGCCCAGGCGGACACGTCCACCTGCCCTTTGAGCACGCCGTGGCGGGCGCAGGTCGGGTCGGCATGGTGCAGGTTGTGCCACGACTCGCCCAGGCTCGGGAGGGCCAACCACCACACGTTGCCGGACTCGTCGCGGCTCTTGAACGGGTGCTTGCCGAACACATGGCAGACGGAGTTGATGCTCCAGGTGATGTGGTGAACCAACGCAACGCGAACCAGCGACGCCCAGAAGAGGGCGGTCAGCGCGCCGGCCCAGGACCAGGTCAGCAGGCCGCCGAGCACTCCCGGCAGCAACAAGGTGATGAGCACGATGCGCGGGAACCACTTGGAGATGGTCATCACATCGCGGTCCTGCAACAGGTCGGGGGCGTACTGCTGCCGACTGGTCTGCTCCATGTCGAAGAGCCAGCCGATGTGGGCGTAGAAGAGGCCCTTGGTCAGGCCCCACGTGGAGTCGCCGTAGCGCCAAGGGGAGTGCGGGTCACCGTCGGCGTCGGAGAAGGCGTGGTGCTTGCGGTGGTCGGCCACCCAACGCACGATCGGACCTTCCACTGCCGCCGATCCGGACACGCCCAGCACGATCGTGAGCCAGCGGTTGGCCTTGAAGGATCCGTGGGTGAAGTAGCGGTGGTAGCCGATCGTGATGCCGGCGGCCGGGATCACGTAGAAGATCGCGGTGAGGATCACGTCGGTCCAGGACAGCCAGCCGCCCCAGGCCACGGGCACGGCCGCGGCCACGGCCAGCAGCGGTACTGCGATGAAGACGGTCAGCAGAACCTGCTCCGCGACCGACTTGCGTTCGGACTCGAACTGCGGCCGTGAGGTGCGGGTGGTGACTGTCATGTACGGCTCCTGCCTTGGTGTTCGGCGGTACGGCTGACCGCCGGTGGTACTTGGCTACGGAACCGTAACCTACGCAACCGTAGGAAGCAAGGCACCCGGCGGAACAGATGCACTGAGGGGGACGGCGACTGCAGCGGACGTGCTGGCAGGCGTGGGCATTCGGGATCGCCGTGGACAGTCCGTACCCTCACTGCCTGGTCCCGGATCGTCTAATGGCAGGACAGCGGGTTTTGGTCCCGCGAATGGGGGTTCGAATCCTCCTCCGGGAGCCACACCGCTGGGGGGCTATCCTCGCGGCCGTCCGCTTCCCCGGCCAGGTTCCAGCGTCGGAGGCTCAAAGGTGTCAGCCACTATCGCTCCGGCCGCCGTCATCGTCCTGGCCGCGGGCGAGGGCAAGCGGATGAAATCGGCAACGCCCAAGGTGCTGCACCAGATCGCCGGTCGCAGCCTCGTCGCCCACGTGCTGACCGCCGCGGGTGGACTCCAGGCCACGCGCACCGTCGTGGTCGTCGGACACGGCCGTGAGCAGGTGAGCGAGCACCTCGCGGAACATTTCCCGGATGTCGAGACCGTCGTTCAGTCGGAGCAGAACGGCACTGGGCATGCGGTCCGACTGGCCCTCGCAGCGCTCGGGCCGGAGATCTCCGGAACCGTGGTGATCCTGGCGGGGGACACCCCGCTGATCGCCGGTAGCACCCTGCAGTCGCTGTTGGTCCGGCACCAGGACCACGCCGCTGCCGCCACGGTGCTGACTGCCGTGCTCGAGGACGCCAGCGGCTACGGCCGCGTCGTGCGCGGGGCAGATGGTCTCGTCACGGGCATCGTCGAGCACCGCGACGCCAGCGCGGAGCAACTGACGATCACCGAGATCAACAGCGGCGTGTACGCCTTCGAGGCGACCGACCTGCGCTCTGCTTTGGAGCGGCTTGGGACCGACAACGACCAGGGCGAGGAGTACCTCACCGACGCGATCGCCACCCTGCGAGCCGACGACCGCCGGGTCGCGGCCGAACCCGTGGCCGTCGCCGACGAGGTCCTCGGCGTGAACGACCGCGTGCAACTTGCTCAGGTGGCTGCCTTGTACCGCGATCGCCTGCTGCAACGGTGGATGCGCGAGGGCGTGACGGTCATCGATCCGTCCTCAGTCTGGATCGACGCGGACGTGACGTTGGCGCCTGATGTGCTCATCCAGCCGGACGTGCAGTTGCTTGGTGCCACCGACGTAGCGTCCGGGGCGGCAATCGGTCCTCGTTGCACCCTCACCGACACCGAGGTCGGCGAAGGCGCCTCGGTCATCGACACGTTCGCCATGCTGGCGCGGGTCGGCGCCGGGGCGTCGGTGGGCCCGTTCACCTACCTGCGGCCGGGTGCCGACGTGGGCCCCGGTGCCAAGGCCGGCGCTTATGTGGAGATCAAGAACTCGGTGGTGGGGGCCGGGGCCAAGGTGCCGCACCTGTCCTACGTGGGCGACGCCGACATCGGTGCCGGGCGCCAACATCGGCGCGGCGACGGTCTTCGTGAACTACGACGGCATCGCCAAGCACCGCACGACCGTCGGCGAGCACGCGCGGGTGGGCAGCGACACCATGCTCGTCGCCCCCGTAACCATCGGTCCGGGCGCCTACACGGCGGCTGGTTCGGTAATCACCGAGGACGTCCCACCAGGTGCCATCGGCGTGGGGCGGGCCAGGCAACGAACCATCCCCGGGTGGGTGCAGCGCAAACGGGCTGGGACCAAATCGGCCGAGGCCGCCGCACGGGCTGCGGAGTCATCGGACAATGCAGAGTCGTCGGACAACGAAGCGAACCGAAAGGCCGGGGGTTAGGTATGTCGGGGATCAAGTCTTCGCCCAGCAAGCAGTTGATGCTGTTCACCGGGCGGGCCCATCACGCCTTGGCCGAGGCGGTCGCGACCGAACTGGGCACCGAGGTCGTGCCCACGAGTGCCTACGACTTCGCCAACGGCGAGATATTCATCCGCTTCGAGGAGTCGGTGCGCGGGTCGGACGCCTTCGTCATCCAGACACACTGCGCGCCCATCAACAAGTCGATCATGGAGCACCTGATCATGGTCGATGCCCTGAAGCGCGCCTCCGCCAAGCGCATCACCGTCGTAGCCCCCTTCTACGGGTACGCCCGGCAGGACAAGAAGCACCGGGGTCGTGAACCGATCTCGGCGCGGCTGGTGGCAGACCTGTTCAAGACCGCCGGTGCCGACCGCCTGATGGCCGTGGACCTGCACACCTCGCAGATCCAGGGCTTCTTTGACGGCCCCGTCGATCACCTGTTCGCGCTGCCGTTGCTGGCCGAGCACGTTCGGCACCGCACCGACGTTGACCGGCTGACCATCGTTTCCCCGGATGCCGGTCGCGTGCGCGTTGCCGAACGTTGGACCGACCTGCTGGGTGCGCCGTTGGCGATCATCCACAAGCGCCGCGACCCCAACGTGGCCAACCAGGTCACCGTTAACGAAGTTGTCGGTGACGTCGCCGGGCGCATCTGCGTGCTGGTCGACGACATGATCGACACCGGCGGCACGATCACGAAGGCTGCTGACGCGCTGTTCGACAACGGCGCGGCGGAGGTAATCGTCACGGCCACGCACGGCGTCTTCAGCCCGCCGGCGGTCGACCGGCTCAAGAACAGCCGCATCTCCGAGGTGGTCGTCACCGACACCCTGCCCATTTCGGAGGAGTGCCAGTTCGACAAGTTGACGGTGCTGCCGATCGCGCCTCTGCTGGCCCGCGCCGTTCGTGAGGTGTTCGAGGACGGCTCGGTGACGTCCCTGTTCGACGGCCACGCCTGAGCGTTAAGCGACGCCGCGCTCCGCTGGTAGCATTCGCAGTCCCTCGGCGAGGGTGGCCAGCAGGCCCCGTGATCGACGCGGCGGTCGCTGTTCGGCGCCCCACTGAGGCCACCGACCGCCAACCAGGCTGCAACTTCGATTCACGCAGCTGCACGACCCGACACGTACCGTCCCAGCCCCGAGGAGTCAGTCATGGCCGAGATCAGCATCGCTGCTGAGCAGCGCAACGAGTTCGGCAAGGGCGCTGCCCGCCGCCTGCGTCGTGACCGCAAGGTCCCTGCTGTCCTGTACGGCCACGAGGCGGACGTCGTGCACTTGTCGTTGCCCGGCCACGAGCTGACCCAGGCCCTGCGGACTCCGAACGTGCTGCTCAGCCTGCAGTTGTCCGGTGGTGCCCAGCTGGCACTGCCCAAGGCGATCCAGCGTCACCCGGTCCGCCGCGACATCGAGCACGTCGACCTGGTCATCGTCCGCCGCGGCGAGAAGGTGACCGTGGAGATCCCCATCCACACCACCGGCGCGACGCTCGGCGGCGGTGTCATCGACGTCGTCGTGACCGCCCTGGCGGTCGAGGCCGAGGCCACGCACATCCCCGCAGAGATCGTGATCGACGTTGACAAGGCCGAGGCCGGCTTCCACGTCAACGCTGGTGACATCGAGCTTCCCGAAGGTGTTTCGCTGGCGCTGGAGCCGGACACGCTGGTCGTGCACGTCATCGCGCCGCAGGCCGAAGAGGCGGCCGCGCCCGCCACCGAGCCCATCGTGGGCGAGGTGCCTGAGGTCGGCGAGGAAACGGCCGAAGCGGCCGAGAACACCGACGAGTCCTGACCCATATGGCCGGCGATTGGCTGGTCATCGGTCTGGGCAACCCCGGGCCGGAGTACGCAGGTACCCGGCACAACGTTGGCGCCATGGTCGTCGACGTCCTGTCGGCCCGGTTGGGTGCGCGGTTTCGCAGTCACCGGGCGCGTGCCGATGTCGCCGAGGGGCGACTTGTTCCTGGCGGTCCAAAACTGGTGTTGGCCAAGCCGCGCACCTACATGAACGAGTCGGGCGGCCCGGTTGCCGGGCTGGCCGGCTTCTTCAAGATCCCGCTGGAGCGGCTCGTTGTGATTCACGACGAGCTGGATCTACCGGCTGGATCGATGCGGATCAAGGCGGGCGGCGGAGACAACGGCCACAACGGACTGAAGTCGCTGCGGCGCAGCCTGGGCAGCGGTGAGTTCCTGCGGTTGCGGTTCGGAATCGGGCGGCCGCCCGGGAGCATGGACCCGGCTGCCTTCGTCCTGCGTCCGTTTGCCAAGGCCGAGCGTGAGGCACTGCCGGTGGAATTGGAGCGCGCCGCCGACGCGGTTGGCGCATTGACCAGCGAGGGTCTGGAACGAGCCCAGAACGAGTACAACGACTAGGGGTCTGACCGGTAGACATTCGCCAACGAGGCACCTGACGACAGAAGACGTGACGAGTCTGGAGGCGACGTGAGCCTGGCCGGCCTGCTCGCACTGCTGCGCTCGGACGCCGGAATCGAGGCCGCGCTGACGGCGGCCGCCCAGCGCCGGCCGTCTCTCGCCCTGGCCGCGGCCGCCGGTGTGCGGCCGTTCCTCCTCGCCACGTTGACGGCGGAACGCCCGGTCCTGCTGATAACCGCCACCAGCCGGGACGCGGAGGACGCTGCCACCGACCTGCGCGTGCTGCTGCCGCCGGAGTCGGTCCTGGACTTCCCGGCCTGGGAGACCTTGCCCCATGAGCGGCTGTCGCCGCGCTCGGACACGGTCGGCGTGCGGCTGGCAGCGCTGCGCCGGCTCGCCCACCCCGAAGACGACCCGGGGCTATCGCCGATCCGTGTCGTCGTGGCACCGGTTCGCAGCCTGCTGCAGCCGCTGCTGCGGGGTTTGGGCGATGTGCTTCCGGTGCGACTCAGCCCCGGCGCAGACATGGAACTGGACGCCCTGATCGAGCGGCTCGTCGAGATCGGGTACGTGCGAGCCGACATGGTCGGTCGCCGTGGTGAGTTTGCGGTTCGTGGCGGGATCGTTGACGTCTTTGCGCCCACCGACGAGCATCCCGTGCGCATCGAGTTCTTCGGCGACACCGTCGAGGAGATCCGCAGCTTCCGCGTCTCCGATCAGCGGTCCCTGCAAGCCCAGTCCAGATTCACCGCGCCTCCTTGTCGTGAGTTGCTGCTGACCGACGAGGTGCGTGACCGGGCGGCCCAACTGGCTGAAGCGGTGCCGGCGATGAGCGAAGTGTTCGCCCCCATCGCCGACGGGGTGGCCGTGGAAGGAATGGAATCGCTCGGTCCGGTCCTCAACCCGGGCGGCGCCGAGACGCTGGCGGACGTCATGCCTGCCGACACGCTGGTCCTGCTCCAGGACCCCGAGCGCATCCGGCGCCGTTCTGCGGACCTGGTGGCTACCAGCGCGGAGTTCCTGACTGCGAGTTGGGCAGCGGCGGCCGTCGGCGCCGCGGCGCCCTTGGACCTCGGGTCCACCGTTTACCGGGACCTGGACGAATTGCGGCAGCACGTGCTGGCAACCGGTCGTGGCTGGTGGGTCACCGGCACCATCGGGGCGGGCTTGGATCTGGCCCCCGCCGACGAAGAGAGTTCCGAAGGCTCCATCCGGATCGACGTGCAACCGGCGCAGGAGTATCGCGGCGACACCGACAAGGCACTCAGCGAAATCGGGGATCAGTTGCGGGCCGGCTGGCGGGTGGTCCTCCTCACTCCGGGGCACGGCCCGGCGCAACGGCTCGTGGAGCGGCTGGCTGAGGTGGAGGTTCCGGCGCGCTTGGACCCGGACCTCGCCGACCCCCCGACCGGCTCGGTTGTGCACGTCACGACGGCAGCGTTGGAGCACGGCTTGCGGGCGCCGGCGCAGAAGTTGCTGGTGCTGAGCGAGGCGGATCTCGTGGGGCAGCGCAGCAGTACCAAGGACATGCGTCGCCTGCCGTCGCGTCGGCGAGCCATCGATCCGCTGCAACTGACCGCCGGCGACCCGGTGGTGCACGAGCAGCACGGGGTCGGCCGCTACGTGGAGATGTTGCAGCGCGAAGTCGGCGGGGCGACGCGGGAGTACCTGGTCATCGAATACGCGCCCGCCCGTCGCGGCGCTCCGCCGGACCGGCTGTTTGTGCCTACGGATCAGTTGGACCAGGTCACCCGGTATGTCGGTGGCGAGGCGCCGACGCTGCACCGACTCGGAGGTGCGGATTGGGCCAAGGCCAAGGGCCGCGCCCGCAAGGCGGTTCGTGACATCGCCGCGCACCTGATTCAGCTGTACTCCGCGCGGCAGGCGGCACCCGGGTTCGCCTTCGGGCCGGATACCCCATGGCAAGCCGAGTTGGAGGACGCGTTTGCGTATGTCGAGACGCCGGACCAGTCGTCGGCGATCGACGAGGTCAAGGAAGACATGCGCAAGTCGGTCCCCATGGACCGCCTGATCTGCGGCGACGTTGGCTATGGAAAGACCGAGATCGCAGTACGGGCCGCGTTCAAGGCAGTGCAGGACGGCAAGCAGGTTGCGGTCCTGGTGCCTACGACGCTGCTGGTCCAGCAGCACTCCTCGACGTTCGCCGAGCGGTACGCGAACTTCCCGGTCCGGATCGCGCGGTTGAGCCGGTTCGAGTCGGAGAAGGAGACCCGCGCCGTGCTGGCCGGGCTTGCCGACGGGTCGATCGACGTGGTCATCGGCACTCATCGGCTGCTCGGTGACAAGGTCCGTTTCAAGGATCTGGGTCTGGTCATTGTCGATGAGGAGCAGCGGTTCGGGGTCGAACACAAGGAAGCCCTCAAGCGGATGCGCACCCACGTGGACGTGCTGGCGATGTCGGCGACGCCGATCCCACGCACCTTGGAGATGGCTGTGACCGGGATCCGGGAAATGAGCGTCATCGCCACGCCCCCGGAGGAACGACACCCGGTTCTGACCTTCGTCGGGCCTTTCGACGATCGGCAGATCGCCGCGGCGATCCGGCGCGAGCTGCTCCGCGACGGCCAGGTCTTCTATGTGCACAACCGCGTTGAGTCCATCGACAAGGCGGCGGCTCGGCTGGCGGATCTGGTGCCGGAGGCCCGCATTCGGGTCGCCCACGGTCAAATGAGTGAGGCAGCCCTGGAGCAGGTGATCCTGGACTTCTGGGAGCGGCAGTTCGATGTGCTGGTGAGCACGACGATCGTGGAAAGCGGACTGGACATCGCCAATGCCAACACGCTCATCGTGGAGCGCGCTGACGCCATGGGGCTGTCGCAACTGCACCAGTTGCGCGGCCGGGTCGGCCGTGGCCGGGAGCGGGCATACGCGTACTTCCTGTATCCGCCCGAGCGACCATTGACCGAAACCGCCCACGACCGACTTGCCACTATCGCGCAGCACAACGAGTTGGGGGCGGGGATGCACGTGGCGATGAAGGACCTGGAGATCCGCGGCGCCGGCAACCTGCTCGGCGCCGAGCAGTCCGGCCACATCGCCGACGTCGGTTTCGACTTGTACGTGCGGCTGGTCGGCGAGGCGGTGGAGGCGTTCCGGCGCGGTGCGGGGGAGGAGTTGCCCGAGGACGTGCCGGACGTCCGCGTCGAACTGCCGATCAACGCGCACCTGCCGCACGAGTACGTGCCGCATGAGCGCCTGCGCCTGGAGGCGTACCGGCGGCTGTCGGAGGCGGTGTCGGGCGCCGACATCGATGAGGTCGCCGCGGAATGGCGGGACCGGTACGGGCCGCCGCCCCCGCCGGCTGCGGCCCTCCTTGACGTCGCGAGGTTCCGGGTTGCGGCTCGCGCCGCTGGGCTGACGGACGTGACCGCCCAGGGCACGATGGTGAAACTGGCGCCGGTAGACCTGCCCGAGAGTGGACAATTGCGCCTGCGCCGGCTGTACCCCGGCGCGGTGGTGAAAGCCTCGCTACGTACGATCCTCGTGCCGCAGCCGAAGACCGCCCCGTTGGGCGGTCGGCCGTTGCGCAACGCGGAACTGCTGGAATGGGCGAGCACGCTGATCCAGGACCTGGCGCCGATCGGCGGAGGAGGGCGAGCCTGATGCGCGGTGCAGTGATTGCGGCTTTGGCAGTCTCGACGGTGATGCTCACCGCGTGCACCAATCAAGCCGGTGCCGCGGCACTGGTTGGGGACGTTGTCTTCAGCGAGACCCAGGTGCAGGCCGACACGGCCGAGGTGCTGCGAGCGGCCGACGCCGCCGGCGGCATCCAGGTTGAGAACGCCGCGGTTGCCCGGGAGCAGGTGCGTCGTCTGGTCACCGAGGAACTGGTCGAACTGGCGGCGACGGAGCAAGGGGTCGAGGTGACCGCTGGCGACGTGGATCGCTCCATCGCGCAGGTCGCCGCCACCACCCCCGGCGGAGTCGATGCCCTGGAAGTGCAGTTGGCGACGCAGAACGGCGTGCCGCCATCGGCGTTGGAGTCCTTCGTCCGGACCTTCCTGCTGCAGCAGGAGTTGGTGGCCGCAACCGGAGCGCCCCCGGGCTTGGCTGAGCAGCAGTACGTGGCTCAGCTCGCGGAGCTGTCGGACGAGGTGGGTGTGAGCATCTCGCCGCGATACGGCGAGTGGGTGCCTACCGAACTCCGCGTGGCCGAGCCCCCGTTCGACCTGGCTGCTCCGCCGACTTCGTGACTGACGCGCGACTGGTCCTGATCACGACCAGTCACCGGGTCGCGGCTGGTTTGCTGTCGCGACCGGCCTGGTCGTGGCTGGAGACGGCCGATGTGATCGCCGTCGCGCCGGAGCACCCGTTGCGGGCAGAGTTGGCCGACCGGCCGCTTGTCGACGTCGCCCTTGCCGACCTGCCGGGCTTGGTTGACCGGGCGGCCGGCGAAGTCGTGGTGCTGGTCTGGGACCAGGCGACCGCCACGGAAGCGACCGAGCAACTGGCGCGAACGCTGTTGGATCGCCAGGAACCGCCGGTGCTGGAGGCCGTCGCCGGTTCGTGGGACCTGCCGGGGGCACGGCTACTGGACCTGGTCGCGGTCATGGATCGACTCCGCAGCCCCGGCGGCTGCCCTTGGGACGCCAAGCAGACGCACGCGTCGCTGGTGCCGTACCTGTTGGAGGAGGCCTACGAGACGGTGGAGGCGGTCGAGGCCGGCGACGACGTTGCGCTGCGCGAGGAGTTGGGCGACCTGCTGCTGCAGGTTGTGTTCCATGCCCGGATCGGGCAGGAGCGCGACGACGACGCGTGGAGCATCGACGACGTGGCTGCCGGTATCACCGAGAAACTGATCAATCGCCACCCGCATGTGTTCGCCGATGTGCAGGCGGACACGCCCGAGCAGGTCGAGTCGAACTGGGAACAAATAAAGCGGGCGGAGAAGGGCCGGGCCTCGGCCATGGATGGCGTGCCGTTGGCCCTGCCGGCGCTGGCGCTGGCCGACAAACTGATGGACCGCGCCGCCAGGGCCGGAGTTCACGTCCCAGTGGCACCGACGCCGCTACCGACGGGGGACCGGACCGGGGCACAGTCAGCTGCGGGCGGCGCCGAGATCTCCGGGCCGGAGCAACTGGGCGAACTGCTGCTGCACTTGGTCGCGCTGGCGCGCGCCGCCGGTCTGGACGCCGAAGCGGCACTACGCGAAGCAGCCCGGGGGTACGCGGGTCGGGTCCGCGCCGCCGAGGCCCCGGCCGCGGCCGGAGAAACTGGCACCGGCAGCGAAGACAGTTCCGCCACAGCCCCGCGGGGCTGACCGCTTGCACGGGGGTGCGCGGATACCCTCGATACCCAATACGACAAGGAGTAGCAGTGGCGAGCATCGAAGCCGTGCACGCCCGGGAGATCCTGGACTCCCGCGGCAACCCGACCCTTGAGGTGGAGGTGCTGCTCGATGACGGCATCGCCGCCCGGGCCGCAGTTCCGTCCGGCGCGTCGACCGGCCAGTTCGAGGCGGTAGAGCTGCGCGACGGCGAGGAGCGTTTCGGCGGCAAGGGCGTCCGGCGCGCGGTTGCGGCGGTCATCGACGAGATCGGCCCCGCCATCTTGGGCTTCGAGGCGCACGAGCAGCGGCTGCTGGACGTGGAGATGTGCGACCTGGACGCCACTCCCGACAAGTCCCGGCTTGGGGCCAACGCCATCCTCGGCTGTTCGCTGGCGGTGGCGCGGGCCGCTGCCGACTCCGCTGACCTACCGCTGTTCCGCTACCTGGGCGGGCCGAACGCGCACACGTTGCCGGTGCCGATGATGAACATCCTCAACGGCGGCGCGCACGCCGACACCGACGTCGACATCCAGGAGTTCATGGTGGCGCCGGTTGGGGCGGCCACCTTCTCGGAGTCGCTGCAGTGGGGCACCGCGGTGTACCACGCGCTGAAAGCGGTATTGAAGGAGCAGGGCCACGCAACGGGTCTGGGCGACGAGGGCGGTTTCGCACCCAACCTGTCCAGCAACCGCGCGGCGCTGGAACTGATCGCCGCGGCTGTGGCCAAGGCCGGTCTCACGCTTGGATCCGACGTCGCCTTGGCGTTGGACGTCGCCGCCTCGGAGTTCCATGACGGGTCCGGGTACCGGTTCGAAGGAGAGTCCCGCGACGCGGCCTGGATGATCGACTACTACTCCGGGCTCGTCGACGACTTCGGTCTGGTGTCGATCGAGGACCCGCTCAACGAAGAGGACTGGGACGGCTGGGTGGCTGCCACCGACCGGCTCGGCGACCGGGTGCAACTGGTTGGCGATGACCTCTTCGTCACCAACCCCGAGCGGTTGGCCCGCGGGATCGTCGCAGGCGCCGCCAACGCCTTGCTGGTGAAGGTGAATCAGATCGGCACGCTGACGGAGACCTTCGAGGCGGTCTCGATGGCACATCGGGCCGGCTTCGCGTGCATGATGTCGCATCGCTCCGGTGAGACGGAGGACACCACGATCGCCGACCTGGCCGTGGCAACCGACTGTGGCCAGATCAAGGCCGGGGCACCGGCCCGATCCGAGCGCGTGGCCAAGTACAACCAGTTGCTGCGCATCGAGGAGGAACTGGACGACGCCGCCCGGTACGCCGGTTGGAACGCGTTCCCACGGAGCCGGCCGGCGTGACGTCGAAGCGGTCCCGCACGCGCCCGCCCGCCGCACCAGGTGGCCGGCCGCTGGCGTTGGCCGCCCAAGGACAGTCAGACGAGGCCCAACCGACTACTGCGGCGGGGATGACGCCGACCGGCAGGTTGGCCGTGCTGGCACTCGTACTGGCGGTCGTGGTGGTGGCGCTGGCGTTGCCCGTGCGCGGTTTCCTGGCACAGCGGGCCGAGATCGCGGAGTTGACCACGCGCAAGGCCGCTGCGGAGGCGGCAATCGAGAAGTTGCAGGAAACGAAACGACTCTGGGGTGACGATGCTTACGTCCGCACCCAGGCCCGGTCGCGACTGCACTACGTGATGCCGGGGGAGTCCGGATACGTCGTGGTCACGCCCCAGCAGGAACCGACCGAGTCTCGACCGGTCGCCCCGGTCGGTGCGGCTACGGCCCCGGTGACGCCGTGGTTCACCACCCTTTGGGACTCAGCGCGCGCAGTCGACGCTGCGCAGTGATGGGCACTCCGACCAAGGCCGATCTGGCCGCGGTTTCCGCGCAACTGGGGCGCCCGGCGCGGGGAGTTCGTGCCGTGGCGCACCGGTGTGCGTGCGGCCTACCGGACGTGGTGGAGACGCAGCCACGATTGGCCGACGGCACGCCCTTCCCCACCCTGTACTACCTGACCTGCCCCCGTGCGGCTGCGGCGATCAGCACCTTGGAGGCATCGGGGGTGATGCGCCGAATGGCCGACCGACTGGCGGCGGACCCGGAGTTGGCGGCGGCGTACCGCGCCGCACACGAGGACTACCTCGCCCGGCGCACGGCGATCGCCGACGTCGCCGAGATCGACGGGATCACCGCCGGCGGCATGCCGGACCGGGTCAAGTGTCTGCACGTCCTGGCGGCGCACTCGCTGGCCGTAGGTACCGGGATCAACCCGCTGGGTGATGAGGTTTTGGCGGCGTTGGGCGACTGGTCCACCGGTGGACCCTGCATCGAGGCGGCTGACTGATGCGGGTCGCGGCGATCGACTGCGGAACCAACTCGATTCGGCTCCTCGTCGCCGAACTCGTCGATGGTCGGCTGGTGGACCTAGAGCGGACCATGCGCATTGTGCGCCTCGGCGAGGGGACGGACCGAACCGGTCGCCTGTCCGATGCGGCTCTGGATCGGACCTTCACTGCGGTATCGGAGTACGGCGAACTGATCGACTCATTCCGGGTCGACGCGGTCCGGTTCGTGGCCACATCCGCTAGTCGCGATGCGGACAACTCCGCCGTCTTCCAGGACGGAGTGCGCCAGCGCCTTGGCGTGCTGCCGGAGGTGATCACCGGCGTTGCGGAGGCCCGACTGTCCTTCGAGGGTGCCACGCGACAGTTGCGCGATGAGGTGCCCGGCCCGTACCTGGTTGCTGACATCGGTGGTGGCAGCACCGAGGTGGTACACGGCGACGCCGAGCCGGACAGTTCGGCGTCGATGGACGTCGGGTGTGTGCGTTTGACTGAGCGTCACTTCGTCGAGGACCCCCCGAGTCCGGCGCAGGTCGAAGCGGCCATCGCCGATGTCGACGCCGCACTGGCGGCGATTTCCGACTCGGTTCCCTTGACGGCGCCGGCGCAACTCGTGGGCCTGGCCGGGTCGGTGACCACTGTGGCCGCGCTGGCGCTTGGTTTGCCGTCCTACGACCCGCGGGCCATCCACGGCAGCCGGGTGAGTCGTGATGAAGTGCAACGGATCAGCGCGGAGTTGCTGCGCGCCAATCACGAACGGCGCCTTGCCTATCCCGTCATGCATCCGGGCCGGGCCGACGTGATCATCGGTGGGGCGTTGGTGCTGGACCGCCTCATGCGGGCTACCGGCGCCGCCGACGTGCTTGTCAGCGAACGCGACATCCTGGACGGCATTGCCTGGTCACTGTGCTGAGGCGTCGATCGTTCCGGACCTCCGGCACAGTCCGGGACCTCCGACCTTGCCCGCCCGGCCGGACAGTGCCCACGATGGGACGGCACAAAGATCCCGGAGGTGGAGCATGCAGGCCAAGGTCGGCGACCGTCTGGTGGTGAAGAGTCGGCACGTGGGCGAGCAACCGCGTGATGGGGAGATCATCGAAGTCCATGGCGAGGACGGTGGCCCGCCGTACTTGGTGCGCTGGTCCGATGACGGCCATGAGGGACTGTTCTTCCCCGGCCCGGACACGATCGTTGAGCACGAGACCGCCCACGGGTGAGTGACGACGCAGATTCGATAGCGACACCGTCGGCGACGACCCCCGCGCAGGTCGCCCGGGTCGCCGCGCAGTTCACCAGCATCGATCTGCTTGACGAGGCAATCAGCAACTGCCGCGCCTGCCCGCGGCTTGTTGATTGGTGTCAGCAGGTGGCGCGCGAAAAGCGTCGCGCCTACGCCGATGAGACCTATTGGGGGCGGCCGGTCCCGGGGTTCGGCGAACCGCGACCGCGCGTGCTTGTGCTCGGTTTGGCCCCAGGAGCGCACGGCGCCAACCGCACCGGGCGGGTCTTCACCGGAGACCGAAGCGGGGACTGGCTCTACGCCGCGTTGCACCGGGCCGGGTTGGCCAACCAGCCGATCTCGACGCATGTCGGGGATGAACTGCGCTTGGTGGACACCCGGGTGAGTGCCGCCGTGCGGTGCGCGCCGCCGGGGAACCGGCCCACCCCGCAGGAACGCGACACCTGCTCGCCCTGGCTGGAGCAAGAGTTGCGGCTGACCCGGGATGATCTGCGCGTGGTGGTGGCGCTCGGGTCGTTCGCGTGGGACGCGGCCCTGCGGGGGCTGGCTGCGGTGGGGGAGCCCGCCATCAGGCCCAAGCCGCGATTCGGGCACGGTGCTGAAGTCTCGGTCGGCCGGATCCGGCTCATCGGCTGCTACCACCCGAGCCAGCAGAACACCTTTACCGGCCGCCTTACTGAGGAAATGCTCGACGCAGTCTTCGCGAGGGCCGTAGCGTCCTGCAGGTGACGGTCCCGCGCATCCTGGTGATCGGCGGCGGCTACGTCGGCATGTACACCGCTCTGCGGCTGCAGAAGAAGCTACGTCGCGGCGAGGCCGAGGTCACCGTCGTCGACCCGCGGTCGTACATGACCTACCAACCGTTCCTGCCGGAAGCTGCTGCCGGGTCCCTGTCGCCAAGACACGTCGTCGTGCCGTTGCGGCCGCTGCTGCGCGACTGTCGGGTCGTCACCGGGTGGGTGACCGGCATCGACCACCCGAACCGGACTGCGCGGATCCAGCCGTTGGAAGGTTCCGAATACGACCTGCCCTACACGCTGCTGGTTGTGGCGGCCGGCTCCGTCGCCAGGACGCTGCCCATCCCGGGCCTGGCCGAAGCTGCCACCGGCTTCAAGACGGTGGAGGAGGCCATCCAATTGCGCAACCGCGTTCTTGAATGCCTCGACATCGCCGAGAGCACGCGGGACCCGGACGTGCGCGGCCGCAACCTGACGTTCGTCGTGGTCGGCGGCGGGTACGCGGGGGTGGAGGCGCTGGCGGAGTTGGCCGACCTCACCCGCTACGCGACCCGCAACTACGCGTCCATCGAGCGCGAGGACCTGCGCTGGATGTTGGTCGAAGCCAGCGATCGGATCCTCCCCGAAGTCGACCCGGACATGGGTGAGTACACCCTGGAGCAACTGCGGCGGGCCGGCATCGACGTGCGCCTACGCACCCGGTTGGAGTCGGTGGTGGGCGGGCGCGTGGTGCTGTCCGACGGGGAGTCCTTCGATGCGGACACGGTCGTGTGGACCGCCGGAGTCCGCCCCCACCCGGTGCTGGAACGGCTCGGACTGCCGCTGTCGGACTCCGGTCGCTTGGTCGTCAGCGAGACATTGCAGGTGCCGGGTGAGCCGGATGCCTTCGGCGCCGGCGACTGCTGTGCGGTCCCGGACCTGACGGGGCCGCCGGGGGCCCTGTGTTCACCGAGCGCCCAGCATGCGGTCCGCCAGGCCGGACAACTCGCCGACAACGTGATCGCCCGCCTGCGCGGCTTCACGCCCCGGCCGTATCGGCACAAGCACGCCGGGTCGGTGGCCAGCCTGGGTCTGCACAAGGGCGTGGCCCAGGTCTACGGGGTCAAACTGCGTGGGTGGCCGGCGTGGTTCATGCACCGCACGTATCACATGAGCCGAGTGCCCACCCTCAACCGCAAGGTCCGGGTGATCGCGGAGTGGACCCTGGCACTGTTCTTCCGTCGCGAAGTCGTGTCGCTTTGGGCGATACATGAACCGTTCGAATCCTTCAGCAGTGCTGCGCAGCAGCGCCAAGTGCCACCGGCGCCCGGCGACGAGCCCGCCGCCTCCTAGGGTGCGGCCATGTCGTCGCATGCCATCACCGTTCTAGGACACGACCGACCGGGCATCATCGCCGATGTCACCGGCGTGCTTGCTGAGCTCGGCGGCAACCTCGAAGACTCGTCCATGACGCTGCTTCGCGGTCACTTCGCCTGGACGCTGATCGTCGACCTGGACGTGCCGGGGGCCGAGGCGGACCAGCGGCTGGCGTTTCTTCGCGACGAGGGCCTGGTGGTTTCGGTGTTGCCGTTGCCACCGGAGGAGTCCGTGCCCGATGTCGGCGTGTCCTACGTGCTCAGCGTCCATGGTGCCGACCGGCCCGGCATCGTCTCGGCCCTGACGCGCGTGATTGCCGACGCTGGTGGAAACGTCAGCGACCTGACCACCCGGCTGGCCGGCTCCCTGTACGTGGTGGTGGCCGAACTGGGCCTACCGGCCGATGCCGACGTCGATGTGGTCAACGCGCGGTTGGCCACAACCGCCGAGGGGCTCGGCGTAGGCGTCTCACTGCGACCGGCCGACGTAGACGTTCTCTGAGGTTCGGCGAGTGGACGTTCCGTCGGTGGCCGCTTGGTCCATGCCCGCCCTTCCCCAAGGGCGGGTGCTCGACGTGGTCACGGCGCCGGAACAGGTGCTTTCTGGGGCGTGCGAAGAGGTTGACCCAGCCGATCCCGCGGTGCAGCAGTTGGCCGCCGACCTGATCGCGACCATGCGGGTTTCGCCGGGCTGCGTCGGGCTGGCCGCCAACCAGGTGGGCGTGCCCTGGCGCGTCTTCAGCTTGGACGTCTCCACCCACCCCAAGACACGCATCCATCACGGCGAGTTCGTGCTGGTCAATGCGCGTATCGAATCGGCCTCACGCAACGTCCGCGGCCGGGAAGGCTGCATGTCCGTCCCGGACTTCACCGGTGACGTCAAGCGGGCTTCGCGAGTCACGGTGCTCGGGCAATTGCCGGGGTCCGGGCAGGAAGTGCGCGTCGTCACGGACGCGTTCGAGGCGGTGGCCTTGCAGCACGAGATCGATCACACCGACGGGCTCTTGTTCTTGGACCGCGTAGCCGGTGCCCACGCGATCCACCCGCGCCAGACGTACCTCTGAAGCCGCCATAGGGGAGCATTGCTCCCGGCCCCCGTAGCCCAACCGGCAGAGGCGACCGGCTTAAACCCGGTTCAGTGCAGGTTCGAGTCCTGCCGGGGGCACCGCTGGAATCGGCACAAAGCGGTCGATGTTGTTACCTTTATCACCTGCTGCGACCGCGGCGGAACGTCAAGGAGGTAGTTAGGCATGGAGTCCCGCAACCCGGTGCTGCGTAACGCCAACGAGCGCTACGCCCACGACCTGCAGGCGCAGGGTGGGGCCGCCCCGATGATGACCGCCGAGCAGTTGGCTGCCCTGTACGAGCAGCCAGCCGCGGTCAAGCCCACCGAGCGGCTGTCGCTGGACGACGTCGTCGTCAAGACGGGCGGGCTCTTCGTCGTGCTGCTCGTCGGTGCGGTCGTCTCCTGGAACATCGCGCTGGACTACCCGCTGGTTTGGATCGGTGCCGCCCTCGTCGGTTTCGTCCTGGCCATGGTCAACGTCTTCAAGAAGCAGGTGAGCCCGCCGCTGATCCTGGCCTACGCCTTGGTGCAAGGCGTCTTCCTGGGCGGCATCAGCCGCTGGTACGACGTCACCTTCTCCGACGGCGGCACGTCGATCGTGTTGCAGGCAGTGATCGGCACGCTGACGGCATTCGGCGTCATGCTGGCGCTGTACGCGACCGGGGTCATCAAGGTCACCGGCCGTTTCCGCAAGATCATGATCGTGGCCCTGGTCTCCTACCTGGGCATCGCCGTCGTCAGCCTGTTCGCTTCGTTCTTCGGTGTCGGTGGCGGTTGGGGCTTCTACGGCGTGGACGGCCTCGGCCTGCTCCTGTGTGCTGCCGGTGTCCTGTTGGCGTCCTTCACGTTGGCGTTGGACTTCGATGCCATCTCGCAGTCGGTGAAGTTGGGCGCGCCGGAGCGGGAGTCCTGGCGGCTGGCCTTCGGCCTGATGGTCACGCTGATCTGGCTGTACCTGGAGATCCTGCGCTTCCTGGCCATCATGAACAGCAACAACTGACCCGTTAAGAACCCACCAGGCCGGTCAGCCCGCAGGTATTGGGCGACCGGGTGGTTGACGGTGAATGCTGTCTGACCGGTGCGGTCAGCGGGCGCGGCGGGCGGCCCGCTGCAGGTCGTACTCGTGCACGATCGCGGTTGCGTAGCCGTGCGGGAGCTCGTGCTCGTCCTGTAGCCAATGGACGCGTTCCTCAAAGCGCATCAGCGCCGGCCCGTCCTCCAAGGTGCTGAACCACTCGCCTACTTCTCGCCCGGTCGCCTGCGGCAGCCGGGCCACGAGATTCGCGTGGGTCTCCTCGGAGTGATTGAGCATCGGGGCCTCCCGTCGTGGGTCTGTCGGAAGTCTCACCCGCGCGGGCGCCGTCGGCAAGGGCTTTGTGGTTCTACCGTGCGCTGGTGCAGACACCACCGGACCAGACCGCGGCAGCGCGCCAGGCCCTGGAGATCGAGACCAGGCGGGTTGCCGACCGGTTGCGGGCGCTGGGGGAGGCGCGAATCGGCCCACATCTGGAGATTCTGCGGGTCACGGCGCAGACCTTGATCGACTGCGCAATGGCGTGCGAGCAGGACGGGCCCGCGCCAACGCGGCCCCAGTCCGGTCGGACCGTGCCGCCAGTGGACACCCGCGCCTGGGCGGACGTGATCGCGGTCCTGGCCAACGACGTGGTGGCCGCCAGCGCCAGCGCCGGCGGTGATCAAGGAACCGCCGCGCTGAGCCAGGCAGCGGCGGCGATGACTCAGTTGCGCCGCGCCTTGTGAAGGGCCGACTCGGCGCCGAGCGCGACCAGGGCGGCCGGTAGCAGCACGTCGACGACGCGGCGCTGACCAGCCGCCGACGGGTGGAACCGGTCCGCGCCGAAGTAGACCTGCGGGTCGGCCAGGAAGTCGGCCCCGAGGAGTTCACCCAGCTGCACCGCGACCGCGCCGGCGTCCACGGTCACCGCCGCTTGCGCCGCGGCCAGCAGCCGACTCCATTGCCGCACCACCCAGCGCAGCGGGGGCTTGACCGGTCGGACCGTGCCGAGGTCGGGGCAGGTGCCAACGACGACGACGCAACCTTGCTCCTGCAAGGCGTCCAGCACCCGCCGCAACTGCGTTGCGGACGTGCCCGGGCGGACCCGGGTCTTCACATCGTTCGCGCCAACGACGATCACTGCCAGTTGCGGGAAGTCCGCGGTCAGTTGGCTCACCTGTCCGCCGAGGTCAGCGGTGGTGGCACCAACCTCGGCGACGCAACGCAGATCGATGCGGCGATTGAGCCGCTGGCTGAGCGCTTCCGCCAGCACCCGCGGGAACGCCTCCACTGGCGGCACGCCCCAACCGGCGGCGGCGGAGTCGCCGAGCACGGCAAGCGACAACGGCTCACCTACGCCGTAGCTGCCGTCGACTGCGGGGGCGGGTTCGGTTACTGAACCGACCAGCCGCCGCGCCAGCGCGATCTCAGCGGCCAAGACGGCCGCGCCGAGGGCGCCGAGCAACCACACACCGCCGGTACCCCAGGCGGCATGGGTGGCGATTCTGCGTGGCCTCACTTCCCGCGGAGTCTAGGCAACGGTGGCTAGCGTGCGGGGTGTGGACATCCACGACAGCGTCCTGGACCTGATCGGCAACACCCCGCTGGTACGGCTGAATTCGGTCACTGCGGGTGTGGCCGCACCGGTCGTGGCCAAGGTCGAGTACCTGAACCCGGGCGGCTCGGTGAAGGACCGTATCGCCGTGGCGATGGTGGACGCCGCTGAGCGGGAAGGGCTCATCAAGCCTGGCGGGACGATCGTGGAGCCCACTTCAGGCAACACCGGTGTCGGCCTGGCGATGGTCGCGCAGCGTCGCGGCTATCGGTGCGTCTTCATCTGTCCGGACAAGGTCAGCGAGGACAAGCGCAACGTGCTGCGCGCCTACGGCGCTGAGGTGGTCGTGTGTCCGACAGCAGTACCGCCGGAACACCCGGAGTCGTACTACTCCGTCTCCGACCGGCTGGCCCGGGAAATCCCCGGGGCGTGGAAGCCGGACCAGTACTCCAACGCCAACAACCCCCGCAGCCACTACGAAAGCACCGGTCCGGAGATCTGGGCGCAAACGGATGGTGCGATCACACATTTCGTCGCCGGCGTCGGCACCGGGGGCACCATCAGTGGCACCGGCCGCTACTTGAAGGAGGTCTCCGCGGGCAGGGTGCAGGTGATCGGCGCCGACCCAGAGGGGTCGGTCTACTCCGGTGGCACCGGTCGGCCGTACTTGGTCGAAGGAGTCGGCGAAGACTTCTGGCCGACTACCTACGACCGTGATGTCTGCGACCGGATCGTCGCCGTCGCCGACCGCGACGCGTTCGCAATGACGCGGCGCCTGGCGCGTGAGGAAGGCCTGCTCGTCGGGGGCTCGTGCGGCATGGCGGTCGTGGCTGCGCTGGAAGTCGCCCGTGAAGCCAACCCGGACGATCTGATCGTGGTGCTGCTGCCGGACGGCGGCCGGGGCTACCTGTCCAAGGTCTTCGACGACTCCTGGATGACCGCCTACGGCTTCCTGTCCGCCGGCGACGGTGCGTCGGTTCGCGAGGTGCTGGCCGCAAAGACGCGCGGACTGCCGGAACTGGTGCACGTGCACCCCACGGACACGGTCGCCGATGCGATTCAGATCCTGAACGAGTACGGCGTGTCCCAATTGCCGGTCGTGAAGGAGGAGCCGCCGGTGATGGCAGCCGAGGTGGTCGGTTCCGTGGCCGAACGTGACCTGCTGGATGCCTTGTTCACCGGTGCGGCGCAATTGGCTGCACCGCTCGGCGCGCACATGTCCGCACCGCTACCTACCATCGGCGCCGGCGAAGCCGTCTCCCAAGCCGTCGACGCATTGGGGGGAACCGACGCCTTGCTGGTCCTGGACGAAGGCAAGCCGGTCGGCGTGATCACCCGGACCGACCTGATCGGCTACCTCGCCACACCCTGATTCCGAGGACTGCTGGTGCGAGCAAGACCGTAAGTACTGTTCCGATGTCGAAGGGGGCGACATGCGGATTGGCTACAGGTTGTTGTTCGTGCTCTTGCTTGCAAGCGCTGGGTCGACAGGCTGTTCGTCGGTTGCGGACGACTCGTCGTCCGGCCCCAGTCCGGAACCCACGCGTGCCCTTTCCGAAGCTGAGCTGATTCAGTTGTGTGTCGGCGGCAAGTCGCAGCCGCTGTACGTACTGGGCAACGATGTCGATCCGCAGGCATACGTGGAGGGCACGATCGGCGGGCAGGGCCGCGAGATTGAACTGATCGGTCAGGGTAGCCCGGAAGAAGCGACTGACTATGGCGGCTTCGGTTACGTGGTCGAGGTGTGGCAGTTCAGCGCGACCGACGACTCCGGCCAGGTGGCCGCTCTAGATTTCGTTGAGCTAACCGAATCCGGCACTTATGTAGCGAGCAGTCCCCTTATCTGCGTTCCTGCTGTGTAGGAGCGCTAGCCCGCGTCGACGGGTCCGTCGGCGATCCAGTTGCCAGGCAGTCCCGGCTCGTCAGGGACGGAGACCTCGAGTCCTACCGAGCAGGCGACACCGGTGCCGCCGAGCCCGCAGTAACCGTTCGGCACCTTGTACAGGTACTGCTGGTGGTACTCCTCTGCGTAGAAGAAGTCGCCCGCCGCGGCGATCTCGGTCGTGATCGGCCCGTAACTGCGCGCCGACAGTGCCTGGGCGTACCGATCGCGGCTGGCGGTGGCTGCTGCGGCCTGCGCCGGGGTCGTGGAGTAGACAGCGGAGCGGTACTGGGTGCCCACGTCGTTTCCCTGGCGCATGCCCTGGGTGGGGTCATGCCCCTCCCAGAACACGGCCAGCAGCCGTTCGTAGGAGACCTGCTTGGGGTCGAAGACGACCTGGACCACCTCGGTGTGCCCGGTGAGGCCGGAGCACACCTCCTCGTAGGTGGGGTTGGGCGTGTAGCCGCCGGCGTATCCAACTGCGGTCGAGTAGACGCCGTCTGTCTGCCAGAACAGGCGCTCGGCGCCCCAGAAGCAGCCCAGCGCGAAGTAGGCGACTTCATGCCCTGCCGGCCACGGGCCGGTCAGTGGCGTGCCCAGCACCGCGTGCGTCGCCGGCAACGGGAACGGCCGCTCGCTGCGGCCGTCAAGTGCGTCGCCAGGCGTGACCATGCGGGTCTTCAGTCGTCCAAACAGCATTCGGCGCCTCCTGGGGTTCCGTTCATGGCTAACCCTGCGTGGCTTCTGGTTGTTCCGCGCGCTGAACGAATTGATCTTGTCCTCAACCTGCGAACGGGACCTGCCGATGCCTGCCAGGAGTCCTGGGGAGGGAGCGCTGCGTGAGCGGGCTGCGGATCACGGCTGCAATCACCGGTGGAGTCCTGCTCGCCTTGTCCAGCGTGTTCGCCGTCCAGGCATCCACGCGCGCCGACAACGCGGTAACCAAGCAGACGCTGGAATTGACCGGTGCGGCCCGTACCGGGGCGGCAGTGGCCGGACAGCAGCTGGACCAGGCGCGCTTGGCCGCCGTGATCGTCAGCCGCATGCCTTCCTTCGCTGCCTACGCGACTGCGGACCCGGACGCGACCTCAAGCCGAGAGCGCGGCGCCATCGCCTCGGCCCGGACCGGGTCGTTGGCCACCATGCTGGGCCTCGGCCAGGCGCTGCCGGCGTTGATCGGCACGGTCAGCCTTCGTGACGTAGGCGGGGCCGAGCGCGCCCGGGTCGCCGGTGGGCTACCGGCGGGAGACGATGCGCTGAGTCCGGACCCGAGCGATGCCCCCTGGTTCGAGGCCGCCACCGAGTTGAAGCCGGGTCAGGTCTACCAATCAGCGCCCTACACGCCTCAGGGCGGGCAACAGGTCGTCGCGACCGCGGTGACCGTGGCCGAGTTCGATGGGACTCCGGCCGGCGTCCTGGCCTTCGAGACACCCACTGACTCGCTATGGATCGGCATCGAGAACCGCGCGCCCCTGGATGTACCGCTGGCCCTGGTGGACGGGGGCGGCAACTTCGTCGCCGGAAACCCCGACGCCGTCGGAGACGCCGCCGCAGCGCTGGCCGAAGCCTGGACCGGCACCGAGTCGGCCGGGGAAGCCGGCGTGGTCGCAGAAGGCAACGTGGCTACGGAGACGGTCAACGCCGCTTACGCGGTGGTTCCGGCCGATTCGACTCTGCCTGGTCGTACCGCGCTGGACTGGCGCGTCGTCAGTTCCGGTCCCACGGTCCAAAACGGTTGGGGAGCGCAGACGCCGCTGTCGGTCGGTCTGTTTGCGGCCGCAGCGCTGCTCCTGCTTGGTTCGCTGATCTCCTGGTTGCGGTCCATCCGGGCGGTTGCGGCCGAACGGGAGCAGGTGTCGGCCCAGCGAGACGAGTTGGCCGATCGCATCAGCGAGATCTCCGACGCGCTCGCCGCAGCCGCAGACGGTGACCTGGCGGTGCAATTGCCGATCGATGGCCTCGGCGATGACACGCTCAAGCGGCTAGCGGTTTCCTTCGACGAGACGCTGCGCCGGCTGGCCACGCTGGTCGCGGAGGCGCAGGAGTCCGGCAGGCGTCTCGCGTCTGCTTCCAGCGAGTTGCGCGCCAACGCGTCCCAGCAGGCCGGAGCTGCGCAGAGCCAGCAGGAGATCGTGACCGAAACAACGGCAACGATCGAGGAGTTGGCGGCGACCGCCGCACAGATCGCGGTCACGACCCAGTCAGTCGCCGACGCGGCTGCCGCAACGCTGCGCCTGACCGAGGACGGTCGATTGGCTGTGGGGCAGTCGTTGGACGCGATGGATCAGATTGCGGTGCGGGTGGATTCGATCGCGGATCGGGCGGGCCGGTTGGGGGAGAAGTCTTCGGAGATCGGTCGGATTCTGGAAGTGATCGATGATCTTGCGGATCGGACGAATCTGTTGGCGTTGAACGCGGCTATTGAGGCGGCCCGGGCTGGGGAGCATGGCCGGGGGTTCGCGGTGGTGGCTGCGGAGGTGCGCAAGTTGGCGGAGCGGGCGCAGGAGTCCACGGGGCAGATTCAGGCGATCGTGGCGGAGATTTCGGCGGAGACGTCGGCGACGGTGTTGGCGTCGCAGGAGGGGGCTGCGGAGGTTCATGCGGGGGTGGAGTTGGCCCGGGGGGTGGAGCAGGCGTTGGAGCGGATTTCGGGGATGGTGGATGAGACGACGACTGCTGCTAAGGAGATCTCGATCGCCACGCAGCAGCAGCGCAGTGCGTCCGATCAGGTGGTGTCGGCGATGACGCAGGTGTCCGACGCCACCCGCCAGCACGCCGCCGGATCGACGCAGGCTGCCGAATCTGCTGAGGAGATGGCACATCTGGCCGCTCGGCTGCGCGAGTCGATCGCCTCTTTCCACACCGCCTGACGGCTCTAGGCTGCCGGGCATGCCCGGTTTCGACACGATCGCCATCCACGCCGGCGCCGAGCCGGACCCGGCCACCGGCGCGGTCAGCCCGCCGATCTACCAGACGTCCACGTTCAAGCAGGACGGCGTGGGTGGGCTGCGCGGCGGCTACGAGTACTCCCGCTCGGCCAATCCCACCCGAACGGCGTTGGAGTCGGCCCTCGCGCAGCTGGAAGACGGCGTGGCCGCGGCCGCGTTCGCGTCCGGCCTGGCCGCTGAGGACACGCTGCTGCGAGCCGTGTGCGCGCCAGGTGAGCACGTGGTCATCCCCGACGACGCCTACGGCGGCACCTATCGCCTGTTCGCCCGCGTGCTGCAGCGGTGGGGCCTGGAGTACACCCCGGCGCCGGTCGCCGACGCCGCCGCGGTGGCCGCTGCCATCCAGCCCGGACGTACGCGGATGGTCTGGGTGGAAACCCCGACCAACCCGCTGCTGGGCATCGCGGACCTGACGGCCCTGGCCCAGGTGGCCCACGACGCCGGCGCGCTCTTGGTCGTCGACAACACCTTCGCCTCGCCGGCCCTGCAGCGACCGCTCCAGCTCGGCGCCGATGTGGTTGTGCATTCGACGACGAAGTACCTGGGCGGTCACAGCGACGTGGTCGGCGGCGGCCTGGTCTTCGCCGATGCGGAGTTGGCCGAACGGGTTCGGTTCCACCAGAACGCTATGGGTGCGGTGCCGGGGCCCTTCGACTCCTGGCTGGTGTTGCGCGGCATCCGCACGCTGTCGCTGCGCATGCAGCGGCACTGCGACAACGCGGCTGCCGTCGCGCAGTTCCTGAGCACCGATGACCGGGTCAGCGAGGTCCTCTACCCGGGCTTGGCCAGCCACCCCGGCCATGAGGTGGCGGCGCGCCAAATGAGCGGCTTCGGGGGAATGGTGTCGTTCCGGCTCGCGGCGGGGGCCGAGGCCGCGGTTGCTGTTTGTGACCGCGCCCGCCTCTTCACGTTGGCGGAGTCGTTGGGCGGGGTCGAGTCGCTGATCGAGCACCCGGCGCAGATGACGCACGCCTCCGCGGCCGGGTCGCCACTGGAGGTACCGGCAGACCTGGTGCGTTTGTCCGTCGGGTGTGAGGCGGTCGAGGACTTGATCGCGGATCTCCGCGGGGCCCTGCCCGGGTAGGCGTTGTCGGGCTGAGGGCCGCCGGTCGGGCCGGCCGCGTTAGCCGAGGCTGCGGGGCGTGCTTTCCGGGTCCGGATGCACCGACCCGGGGATGTGCCGGGTTTCCGGCATCACCGCGACGGTGCCCACCGAGACTGCGGCCACGCCCGCGGTCACCGCGAACGCGGTGGCGTAGTCGAACTCGTCCGACAGCCAACCTGCCGCCATCGGGCCGATGAACGTGCCCGCGTCACTCGCCATTTGGTAGACGGCGACCGGGCGGCCACCCCGGCCGTGGATGACGTCGCCGACGACCGCCGCCGACGCGGTGCCGACGAACGCCGAGCTGGCGCCGAACAGCGCCATTCCGATCAGGTACAGCGTCGCGTCATCGGTGAATACCAACAGCAGCATGCAGGCAACCCCGAGCAGCACGCCAAGCATCAGGTACGGCTTGCGGCCGCGCCGGTCGGCCAGGCGGCCGGCGGGCACCTGCATCACGGTCTGGACGAGCGCCGAAACGACCAGGCCGATGCCGATCCAGGACGCGCCCAGGCTCAGCCCCTCGACGACGAAGACGGGGATGAGCGAAGTGCGCAGGCCGAAGGTGGTCCAGCCATTGAGGAAGTTGGTGGCGACCGCGGCTCGATATGCCGGTTGCCGCAGCGCCTGCCGGATCGGGGTCGGTGCCGGTTCTTCGGAACCATTGGCCGGGCCGGCCCGCAACTCGGCGCGACGCAACGCGACCATGCCGATGGTGCCGGCAATGGTCAGCGTCACCGCGTAGACGAAGAACGGCAGCCGCAAGGAGATCTCAGCCAGCGGTCCGCCGAACGCCGGGCCCATGACCGCCCCGAGCAGGAAGCCAGCCATAGCGGTGCCAGTGGCCTGACCCCGCAGTTCCGGGCCGACGACACGCAGCAAGAGGCTCACCGCCGCCACGGTGAACATGGCCGACCCCACCCCGCCCAGGCCGCGCAGCACGATCAGCTGCGCGTAGTTCTGCGCGAAGCCGGCCAGCAGGCTGCTGACCGCGACGACGCCAATGCCCGAAGCCAGAATCAGCCGCTCGCCGACGGCGTCGACCCAGCGCCCGGACGCCAGTGCCGACACGAAGCGCATCAGCGCGAAAACGCTGATGACCGCCCCGGCGGCGAAGTTGCCGACGCCGAACTCGCGCGCGAACAGTGGGATCGCGGGGGCCACCAAACCGAAGCCGACCGCGACGAAGAAGTTCACGGTGGCCACCGCCCATACCTCGGTGGGCAGGCGCGAACGGCTCAACAGGCGGCTGATCATGGTGAGGCGCAGTGTCTCAGCCGGCGGCTGGGGTCAAGGTGGCGCTCACCCGGCGCGACGTACCCCGGCAATCCGGCGTCGGGACCGCAAGAAGTCGGCGACCACGTAGTCGCCAAGACGATCCGACGCCGGGGCAAGCACCCGACCACCGTTGCGGCGAGCGACGTGTTCGACGAACCGTTCCAGCCGGGGGTCATCGCCGAGCCGGAAGATGGACAGCGTTGCGCCCCGGCGCGTCATGCGGTCCACCTCCGCCAGCGTGACCGAAATGGTCTCCGGCGACGGCGGGTAGGAGAAGTGCCAGTCACCGTCCCGTTGCAGGTGAGCGGTGGGTTCGCCGTCGGTGATGACGAGAACGACCGGTTCCGCGTCGGGGTGCCGGTCGAGGAAGCGGCCGGCGAGCATCAGCGCGTGCTGCAGGTTGGTGCCCTGAAAGCCCGGCACGTCCAGTGAAGCCAGTTCCTCCGGCCGGATCTGCCGGGCCATGTTGGCAAAGCCGATGACGCAGATGGCGTCCTGCGGGAACTGCGACGCCGCCAAGGCGTGCAGTGCCAGCGCGGTCACCTTGGCGTCGCGCCAGGTGTCGTTCATGACCATCGAGAAGGACTGGTCCACCAGGAGGACCACTGCCGCCCGCGACCGGCGCTCGGTCTCCAGCACGGTGAAGTCGTCCGGTTGCAGGCGGACCGGCCGTTGCCGGCCAGTCCGCCGCAGTGCGTTGCGGACCGTGCCCACCACATCGATGGGCTGCTCGTCACCGAACTGCCAACTTCGCGAAGCGCCGGTCAATTCGCCGGCGGCACCGGCCTCGTGGATGTCGTGGTCGCCCCTCGGCCCGGCGGACAGGGACGCGAAGACGCGTCGCAGCGCGGTCTGGCCGATGCGTCGCAGCGCCTTGGGGGACAGGTCCAGCCGCCCCTCGGACCGGGTCAGGTACCCGGTCTTCTCCAGTTCCCGTTCGGCTCGTCGCAACGCCTGCAGGTCGTCCACCGCTTGCCGACCCAGGGCGCGGCGCACCGCGTCCTCATCGACATCGTCGATTGATGCCCCCGGGTAGTTCTGCGCCAGCGCCTCAGCTAGGGCGTCCAAGTCGGACAACTCCGACAGCACATCAGTGGCCTCGCCCATTCCCAGTGGGCGCTCTCCGGACAGGTCAGCGGCCGCACCACCGAACAGGTCGGGGCGAGTGGACCGCAGCCCGGCGGCCAGTTGATCCAACTCCCGCTGCAGGTCCAGGTCCTGGTTCAGGGACTCCTGCATCAGTTCGGCCAACTCGGCCCGCTGTTCGGGGCTCAGGGCGTTCATCATCCGCTCGGCCGCGGCCGCTCGCCGAGCGAGGCTCTCGATCAACTCCTCGACTGACTGGGGGTTGTCGGGGAAGAACTCGCCGTGGCGCTGCATGAACTCGGCGAACTGGTCGTCGGTGTCCTCGCCGCGACCGTGTGCGCTGAGCAGGGCGTTGAGGTCCGCCAGCATCTCCTTGATCTGCTGCTGAGCTTGCGGGTCGGGGTTCTGCAGCGCCTCGCGTAGGCCGGCGAACTGCGCATCGAGGACCTCCTGCCGCAGCAGGTCGTCGATCTGGGAGTAGGCCTGCGCCGCTTGCGGGCTGCGCCATTGGTACTCGCGCAGTTCGGACACCGCGCGTGCGGTTTGCGACGGCAGCGCGTCCAGTTGCGCTTCCCGGAGCCGGGCTTCGTCGTCTGCGTCCCCGAAAAGCGCCGCCCGTTCAGTGCCGATCGCGGTGTCCAGCAGCCGGCGGACCTCGTCCAGCGTCCCGCCCAGTCGTCCTGACTCGGCCAACTCGCGGCGGCGCTTGCGTACCTGCCGGAGCAGGTCGTCCAAGCCGCGTCCGCCCTGGGTTCCGTGCCGGAGCAGGTCGCGCAGCGCTTCGCGCGGGTCGGCGCCATCGAGCACGCGGTCGCCGATGTCGTCCAGTACCCCGGCGACGTCGAACGGTGGCGCCAGCGGGTCCGGCCCGTCCCGGTAGCGGCGGTATTTGCGGGTCATGCCGACCCGTACCGGACGTGCTCGCCGTCGTCGGTTCGCGTCAGGCGGCGGTGCAGGTACAGGCCTTCCAGCGCGAACTCCAAAGCGGCGGCGGCGTGCTGCGGGTCCTCCGCGTCCAGGTCCAGGGCGGCCATTACCCGACCGAGCCCCTCCACTGGGCCGAAAGAAGCCAGCAGTTGCGCCGCGGTCACCAGGTCACCGGAGTCGATCGTGTCGCCCTCATCGAAGCGCGCCACGATCGGTTCCAGATCCTGGCCGGCCAGGTGGGATCGGAAGGTGTCCGCGGTGGCCTGGCGCAGCAGGTGGGCCAGGATCTCCATCTCGCGGCCCTCTTCGGACGGCTCGAACTCCACCTTGCCGCGCAGTGTCGGCACGATGCCGGCCAAGTCGCTGACGCGCGCAACAGCAGGGGCCTCGCCGGTGATCGCCGAACGGCGCAGCGCTGACGCGGCGATGGTCTCGGCCCCGGCAACGGCGAATCGCGCCGAAACGCCGGAGCGTTCATCCACCGCGGCGGACTCGCGTACCAAGCGGGTGAAGCGAGCCACAACCTCCAGCAAGTGCGCCGGTACTTCGGCAACCAGCTCGGCCTCTTGCCGCAGCAGGGCTTCCTCGTCGTGGAGGTCCAAGGGGTAGTGGGTGCGGATCTCGGCGCCGAAACGGTCCTTCAACGGTGTGATGATGCGACCCCGGTTGGTGTAGTCCTCAGGGTTGGCCGACGCGACCAGCAGTAGGTCCAGGGGCAGGCGCAGCTGGTAGCCGCGAACCTGGATGTCTCGTTCCTCCAGCACGTTCAGCAGCGCGACCTGGATGCGCTCGGCCAGGTCCGGCAACTCGTTGATGGCGAAGACGCCACGGTTGCTGCGTGGAACCAGCCCGTAGTGCACGGTCTCCGGGTCGCCCAGCGTTCGGCCCTCGGCCACCTTGATCGGGTCCACGTCACCGACCAGGTCACCTACCGAGGTGTCCGGGGTGGCCAGCTTCTCGCCGTATCGCTGGGACCGATGGCGCCACGCAACCGGCAAGTTGTCGCCCATCTCGGCCAGCCGCGCGATGCAGGCCGAGCAGGCGGGGGCGGTTGGGTCGTCGTGGATCTCGCAACCAGCGACAACCGGAGACCACTCGTCCAGCAGCCCGGTCAGGGTACGAATGAGGCGGGTCTTTCCTTGGCCGCGCTCACCGAGCAGCACGACGTCGTGCCCGGCCAGCAGGGCGCGCTCCAACTCCGGCCGGACGGTGTCGTCGAACCCGACGATGCCGGGGAACGGGTCGGCGCCGCTACGCAGGCGGTCCAGGAGGTTTCCCTGGATCTCGCTTTTCACGTTTCGGTGTTCGTAGCCGGAATCGCGAAGGGCACCCAGGGTCTGCGGCAGTTGTGGCGGCGGCACGGGAGACGTCATGTCGCGAACCTACGACGTCGCGGCGGTGGATGCTCGCCCGAGACGATGTCTCGGCTGTATGCCGGTTCGGGGAGGATGCGCGGGTGTACCGATGCGGGGCGGGTGCGGCGCGTGGGGACACGCTCGCGCAAGCGGCCGAAGCGGCGATCACCCAGGCCCTGGCGGCGTTCGGCGATAGGCCGGCGGACCTGCTGTGCGTCTTCCTAGCCGATGAACCGGGCCCGGTCGGCGATGTCTTGGCTGCCGTCGGTCTGGCCGGCCGCGCGGTGATCGGGGCGGGCGTTCGCGGAGTGCTGGGGCCGGGACTTCAGGGGGCGTCGGGGCCGACCGACCGTCGTGGCTGTGCGGCCTCGGCTTGGGCCCTGAGCGGCGAAGACTTGTCCGTACGGGTCTTTCACCTGGAGACGATGCGGACCGGAGACAGCCTCGCTGTGCTCGGCCAGCCGCCCACCGGCGACGATGCGACGGCGATGCTGCTCGTGGCCGACCCGTGGACGTTCCCCGTCGACGGGTTCGTGGCGCAGGTCAGTCAGTCGTGGCCGGGTCTGCCCATGATCGGCGGGCTGGCTGCCGGAGTGGACGCCGGTTCGGCGCGCCTGGCGGTGGGCGGCGCGGTGGCGGACCGGGGAGCAGTTGGCGCGATCCTCGGCGGCGACGTGTCCGTCGAGCCGGTTGTCGGCCAGGGCTGCCGACCGGTCGGGCCAGCGGTCACGGTCACCGCCACCGAGGGCGGCCGGGTTACGCAGTTGGCCGGCCGCCCCGCGCCGACGGTGCTCCGGGAGGTTCTGGCCGACGAAGGCGGCCGCCCGTTCCTGGGGGTGGCTGATGTGGAGCAACGTGAGGAGCACGCGTTCGGTGGTTTCGTTCTGCGCAGCATCGTCCGCGTCGATGACGGCGGCCTGCTCGTCAACGACGCGCTCTCGCTGGGCAGCACCGTGCGCTTTCACGTACTGGACGCTGACGTCGCTGAAGCCGATCTTTGTTCGCTGCTCTGGGAGGTGCGCCAACGGCCTTGGGTCGGCGAATTGGCCGGCGCCCTGGTCGTGTCGGGTTCGGAGCGGGACGAGGCGTTGTTCAGCGAAGCCGGCCACGACGCGCGACTGGTCAGCCGGCAGTGGGAAACCGACGCGGTGGCCGGGTTCGTCACCGATGGGCCGATCGGACCAACTTCGGGCGGCAACTTCGTGCACACCGCCGCGGCCAGCATCCTCGGGGTCGGTACTGGGCCCGGGCCGGGCTGAGTCGGTCTCAGGCCGCCGGGGTGTCGGCCTTCGGGGCGCCCGCGAGGATGTCCTCCCGTGTGCGCAGTCGGATCTCTTTGAGGAACAGGGACAGCCCGAAGGCGAGCAAGCAGACCGGCACCGCGAACAGGAACACCTGGCTGAGGCTTTCCACGAACGCGGTGGTCACGCCCGCGCGCACCTCCGGGGGCAACGAGGCGATCACGGCCGGGGATCCGGTGAGCGCGGACGGATCCAGGTCGGCGGCCACGTCGGCCGGCACGTAGTCGGCCAGGCGCGAGGACAACGACGTGGCCAGGATCGCCCCGAACGCCGCCGTGCCGAACGAGCCGCCCATCTGCCGGAAGAAGGTGATCGATGACGTGGCCACGCCCATCTGCGACAGGTCGGAGGAGTTCTGCACCGCCAGCACCAGCACCTGGATCACGCCACCCAGGCCCATGCCCAGGACCAGCATGCCCAGGGCGACCTGCCAGTAGGGCGACTGCGCGTCCAGCCCGGACAGCAGCCACATACCCAGTGCGGCCGTCGCCGTTCCCAGGATGGGGAAGATCCGGTAGCGGCCCAATCGGCTGATGAGCCGACCGCTGGTGATGCTCGTGACCAGCAGGCCGAGCATCAACGGCAGCAGTTGCAGTCCGGCCAGGGTCGGGCTGACACCGCGGGCGATCTGCAGGTAGACCGGCAGGAACACGATCGCACCGAACATCGCGAAGCCGATGACGAAGCCGACCGCAGAGCCGACCCGGAAGATCGGGTTGCTGAACAGACTCATCGGCAGGATCGGCTCCGGGGTTCGCAACTCCCACCAGACGAACGCGAACAGCATTACGACCGCCAGTGCGGCCAAGCCAAGGATCAGCGGTGACGTCCAGTCGTATTGACGACCGCCCCACTGAGTGACCAGCAGGATCGAAACCACGCCAACGATCAGGAGTACGGCGCCGACGTAGTCGATGCTGTGCTCGCGACGGGTGTGCGGCAGGTGCAGTTGCGTCACCAGCACGAAGAGGACCAGCGCGCCCAACGGCAGGTTCACGTAGAAGATCCACCGCCAGGACAGCGTCTCCACGAAGAAGCCGCCGACGAGCGGCCCCAGGACACTGGCGACGCCGAAGACGGCCCCGAAGAGCCCCTGGTACCGGCCGCGGTCAGCCGGTGGGATCACGTCGGCGATCACGGCCATGGCCAGGACCATCAACCCGCCGCCACCGAGCCCCTGCACCGCCCGGGTGAGCACCAGTTGCCACATCTCCTGAGCGGCCCCGGACAGCATCGAGCCGATCAGGAAGATGACCACAGCGGTGATGAGCACGGGTTTGCGCCCGTAGAGGTCGGAGATCTTGCCCCACAGCGGGGTGGTGGCCGTGGCCGCCAACAGGTACGCGGTCACGACCCACGCCAGCCCGGTGATGCCGCCGAGTTCGCCGGCGATGGTCGGCAGGGCGGTCGCCACGATCGTCTGGTCCAAGGCGGACAGGAACGTCGTGAGCATCAAGGCGCCGATGACGGTGTAGAGACTTCTGCCGCTGAGCAGGCTGGACGTTGGCGCCGGCTGAGCGCTCACTTGGACTCCTGTGGTTTGGGGGCCGGGCAGCCGGCATCGGCGGAAAGGTCGTCGGCGAGGCGGCGCAGTAGCTCACCGAGTTGGTCGCGGTCGGCCGTCGGCCAACTCTCCAGGACTCCGCCGAGGGCGGCACATCGGTTGGCTACCACCGCATCCAACGCGGCCGCCCCGGAATCGGTGAGCACGAAGCGGATGGCTCGACCGTCGTCGGGGTCGGATTCACGTTGCACGTAGCCCTCTTCCTCCAGCCCACGCAGGTGCCTGCTGATGGTGGAGAGGTCGAGCAGATGCAGGCCGGCAAGGTCGGATGGCCGCATCGGACCGGCGTGCTGCAGGCTGGACAGCAGCCGGATCGAGGCGGTGTCGACCGGATCGCGCGACTGGAATCGGCGCGCGTGCACGGCCACGTCGTAGAGGGCCAGGACGAGGGACCGCAGCCCGGAATCAGTTGCTTGTAGCACGCAAGTAAACATACACGGGTCTGGCTGCCAGACTCCGACCGTGCCCGGGCAACCCACCTTGAAGGACGTGCAGGCCGCCGCCGCCCTGCTGGACGGTGTGGCCGTCACGACGCCGGTTCAGGAGTCCCGCTGGCTGTCCAAGAAGGTTGGCGGCCGGGTCATCTGCAAGTGCGAGAACCTGCAGCGGACCGGGTCCTTCAAGATCCGCGGCGCGTACACGCGCATCGCTCGGCTCGACCCGGAGGCCCGGTCCCGTGGGGTGGTCGCGGCTAGCGCCGGCAACCACGCCCAAGGGGTGGCCCTGGCGGCCCGCCTCCTCGGGGTGGCCTCGACGGTGTTCACCCCGGAGGGCGCATCTCTGCCCAAACTCGCCGCGACCCGGGCCTACGGCGCCGACGTCCGCGAGGGCGGTGACACCCTGGCTGATGCGCTCGCGGCGGCGGAGGAGTTCGCCGCCAGCACCGGTGCTGAGCTGATCCACCCGTACGACCACCCCGACGTTGTTGCTGGTCAGGGCACCGTGGGCCTGGAGTTGCTCGCGCAGGTCCCCCAGGTGCGCACCGTGGTGGTGCCCACCGGCGGCGGCGGGCTGATCGCCGGGATTGCGCTGGCGGTCAAGGCCCAGGCGCCCGATGTGCGAGTTGTGGGCGTGCAGGCCACGGGAGCGGCTGCGTATCCACTGGCCCTGCGTGCCGGGCGCCCGATCCGGTTGACGGCCATGGCCACCATGGCCGACGGCATCGCCGTTCCGCTGCCGGGGGCGGTGCCGTTCGAGTTGGTGCGCGACCTGGTCGACGACGTCGTGACGGTGTCGGAGGACTCCCTGGCCAAGGCTTTGCTGCTGATGCTCGAACGCGGCAAGTTGGTTGTCGAGCCGGCGGGCGTGGCCGGTGTTGCGGCGCTGATGGACGCCCCGGACCAGTTCGAGCCGCCGGTTGTGGTGGTGCTGTCCGGCGGCAACGCCGACCCGGTGCTGCTGCAGCGGGTGCTGCTGCAGGGGATGGCTGCGGCCGGCCGCTTCCTCACCCTCCGCGTCCCGATTCCGGACAGTCCGGGCGCCTTGGCGCACCTGCTGGAGGTCATCGGCGACGCGGGCGGGAACGTGTCCGAGGTGAACCACCTCCGGCTGGAGCCGTCGCTGGCGGTAAACGAAGTCGAGGTGGCGGTAACTGTCGAAACCCGTGGTCAGGCCCACAGCGACCTCTTGCTGGAGCACCTGATCCGCAGTGGATACACAGTCCGGCACAGCTGAGTAGCCAAGTCGCACCGGGGATCCAGGGTTGTTCGCAGCGGCGGCCCCGAACTGCTGGGCCTCGTCGAGCTCGGTGGTTACCCGGCGAACGGCGTTGCCGACAGGATCTTCACGCGAAGTTCCTTGCCGTTGGGGAGCGTGTATGTGACCTCTGCCCCGATCTGCTCGCCCATCACCGCGCCACCCAAGGGTGATTGCGGGGAGTAGACGTCCAACTCGGTGTCCCCGGCCTGCTCGCGCGAACCCAGGAGGAACTCCTCCTCCTCGCCGTCCAGCCCACCGCCGACGAACTGCACCTTGACGACCATGCCGGCGCCGACGGTGCCGTCCGCGGCCTCCGGTTCGCCCACCTGCGCGGTCTCGAGCAAGTGCCGCAGGACACGGATGCGGGCCTCGTTCTTGCCCTGCTCCTCTTTGGCTGCGTGGTAACCGCCGTTCTCGCGCAAATCGCCCTCTTCGCGCGCGGCCTCGATGCGGCGGGTGATCTCCAACCGGACCGGCCCGGTGCGATCGTCGTACTCCGACTGCAACTTGGCGTAGGCGTCCTGGGTCAGCCAGGTAGTCAAGACCGTTCTCCCTCGTGCGAAAGATCCAGATTACGCCAATGCGCAGTCAGCGACCTGAGCCACCGATGCCGGCTGGATCGTCTCGATAACGACCCGCACTGACACGTCGGCGCGGCCGGGTTCGGCCCGCGCCACGGTCGAACCGACAACCGCGGCGCTGCGGTCCAGGGCCACGACGGTGCAAGTTGCGGCAGCGTCCGCAGGCTTCTGGATCAAGATGTCGGCCTGCAGCTGGGTGTCGGTCAGGGCCTCGTACGCGAGCACCTGGGCGCTGGCCGACGGCTCTATTCGGGTCCAGATGAAGAAACCGAGCACGCCGGCCACCAGCAACGCGAAGGCCACCCACCGCCAGCCGTTTCCGCGACGCCGGGCGGGGTAGCGCGCGGCCAACCGCGCCCGCGCGTCTTCAGACCCCGATTCCGCGACCGGGTCGGCTGCGTCCATGAGCGCAGTGTGGCGGATGACCGCTGTGGGGGATGATGGTCAGTGATGAGGAGGGCGATCAGTTGATCTCCGAAATGTTTGCAGTGGTGTTGGCAGAGCCTCCAGACCCGAGCGTGGTCGGGCCCGGTCGGCTGGCATTTGCCATCGTCGCCGTGCTGGCCGTGGTCACTGTGGGCTTGTTCTTCTCCATGCAGCGGCACCTGCGCAAGGTGCCGCGGACGTTCGATTCGCCATCCGACTCCGTAAAGGAGGACGGCGAGCGAAATCAGGGCTGACGGGCCCGCTGAACCGGTCGAGCGATCCCGCGTTCAGTGAGAAGTTCCGGCACCTGTTCGGCGGGTACGGGCTTGCTCAACAAGTAGCCCTGCGCCACTTCAAAGCCCATGGCCCGAAGCGCGGCAGCCTGCTCCTCGGTCTCCACGC
Source organism: uncultured Actinomycetota bacterium (assembly GCA_963753435.1). GTDB lineage: Bacteria > Actinomycetota > Actinomycetes > CAVWCF01 > CAVWCF01 > CAVWCF01. The sequence goes on from CAVWCF010000005.1 coordinate 81,487, forward strand.
CCTCGGCGACGACCGCCTCCAGATCCATGCCGAGCGCCACCTGCAGCAGGCTGTCGACCATGTGCGCGTCGGCGCCACCCAACGGCAGGGCATGAACCAACTGCGGGGCCAATTTCAAACCAGTGATCGGCAGGCGGCGCAGGAGTGCCAGCGACGCATGGCCGGAACCGAAGTCGTCCACGTAGACGCCGAAGCCGGCATCGGCCAGGCGACGCAGGCTTGGCTGGACCAGCTCGGCCTCGGTAGCGAAGGTGGACTCGGACACCTCCAGCAGGATCTGTTCCGGGCCGACTCCGTGGGCCATGGCGGCTGCGATCAGGTCGCGAGTGAGGCCGTCGGGGCCCAACTCCTTGGGTCCGAGGTTGATGGCGAGGCGCAGGTGCTCCGCCCCATCCACCACCGCCTGCCATTGCGCGAACGAGCCGAGGGTCGACTCGATCAGGGCCCGACCCATGGGCACAGCGAGGCGGGTCTCCTCGGCCAGCTCGAGGAACTCGCTGGGCTTCAGGAGGCCGCGCTGCGGGTGCTCCCATCGGGCCAGCGCTTCGAGGCTCACCACGCGACCGCCGTCGAGGCGAACAGTCGGCTGGAAGTGCGGCACGAATTCGTTGCGGCTGACGGCGCGGCGCAGGTCGGCGGTCAGTTCCAGTCGGCGGACCGCGGCACGGTGCATTGCCGGTTCGTACCGTCGCGCGGTGCCCTTGCCGTCCGCCTTGGCCGCGTACAGGGCCAGGTCGGCGTTGCGCAGCAGGTCGGGAACATCGCCGGAGCCGTCGTCCAGCACCACTCCGGCGGAGGCAGCGACCACGACCGACTGGCCCCCCGCGAAAGCCGGTTCGGCGCAGGCGGCGACCAGGCGTTGTGCCACCCGCATCGCCTCGGCCTCGCCGGTTAGGTCTTCCAGTAGCACCGCGAACTCGTCGCCACCGAGGCGGGCGGCGGTGTCCTGCCCGCGCAGGCAGGACGAGATCCGCCCGGCGATTTCGACGATGAGCGCGTCGCCGGCGGCGTGGCCGAGGGAGTCGTTGACGGTTTTGAAGTCGTCCAGGTCCAGCATGATGACGCCGTTGATGCGCCCGGTGCGGCGAGTGCGGGCCGCAGCTTGATTCATCCGGTCGGCGAGCAGTTCGCGGTTCGCCAGGCCGGTCAGCGGATCGTGGAAGGCCTGGTGCTGCAACTGTCGGGTCAGTGCGTGGCGTTCGGTCACGTCGTGGCAGGTGAGGACCAACTCCGGCGACCCCGAGTCGTCCACCCGTGACACGACGACGTGCAGGATCCGGCTCTCGCCGCCGGTGGTGATAGCCCGCACTTCGATTTCGCTTGTCGCCCCTTCGCGCGCGGCGCTGAGAACATCGGTGATTTGGCTGCGGTGCTCGTCCGCCAACAGGTCAGCGAACGCGACCCCGGTGACCATCCCTGGCGACAGTCCCAGCACCGCTTGTACTGCGGGTGAGGCGTAGGTGAGCCGATCGTCGCTGCCGACGACCGCGATGATGTCGGAGGCCTGCTCGAGCATCTGCTCAAGTCGCGCAACGGACTGCTGGTCGACGATCTTGCGGTTGAGGGCGATCCGATCCAGGGCCATGCGGGCGTTCTCGGTGACGCTGCTGATGGCCGGCACCAACCACGCCTCGGGGACCTCCGGCATGGCCACCACGACGAAAACACCGGGGTCGGTTCCGTCCGTGATCCAGACCGAAAGAAGAACGAGGTCGGGTGACACCGAGAGTGCGTCGTGGGCGGCACTGGGACCGCGTACGACGCGCTGGCCGCCCACGAAGCCATCGGTCAGGTCGGCGATAACCGCTTGCGAAAGCACCTGTCCCGACGCGTCGCGAGTGGACGCGGAGACAACCGCGGACTTGCCGGCCGTCTGCAGCAGCCAGACAGGGGCCGGGTGTCCGGCCAACCGGCTCACCGTTTCCAGCAGGATTGCCGCGATGCCCGCCCGGTCGGGTGCAGCTACCAGCCGGGAGCCCGCTTCGCCAAGCAGTCGCTCGCGGTGCAGCGCGGAACCGAACCCGTCGGCAAGTCCGCGTACTCGCCAAATTGCCAAGGTGAATCCGACTCCGACGAGCAGCGTTACGACGACTGCGTGCTGCACGTCATAGGCGCCGATGGACTCCAGGGCCACGAGCACCGGCAGCAGCACCCCCAGCGACAACAACGCGACGACGCGGCCGATCGAGTGCCGATGCGGTGGGCTGGGGAGTTGGTGTGGGTCCGGGGGAGCGGTGATGGCGCCGATCGCCACCAAGGCGGTGCCGGTCAGCCAGCCCAGGCCGAGAACCAAGCCGTTTCGGAATTCGCCGCTGATCACCAACGCCGCATAGGCGGTGTCCGCGAGAAGGTTCATCGCCAACCCGAGCACGACGAGCCGGTAGGGCCGGGCGTTCGGGCCAGCTGTGATGAACCACAAGCGGCCCGCGACCGCGAGGATGACCAGGTCGAAGAATGGGTAGATGGCGGCGGTGACCAACTGCGTCGCCTCGACACCGGACCCGGGTACCGCGCCGCGCAGCAGGAAAGTCCAGGAAATGACCCCGATGGCAACTGCCGCCACGGAGGCGTCTACGGCGTCGGTGCGACCACCCCCACCGACTCCGCGAACGACCCGCAGCACGCCGATGAGCAACGCGATGTAGGACAGGAAGTAGATGGCATCGGCCCAGGACGGCTTCGGGAGAATCGAACCGTCCAGAGCGGAGAAGCCCCACCCGGCAGCGGCGATCGCGGCCAACGTGTAGTGCGTCGAGACCCAGCCCCAGCCACTACGGCTCATCTGATCCTGGGCTCGCTTGGCCGCCCACAGCACTGCCATGCCGGCCAACAGCAGGAGGAGGGCGCGCCCGATCGCCCGGGCGACCGGGACGTCGGTGGAGTAGGCGATGACCGCGGTGGCGATTGAAGCCGCGCCGTAGGCGCTGGCGACGCGCGCGGTCACCGACATGCGCCACCTCCTTGTGGGCTCTTCGTTCTTGTCTCGGCGCCTGCTGCCGTTGGTGATGCGTCCGAATGGGTGACAGAGCGTCCTACGGTGGGTGCGTGTCGAATCGACTGACGAATGCGACGTCCCCCTACTTGCAGCAGCACGCTGAGAACCCGGTGCACTGGTTTGAATGGGGGCCGGAAGCTTTCGCGCAAGCGCGGGATCGCCAGGTGCCGATCCTGCTCAGCGTCGGCTACGCGGCCTGTCACTGGTGCCACGTCATGGCGCACGAGTCGTTCGAGGACCCCGAGACCGCGGAGTTGATGAACCGTGAGTTCGTAAACATCAAGGTCGACCGGGAGGAACGTCCTGACGTCGACGCCGTGTACATGGATGCCGTGCAGGGGCTGACCGGACACGGGGGCTGGCCGATGACCGTCTTCTGCACTCCTGAGGGTGACGCGTTCTACGCCGGCACCTACTACCCACCGCAGCCACGCCATGGCATGCCCTCGTTCAGCCAGGTGCTGAGCACGGTGGCCCAGACGTGGGCGCAGCGGCGCGACGAGGTGGAGTCGGCAGCGGAGCGGATCGGGGCCGAGTTGCGCCGGCGTGCAGAAGTAACGGTGGCCGGGCAACCGCCCGCCGCGGACGACCTCGCGGCGGCCGTTGCCGCGTTGGGTGCCCAGTTCGACGGGGAACGAGGCGGTTTCGGCGGTGCGCCGAAGTTCCCGCCCTCGATGCTGGCCGAGTTCCTGTTGCGTCACCATGCCCGCACCGGGGATGCCGACGCCCTGCGGATGGTCTCGGAATCGTTGACGGCGATGGCCCGAGGCGGCATCTACGACCAACTGGCTGGCGGCTTCGCGCGCTACAGCGTGGACGCCGATTGGGTGGTGCCGCACTTCGAGAAGATGCTGTACGACAACGCGCTGCTGCTGCGCGTGTACGCGCACTGGTGGCGGTTGACGGGTTCGCCGCTGGCCGAGCGCGTGGCCCGGCAGACCGCGGACTTCCTGCTCACGGATCTGCGGACCCCTGAGGGCGGATTTGCAGCATCGTTGGACGCTGACACCGATGGCGTCGAGGGCGCGACGTACGTATGGAATCCGCACGAACTGACGGCGGTCCTCGGCGCCGATGACGGACGGTGGGCTGCCCGTCAGTTCGAGGTGACCGACGCTGGCACCTTTGAAGACGGTCGTTCCGTACTTCAACTGCGCGACGACCCGGATGACTCCGACCGGTACGAGCGGGTGTGCCAGGCGTTGCTGGAGGCGCGGCGACTGCGCCCGCAGCCGGCCCGCGACGACAAGGTCGTCACCGCATGGAACGGGTGGGCGATCGCGGCGTTGGCGGAGGCGGGGGTCCTATTCGATGCGCCGGAGTACACCGCCGCGGCCCGACGTGCTGCGGAGTTGATCTGGCGGGTGCACCGCAAAGCGCCGGGCCGGTTGGTTCGGGCCTCCCGTGATGGGACGGCTGGCGCGCCGGGTGCCGTGCTGGAGGACTACGCCGCTCTCGGGGACGGCCTGCTGACCCTGTTCGGCGTCGACGGTGACGTGCGTTGGTGGCACGCCGCCACGGAACTGGCCGATGCCGTGCTGGATCGATTCGGAGACGAGGCCGGGGGCTTCTACGACACCGCCCACGATTCGGAAGCCTTGTCACGACGGCCTAGGGACCCCGCCGATTCGGCGACCCCGTCGGGTTGGTTCGCCGCCGCCGGACTGCTGCTCGGGGTCGGCGCGATGTCGGGGCAGGCTCGCTACCGCGATGCGGCCGTGGCGGCGCTGGGGGCCGCCGGAGTCCTGGCGCGGCAGGCCCCCCGGGCGGCCGGATGGGGGCTGGCGGTGGCAGAGGCGCTCGTGGACGGCCCGCGCGAGGTAGCGATCGTCGGACCGGCGGACGCCCGCGGCACTTTGGTGCGAACAGCCTGGCTGGGCACGGCACCGGGGCTGCTCGTGGCGCCGGGGGATTCGAATCAGGAAACGCCGCCGCTGTTGCGGGGCCGGGATGCGCGTGGCGGCCCGACCGCCTACGTGTGCCGCGGCTTCGTCTGCCAGGCGCCGGTGACCGAGGTCAGCGACTTGACGGCTCTGGTATCTGTGTAATTCTAGTTACATGATTACAGAACATGAGATCAGGGCATGGCTTCGCGGACGGCTGCCGGACTGGTTTGAGGACTGGGACGTTGCCCTCGACCGCGACGAGATCACCATCACGGGTCGGCTGCCAGCCCCCGACGCCGGGGCGGAGGCAGAAGTCGCCGCCGAGGCGCGTGGGCGCATCGGCAAGTTCCGGGAGAGCACTCGCGCCGAGCGGATCGCCATCGCGAGCGACCTTCAGGACCAGGATGGGCGAAAGGTGGCGTGGGCGGTCATTTGCGGCCCGGCCGAGGTGCCCTTCACCAGGTTGTCGGTTCCGGTGATGACCCGGTTGCGGCAGCCGGAGCGGCAGGTCTTGGACACGCTGGTCGCGTCCGGGGTCGCGCGGAGCCGCGCCGAGGCGCTGGCGTGGTGCGTTCGTCTGGTGGGACAGCACGCCGATGACTGGTTGTCGCGCCTGCGGACGGCCCTGCTGGACGTCGAGGACGTACGGCGAGCGGATCCGTTGGGCTGAGTCGCGCGGCCGGGCTCGGTACCCTCCCAGGGTCCACCGCAGCGAAAGGGGTCGGGCGTGGGCCTGCGCGACTTGGCCTACGGCGCCTACGAGCGTCGGTTGGCCCGGCAATTGCCGGCGGACCGAATCCCCCGCCACGTGGGCGTCATCCTGGACGGCAATCGTCGGTGGGCGCGGGAGTTCGGCGGATCGGCCGAAGCCGGCCACCAAGCCGGGTCCGATCGCGTCGAGGAGTTGCTGCGTTGGTGTGAGGACGCCGGGGTCGAGGTAGTGACCTTGTGGCTGCTCTCCACGGACAACCTCGCGCGCTCCGGCGACGAACTCGACTCGCTGCTTCGGATAATCGACGCCACGGCGAAGCGCGTGGCGCAGCCTGCCGCCGACCGGGCTTCGCGACGGGTCCACGTTGTCGGCGCTCTCGACATGCTGCCGGACTGGTTGGCCACTTCGCTGAAGGAGGTTGCGGCATCCACCACCGGCAACGATGGCCTGCTGGTGAATGTCGCGGTCGGCTACGGCGGCCGCCGCGAGATCACCGACGCGGTCCGGTCGTTGCTGTCCGAGCACGCCGGCAAGGGCACCTCGCTGGACGAACTCGCTGAGGCGCTAACCGTCGAGCACATCGCCGAGCACCTCTACACCCGCGGGCAGCCGGACCCGGATCTGGTTATCCGCACCTCCGGGGAGCAGCGGCTGTCCGGTTTTCTGCTGTGGCAATCGGCCCACTCGGAGTTCTACTTCTGCGAGGCCTATTGGCCGGACTTCCGCCGCGTGGATCTGCTGCGGGCGCTGCGCGCATACGCGGCCCGGCAGCGCCGATTCGGCGGCTGACTCATCGGCGTGGCGCGGCGGAATCCGGCAAATCGCCGCCTACCTTCGGCGTGACGGCTGGGTACCCGATCCGGTCGTCCGGGAGGCCCAACCGGTGCTCGTCAAGAGCAGTCCAGGAGGGCCGGCACCCGGCCCTCGGGCCCGGTCCCGGACCCTCGCACCCGAGCGGGGTGCCTAACCGTCCGTGCGCCGGTGCCGGTGTGACGGGGATAGCGACTCAATGGTGGCAACCGAATCCTCCGTCCCCAGTCGTCGCGCGGCGGCACGACGCACATACGTCCTAGACACCTCGGTTCTGCTGTCCGACCCAATGGCGTTGGCGCGCTTCGCCGAACACGAAGTGGTCATCCCGCTGGTCGTGGTGAGCGAGCTGGAGGCCAAGCGCAACCACCCGGAGCTGGGCTACTTCGCGCGGTCCGCCTTGCGGATGCTCGACGAGATGCGGGTGCGCCACGGTCGGCTGGATCGGGAGCTCCCAATCGGAGACCTGGGCGGGACGCTGCGAGTAGAGCTCAACCACACCGACCCGGCCGTGCTGCCGGCCGGAGTGCGGTTGGGGGACAACGACACGCGCATCCTCACGGTGGCTCGTGGCCTGGCCGCTGACGGACTGGACGTGGTGCTGGTATCGAAGGACCTGCCGCTGCGGGTCAAGGCATCCGCCGTCGGCCTGCCGGCGGAGGAGTATCGCGCCGAGTTGGCCATCGAGTCCGGCTGGACCGGCATGGCCGAACTTGATCTGAGCGCCGCCGACATCGACCGCCTTTACGAGACCGAACACCTGGACCTGCCGGCTGATGCCGACCTGCCTTGCCACACGGGTGTGGTCCTGCTCTCGGAGCGAGGCACGGCCCTGGGCCGGGTCACCAATGACAAGCAGGTGCGCCTGGTCCGCGGCGACCGTGACGCCTTCGGGCTGCATGGACGAAGCGCCGAGCAGCGAATTGCGCTGGATCTGCTGCTCGATCCCGACGTAGGCATTGTTTCCCTGGGTGGGCGAGCCGGCACCGGCAAGTCCGCCCTGGCCCTGTGCGCTGGACTGGAGGCAGTGCTGGAGCGAGGTCAGCACCGCAAGGTGGTCGTGTTCCGGCCGCTGTACGCGGTCGGTGGCCAGGAGTTGGGCTATCTGCCGGGCACGGAGTCGGAGAAGATGAACCCGTGGGCGCAGGCCGTCTACGACACCCTCGGCGCCTTGACCACTACCGACGTGATCGACGAGATCGTGTCGCGCGGCATGCTCGAGGTCCTGCCGCTGACCCACATCCGCGGCCGCTCCCTGCACGACGCCTTCGTGATCGTGGACGAAGCCCAGAGCCTGGAGCGCAACGTCCTGCTGACGGTGCTCAGCCGGATCGGCGCTGGGTCACGAGTCGTGTTGACCCACGATGTGGGGCAGCGGGACAACCTGCGGGTCGGGCGTCACGACGGCGTAGTCGCAGTGGTGGAGAAGCTGAAGGGGCACCCGCTGTTCGCGCACATCACGCTCACGCGGTCGGAGCGGTCACCCATTGCCGCCCTGGTCACCGAGATGCTGGACGACATCCCGGCGCTGTGACCTCGGGGTGGGGGGTGGCCGCGAAACGCCATCACCGCACCCGGTGGCGCTTGGGATCAGCGCGCTGCGACGCAACTGTGACACAGTGGTGACTCTGGGTAATCTTGGGGCCCTCTGGGTGTGACCCTGCTCACGCTGCGTCGCTCAATCGCGCCCTTCGGTTTGCCGGTTTGGGTTGCGGGTACCCACCATTCGACGAGTTCACCGCCCGAGTGGGGCCTGCTGGCGTCGATGTGAGTCGCCGCGCCGCCGCACTCATCGGCCGAAGGCCGGGGCGAGCGGCGCTGACGAGGCCCGCAGGAAGGCAATACGACATGTCCCGGGTTTCGGTCCGGCATACCGCCGCGTTCACGGCCGCCGCCGTCGGCGTCAGCCTCTTCGTGCTCTCTCCGGCTGAGATGCTGCCGGCGTCGGCGCAGACACAGACGGGCATCCCGATCAGCGAGGTTGGGGCGCTGCAGGCCAACGGCTACCAGCAGGCGCACGAGACCGCGTGGGCCAGTTACGGCGCCGCGCGCCACGAGGCCGCGGTCAAAGAGGCGGCGCTGGAGCGCAAGCGTGCCGCCGACGCGGCGTTGGCTGCGCGCAAGGTCGCTGAGGCCGCTGCCGCCGAAGCCGCTCGCAAGGCTGCTGAGGAGAAGGCTCGCGCTGAGGCCGCTCGCAAGGCCGCTGAGGAGAAGGCTCGCGCTGAGGCCGCCCGCAAGGCTGCCGCAGAGCGCGCAGCGCGGGCGGCCGCCCGCGCCATCCCGGCCGGCTCGGCCCGGGCGATCGGGCGGGACTTGGCTGCCGCGCGTGGCTGGACCGGTCAACAGTGGATCTGCCTGGACAAGCTGTTCACCCGGGAGAGCAACTGGCGGACCAACGCCGCCAACGCGTCCGGTGCCTACGGGATCCCGCAGGCGCTGCCCGGCTCGAAGATGGCTTCGGCCGGATCCGACTGGCGGACGAACCCGGCCACGCAGATCAAATGGGGACTGAACTACATCAAGGGCCGGTACGGCACCCCGTGCGGCGCCTGGTCGGCGTTCAACTCCAAGGGTTGGTACTGACCCCGCACCCCCCCTGGGCCCGCTCCCGCTCGCCCCGAACTAGACCGTCACTCGTGTGAGTGACGTTGGTCACCAGTTGGCCCGAACTCCGTTCCTTCGCCGCCGTCCGTGCTAGGAAGGAATCACCCGAACGGGCTAGTCCCGCGGGCCAGCGAAGTTGATCGGAGCGAGTCATTTCCTTGCGCCTCCCAGCGGGGGCGATCTAAGGAGGGAGGGGGCTATGGGGTCCTTGAGGAGAACACTTGTAGCAATCAGCGCCAGCGCCGCGATCGCGGTGACCGGTGGCTGTGGGCACCGGCGGCGCAGGCCGCGGCATTGCCGTTCAACCAGGCGGACCAACTGCCGATCCTGGCGGCTGAGTTCAGCGAAGGCACGTGCCCGGATCAGCCGAACGGGACCGACGGGTGGCACTTCGTCGCTCCGTCTGGGTCGTTCGATTCGCTGTCGGCCGGGTTCGACACAACCGGCGACGGCCTCGCGGACGTCACGGTCACCATCCCGCCGGACGGGCCGAACGGCTTCTTCACCAAGGACGACGACAGCCAGGCGTACATCTACGCCCAAGCTGGGGCGGCATTGGTGGCGGCTTCGGCGATTGGCTCGGGCACCGACAAGTTCAATCTGTCGCACACGTGTCCTGGCGCAAAGCTGGACGTGAGCAAGACCGCAAGCACCACGTACACCCGCACCTACCAGTGGGACATCGACAAGTCGGTCGACCCGGCCACCTGGAACCTGTTCGAAGGTGACTCGGGCACGTCCACCTGGACGGTCGAAGTGGACAAGACCGGCTACGTCGACAGCGCTTGGGCGGTTTCCGGTGGCATCAAGATCGAGAACAAGACGCTTCTGGATGCAACCGTCGAATCGGTGACGGACATGATCTCCGGGGGCATCAGCCCATCGGTTGACTGTGGTGTCACGTTCCCGTACACGCTGGTAGCCGGCGGGCAGCTGGACTGCACCTACTCCAGTTCGCTGCCTGACGGGGCCATGCGGTTGAACACCGCGACGGTAACCACCTCCGGGTGGGTCGGCGGTGGCACGGCGACCGCAGACGTGAAGTTCTCGGACACTCCGAGTTCCATCGTCAACGGGTCGATCAACGTGACGGACACCAACGGCATGTCCTGGGGTCCTGTTTCCGACGACGACTCGTGGTCGTACGACGAGACCTTCACCTGCGACGAAGATGAAGGCAGTCACAAGAACATCGCCACGATCACCGAGACCAAGCAGTACGCAGAGGCGTCGGTGCTCGTCAACTGCTACACCCTGAGGGTCACGAAGGACGCGGCGACCTCGCTCGACCGCGACTGGGACTGGACCATCGAGAAGAAGGAAAAGGACAACATCAGGGAGCTGAGGTTGTCGACCGACCAGACCTATGACGTGACCTACAAGGTGGACGTCAAGGCCACGCCAGTTGACTCCAACTGGAAGGTGACTCAAGGCGCTTCGGGGATCCAGGTTTCCAACCCGGCTCCGATCGATGCGGTCATCAAGTCGGTCAGCGACGTGGTGTCGGTTGGCATCAACGCGACGGTGGACTGCGGTGTGACGTTCCCGTACACACTGGAAGCAGGCAAGACGCTGACGTGCTCCTACTCGGCCGACCTGCCCGATGGCAGCGACCGGGTGAACACGGCCACCGCAACCCTGCAGAACTACTCCTACGGTGACGGGGACCCGACAGAAGACGGGACCACCGACTTCACCGGCACCGCCGACGTGCTGTTCGCGAACGCGGTGATCAACGAGTCCGACAAGTGCGTGACCGTGTCGGACCCGCTGATGGGTGACCCGGTCGAGTTGTGCGCCGGCGACAAGACGATGTGGACGCTGGAGTACACCGCGACCGTTGGCCCGTACGAGGAGTGCGGCGAGTACGAATTCCCGAACACGGCGAGCTTGGCCACCGATGACGGTGCGACCAAGACGTCGAGTTGGAACATCCTGGTGGACGTGCCGTGTGACACCGGTTGCACGCTGACCATCGGGTACTGGAAGACGCACAGCCCGTACTTCCGCGACGGAGCAAAGAACGACCCGGCTTGGGACCTCCTGGACGAATGGCACGCATGACACGAAGGCGATCTACGAGATCCTGACCACCCCGCCTCAGCGGTGACGCCTACTACATCCTGGCGCACCAGTACATCGGGGCGACGCTGAACATCCTCTCGGGTGCCAGCATGAGTGGCGAGGCGTTGGAGGCCTACAACAAGGCCACCGACCTGATCCACAACAACGGTCCGGGCGTTTCCAAGGCGGACAAGAAGAAGTGGACATCCTTGGCGAGCGTTCTCGACCGGTACAACAACGGCTACATCGGCCCAGGTCACTGCGACGAGCAGGTCTGAGGTCACAACTTGTGGGGCCGACCTTCGGGTCGGCCCCACAAGCATGTTCACGCCTGGTGTGGCCGAGCGATCCGGTCGAGGTCCAGTGCTTCGTCCAGTTGCCGACTACTCAGCCGTTCCGGAACGTGTCGCTCGGCGAGTTCGCGAACCGGGCGGCCGCTCTGCGCGGCTTCCTTCACGATCGCGGCCGCTTCGGTGTAGCCGAGGTACGGATTAAGCGCCGTGATCAGCGCGGCTGACGACTCCGCCAGCGATCGGGTGCGGGCTTGATCCACTTCCAGACCGGCAATGCAGCGATCCGCCAGCAGGCGGCTGGCCGAGGTCAGCAACTGGATCGACGACAGCAGGTTGCGGGCGATGACGGGGATCATCGCGTTCAGTTCGAACGCTCCACGGGCACCCGCCCACGCAACTGCGGCGTCGTTGCCGATGACCTGCGCACCAACCTGAACGACGACCTCGGGGATGACCGGGTTCACCTTGCCGGGCATGATCGAGGATCCGGCCTGTAGCGGCGGCAGTGCGAACTCACCCAGACCGCCGACCGGCCCGGAGCCCTTCCACCGGAGGTCTTCGCTGATCTTCGTCAGCGAGACCGCGACCGTCCGGAGTTGGCCGGACAGCTCCACCAGCGCATCGCGCGCCGCCTGCGCCTCAAAGGCGTTGCGCGCCGGCGACAGGGCCATGCCGACCGTTGTGCCCAACTCCGCGACGACCGCCTGGCGCCACCCGGCTGGGGTGTTCAGTCCAGTGCCCACCGCGGTGCCGCCCAGCGGCACCTCCGCAACTCGAGGTATCGCCGATTCGAGGCGTTCGATGCCGTGGCCCACCTGCGCGGCCCAGCCGGAGAACTCGTCCCCGACGGTAAGCGGCACCGCGTCCATCAGGTGAGTTCGGCCCAGCGTCACTGTGCTGGAGTGGCGGCCAGCCTGCTCCGCCAGAGCTTGCTGCAAGTGGCTCAACGCCGGCAGCAGTCCCCGCATCAGCGCCCTCAGGACCGCGATATGCACGGCGGTAGGCATCACGTCGTTGCTGGATTGGGATGCGTTCACGTGATCGTTGGGATGAACGTCGGCACCCAAGCGGGCCGAGGCCAACGTGGCGATCACTTCGTTCACGTTCATGTTGGTTGAGGTGCCTGAACCCGTTTGGAACACGTCGATCGGGAACTGCTCCGGGTACCTGCCGGCGGCTATGTCGGCGGCCGCGGCCGCAATCTCACCGGCGGTCTCGGCGTCGAGCACACCTAGGCGGGCGTTTACCACTGCTGCCGCCTGCTTGATCGCCGCGACTGCTCGGATGACCGACAGCGGCATCGGTTCCCCGGAAACCGGGAAGTTGTCGATGGCAAGCCGGGTCTGCTCGCCCCATAGGGGATGCGGGGGCGTTTCGATGTCGTCGGTCACGGGACCATCCTGGCCCGATCTGCTACTCCGCGGGTGCGCCCACCGGAATGCGCGTCACCACCGGGGCGGCGGTCTCGGCGAAGAAGTCGTTGCCCTTGTCGTCGACCACTACGAATGCGGGGAAGTCCTCGACCTCGATTCGCCAGACCGCTTCCATCCCGAAGTCGGCGTAGTCGAGGACTTCGACGTGTCTGATGCAGTCCTGCGCCAGTTTGGCGGCCGGACCGCCGATGGAGCCCAGGTAGAAACCGCCGTTCGCGGCGCAGGCCTCGGTCACTGCCGCAGAGCGGTTGCCCTTGGCAAGCATCACCAGGGAGCCGCCGGCCTGCTGGAACTGGGACACGTAGGAGTCCATCCGCCCGGCGGTGGTCGGGCCGAACGAACCGGAGGCGTAGCCGGCCGGAGTCTTCGCCGGGCCGGCGTAGTAGACCGCGTGGTCGCGCAGGTACTGCGGCATCTCCTCGCCGGCGTCGAGTCGCTCCTTGATGGCCGCGTGGGCCATGTCCCGGGCAACGACCAGCGGCCCGGTCAGGGACAACCGCGTCTTGACGGGCAGCTTGGTCAGCTCGGCCTGTATCTCGCTCATCGGCCGGTTCAAGTCGATGCGGACCACGTCGTCGTCCAGGTGCTCGTCCGTCACCTCGGGCAGGTAGTGCGCGGGCTCGCGTTCCAGTTCCTCCAAGAACACGCCTTCGGCGGTGATCTTGGCCAGCGCCTGCCGGTCGGCCGAACACGAAACCGCGATCGCCACCGGGCAGGAAGCACCGTGGCGGGGCAGCCGAACCACCCGAACGTCGTGGCAGAAGTACTTGCCGCCGAACTGCGCGCCGATCCCGAACTCCCGCGTCAGTTGCAGGACTTCGGCCTCCATGTCCAGGTCGCGGAAAGCGTGCCCGCCGGTGGAGCCGGAAGTCGGCAGGCCGTCTAGGTACTTGGCCGAGGCGTACTTGGCAGTCTTGAGGGCGAACTCCGCGCTGGTCCCGCCGACGACGATGGCCAGGTGATACGGGGGGCATGCCGCTGTGCCCAGGCTGCGCAACTTGGTGTCCAGGAAGCGGCGCATCGAGTCCGGGTTCAGCACCGCCTTGGTCTCTTGGAACAGGTAGGACTTGTTCGCCGAGCCGCCGCCCTTGGCCATGAACAGGAACTCGTACTGCAGTTCGTGCCCGGGTTTCGTATCGGCATACAACTCAATCTGAGCCGGCAGGTTGGTCCCGGTGTTCTTCTCCTCCCACATGCTCAGCGGAGCCATCTGGGAGTAGCGCAGGTTCAGCGATTGGTAGGCGTCGAAGATGCCTCGGGATAGTGCCGCTTCATCCGGCCCATCGCTGAGTACCCGTTGCCCGCGCTTGCCCATGACGATCGCGGTCCCGGTGTCCTGGCACATCGGCAGCACGCCACCGGCGGCGATATTGGCGTTGGCGAGCAGGTCGCGTGCGACGAACCGGTCGTTGGGGCTTGCCTCTGGGTCGTCGAGGATGTTGCGCAGTTGCTGCAGGTGGGCTGGCCGCAAAAGGTGCTGGACGTCGTGGATCGCCTCGTAGGCGAGTAGCCGCATTGCCTCCGCGTCGACTCGCAGGAACGTGGTGCCGGCCGCCTCGACCGTCTCCACTCCATCGGTCGTCAAGAGCCGGTAGGGGACGTCGCGCGGTCCGCTCGGCAGCAGGTCGGTGTAGGCGAAGTCGGGCATACGGAGACTTTACGCAGCGCCGGTCAAGGCCGGGATCAGAGGATGAGGCGGGAGCGCAGCCGCCGGATCGCCAGGAACCCCATCAGCGCGGCGAAGCCGATCAGGAACGACAGGTGCCACCAGTCGTCGGTCTGCCAGCCGAAGACGGCATCCCGGACCAGTTGCACCGAGTGGTACAGCGGGTTCAGCTGGGCCAGGGTCTGCGCCCAGGACGGGAAGTTGTCCAAGGGAAAGAACGTGCCGGCCACCAGGAACAGCGGGGTGATGACGATCGAGGTGACGTAGGAGAAGGAGTCGATGCTGGGCACCACGCCGCTGATCCACTGGCCGAACATCGCGAATCCCGTGCCGGTGACGAAGTTGATGGCCGGGATCGCCAGCATCCCCCAGGTCGGGTCCAGGCCGAAGAACAGCGCCACAACCAGCGGCGCGCAGCCGAACACTGACGCCTTGGCTCCGATCCAGGTCGCTTCGGCCAGCACGACCTCGTGGACATCGGTGGGGGTCGCCAGCACGGCGTCGTAGGTGCGTTGGTAGACGCGCCGCACGTATGTGGTGAACATGCCCGCGAACACCGAGGAGAACAACACCGCAACCGCCACGGTCCCGGTGGCCAGGAATTCCACGTAGGGGATGCCGTTGATCTCGCTGACCAGGGCGCCGAAGCCGAACCCGAAGGCGAGCAGGTAGATCGTGGGCTCGGCGATGCTGGACACCGTGGTGGCCGGCCATAGGCGCCGGAACAGTGTGAGTTCGCGGGTCCACACGCCGACGAACGCGGCTGTGTCCCAGCGTCCGGTTCGGGCCGGTGCCGCGGTCTGCAGGTCGGTGCTCATTCGATGGTCTCCCCGGTCAGCAGCACGAACACGTCTTCCAGCGTGGTCGCACGTCGTTCGGCCTCGCCCAGTTGGTCCATGAGGTCTTGCGGCATGGTTTCGGCTCGCAACAGCGACACGGTCGGCCCGGTTCGGCGGGTCGGTTGACCGGCGGCGGACGCCAGCGCGGAGATCTCGGCCAGGCGTGCGGGTGGCCCGTAGTACTCAAGAGCCTCCGCGCCGGCGTGTGTGGCGATCAGCGAAGCTGGATGCCCGTGGGCGATGAGGCGGCCGCGGTGCATCACCGCCACCTCATCGGCCAGCCGCTCCGCTTCTTCGATGTAGTGCGTCGACATCAAGATGCTCACACCCGAATTGCGCAGAGTGTCGATCAGCGCCCACAACTCCGAACGCACCTGCGGGTCCAGCCCCACTGTCGGCTCGTCCAGCAGGAGCAGGCGGGGGGAGTGGACCAGCCCGCGGGCGATGAGCAACCGGCGGCGCATGCCTCCGGAAAGAGTCGACGTGCGCGAGTCGGCCCGGTCGGTCAGCTGTGCCAATCCCAGCGCCTCGGCCACGGCGCTGGCCCGTCGGGCCCTGGGCACGCGGGTCAACGTCGCGAAGACGCGCAGGTTCTCCGCAGCGGTCAGCTCTTCGTCCAGGTTGTCCTGCTGGGGAACCACCCCCATGAGGGCGCGGGCTGCTTTGGATTGCTGCGGGATCGGTAGACCCAGCACTTCGATCCGGCCGGAGTCCGGCCGGGCTTGGCCAGTGATCATCCGCATGGTCGTCGTCTTGCCGGCGCCGTTTGGGCCGAGCAGGCCCATGCAGATACCGGGAGCGACTGTCAGGGAGAAGCCGTCCACTGCGGGGACGGGGCCGTAGCTCTTGCGGACGTCGACGAGGGCCAGCGCGGCGGTCGGCTGTTCGTTTGTCGCTGCTTGGTTCACTGCGTAACCGTAGGTGGCGCGGCCAGCCAGGGCACCTTCAGATTGCGCGGGAGAAGTCCACCGATGCGTAACGGTGCAGTTTCTTCAACTGGTGCTGCGATTCGATGCTTCGGATCGTGCCGCTGCGGCCCCGCATGACCAGCGAGTGGGTGGTGACCCCACCGGACCGGTACCGGGCTCCGCGCAGCAGTTCGCCATCGGTGACGCCGGTCGCGACAAAGAACACGTCATCGCCGGAGACGAGGTCGTCGGTGAGCAGCACCTGGTCCAGGTCGTGCCCGGCGTCGATCGCCTTGGCGCGTTCCTCATCGCTGGTGGGCCACAGGCGTCCCTGGATGACACCGCCCAGACACTTGATTGCGCAGGCGGAAATGATCCCTTCGGGGGTGCCGCCGATGCCGAGCAGCAGGTCGACGCCGGTGCCTTCCCGCACCGCCATGATGGCGCCGGCCACGTCGCCGTCGGTGATGAACTTGATCCGGGCGCCGGTTTCGCGGATCTCGGTGACCATCTGCTCGTGCCGGGGCCGGTCGAGGATGCAAACGGTCACGTCCTCGCAGTCCTCGCCCTTGGCGCGAGCCACGCGCCGGATGTTCTCCCCGACCGGTGCGGTGATGTCGACAACCCCGGCGGCCTCCGGGCCGGTGGCCAACTTCTCCATGTAGAAGACGGCCGACGGGTCGTACATGGCGTTGCGCGGAGCGACGGCCAGCACGGACAGGGCGTTACTCATCCCCTTCGCGGTCAGCGTCGTTCCGTCGATGGGGTCGACGGCCACATCCATCTCCGGGCCCATCCCGGAGCCGACCCGCTCGCCGTTGAAGAGCATGGGGGCGTCGTCCTTCTCGCCCTCGCCGATGACTACCACGCCGTTCATCTCCACGGTGCCGATCAGGACGCGCATGGCGTTGACGGCTGCAGCGTCGGCGCCGTTCTTGTCTCCGCGACCCACCCAACGGCCGGCCGCCATGGCGGCGGCCTCGGTCACCCGCACCAGTTCCAGCGCCAGGTTTCGGTCCGGCGCCTCGGTTTTGCGCGGTGGGATCGACTCCACGTGAGCTCCTTCGGTTGATTGGAGGATAGCCACCCCGCGCGCAGCGGGTCGGCGTCGGAGACCATGTGGTCATGGCGCGGCGACGAGGATTCGAAGGGGTCGGGGACATGACCCGGTCCCTGGGCCTGGTGTTGTTGGTGGTGGCGGCCATCGTGTTGTTCACGCTGCGTTCGACCCCGGACGAGCCGATCCCGACCGTGGACCCCACCGAAACCCTGGCGGCCGCCGCGGCCGCCGACCTGCCGGTCGTCGAAGCGGACACACCAAGCGGATGGCGAGTCACCAGCGCCCGTTTCGAGGAAGCCCCACCGCAGCGGTACGCGGTCGGCTTCCTGACCCCGACTGAGGACTTCGCCGGCTACGGGGTAACCACGGATGTTGACGGATTAGTGGAGGAGTTCGTGCGCGACGCGGACCGTGGGGGCACGGTAACCGTCGCCGAGCGCACCTGGGACGTCTACGCCGGACCCGATCGACTGGCTTGGGTCACCGAGTTGCCGGACGAGTCGGTCTGGCTGGTCGTGACCGGGTCCGACCCGGCACTGCTGACCCAGCTGGCCGAGTCGCTGACCCTGGTCTGAGCTTCGTCAGCTACCCGTCGTCTTCGGGCTGCGCTGCGGCCAGCCGCTCCCGCGCCCCGTCCAGCCAGCGTTGGCAGATCTTGGCGAGCGCTTCGCCACGCTCCCACAGCGCGAGGGACTCCTCCAGGGTCGTGCCCCCGGCCTCAAGTCGTTTGACAACGTCGATCAGTTCGTCACGGGCCTGCTCGTAACCGAGTTCCGCATCGGCCCCAAGCGATCCGGCGGCGGCAACCGGATCCGTTTCGGCCGCGCCTTCGCCGCTGGACTTCTGAGCCACCCGCCGAGCCTATGGCTAACCCAACGACTCGGCGGTTACCTCGTCGCTGGCCAGCCGGATCCGCAGGTGGGTGCCTGCCGGCGCATCGGCAGCGGACCGCACCAGTTGCCCGTCCTGGCGCTGAACCAGTGCATACCCGCGTTGCAGCGTCGCGCGCGGTGACAGCGCGCGAACACGCGCCAGGGCGTGGGTCAGGTCGTCCGCGGCCGCACTCAGGCGGTGCCCCAGCCGGTTCCGGGCGACACGGGTGAGGTCGGCGATTCGGTCGGCTTCGGCATCCAGGCGCAGCCCGGGGCTGGACAGCGCGGGTCGCGCCCGGGTGGTGTCCAACCAGTGCTGCTCCTGATCCAGCCGGGCGGTGATCAGCCGCTGCAGTCGTTTGCGCGCCTCGCTGACTTGACGCGCTTCTTCGGCCACGTCGGGCACGACACGGCGGGCCGCATCGGTCGGGGTCGAAGCGCGCACGTCGGCGACCAGGTCCAGCAGCGGGGTGTCGGTTTCGTGGCCGATGGCGCTGACGATCGGCGTGGCCGCCCGGGCCACGGCCCGGACGAGGTTTTCGTCGGAGAACGGCAGCAGATCCTCAACCGATCCGCCACCGCGCGCGATGACGATGACGTCCACGGTGCGGTCGGCATCCAGCGAGCCGATTTCGGCGACCACCTCGGACACCGCGTACGGGCCTTGCACCGCGACGTTGCGCACTTCGAAACGGACTCCGGGCCATCGCCGCCGCGCGTTGTCCAACACGTCGCGTTCGGCCGCAGAGCCGCGACCGCAGATGAGGCCCACGCCCCGCGGCAGGAACGGCAGTGCCCGCTTGCGGTCGGCAGCGAACAGTCCTTCGGCGGCCAACTGGGCCTTGAGGCGCTCCAGGCGGGCCAGCAGTTCGCCCAAGCCGACGTGGCGGATGTCGTCGGCACGCAAGGAGAGCGTGCCGCGGGTCAAGTACAAGTTGGGTTTGGCGCGAAGCACGACGCGGGTGCCGGCGACCGGCGGCGGGTCAACCGCGTCCACGAGCGAACTGGGCGCGGTTATGGACAAGGAGAGGTCGGCGGCGGGGTCGCGCAAGGTCAAGAACACCGTGGCCATGCCCGGGCGGCGGCTGATCTGCGTGATCTGCCCCTCAACCCAGATCCACCCCAGCCTGTCGATCCACTCGCCGAGCATCTGGCTGACCCGGCGAACCGGCAGCGGTTGCTCCGGGGAGGTCTCGACGGGCATGCCCGGAGCCTAGGCACCTAGCATGAGCAGGTGACCGCAGACACAAGTTCCACTCCCGCCTCGGAGTCCGCGCCGTTCAGCAACGGCGCCGGACGAGTGCTACTGGCCGCCCCGCGCGGGTACTGCGCTGGTGTGGACCGCGCGGTCATCACGGTCGAGAAGGCCCTGGAGTTGCACGGCGCCCCCGTCTACGTGCGCAAGCAGATCGTGCACAACAAGCACGTGGTGGAGACGCTGCAGGAGCGCGGCGCGGTGTTCGTGGATGAGGTTGAGGAAGTACCGGAGGGGGCTTTGGTGGTCTTCTCCGCTCATGGTGTGGCGCCGGAGGTGCACGACCAGGCGGCCGAGCGGCAACTGCGGACCATTGATGCGACCTGCCCGCTGGTCACCAAGGTCCACCAGGAGGCCAGGCGGTTCGCCGACGAGGGCTACGACATCCTCCTGATCGGTCACGAGGGCCATGAAGAGGTCGTGGGGACGATGGGTGAGGCCCCGGACCGGATCCGGCTGGTTCAGGGACCCGAAGAGGCAGACGCGCTCGAACTCGGCGACGGGAAGAAGGTCGCCTGGCTTTCGCAGACCACTTTGTCGGTGGATGAGACGCAGCAGACTGTTGAGCGTCTTCGGGAGCGACTGCCAATGCTGATCGACCCGCCCAGTGATGACATCTGCTACGCCACCCAGAATCGCCAGGAGGCGATCAAACAGGTGGCCGCTGAGTCCGACCTCGTCATCGTCGTGGGTTCGCGCAACTCCTCCAACTCGGTGCGGTTGGTGGAGGTCAGCCGCGAGTTGGGAGCTGCCGCCCACCTCGTGGATGCGGCTGTCGAGATCGACGAGTCGTGGCTGGACGGCGTGAAGACGGTGGGTGTCACCAGCGGCGCGTCGGTCCCGGAGATTCTGGTGCGCGGGGTGCTGCAGTGGCTGGCCGAGCGCGGGTTCGGCGATGTTCACGAGGTGCGGTCGGCTGAGGAGACCCTGCTCTTTGCGCTACCGCCGGAACTGCGTCGAGACATGCGAGCCGCGGCCAAGGGCTGAGCCCGTTGGGAGTCGACCTATCCGCGTCGGATGCGGTCGCGCCGGGTGAACGCCACCACCAAGGCGGCGGCCAACCCGAAGATGAGCGTCGGGGCTTCGTCGGCCAGCAGGAAGGTGATTCCGGCGGCACGTTCCAATAGCCCGCCGCCGGCGTCGGGTCCGATCAGCGAAACGATCAGCATCGCGGCCGCGTAGGCGATCGGCGCCAGGATCGCGGCCCAGAACCTGTCAGTAGCGCGGATTCGCCAGGCGGCGTACAGGCACAAGGCGGTGAAGGAGACGGCGAACGGCCAGCCGATGCCGTTGCCCAGGTAGGCGTCAACCGTCGCTGCCGCGGCGGCGCCGACGATCAGGATGGCCCCCACGGTGGGGACGCTCAGGCCACCGAACGCGGCCGCGCGATGCCGCGATCCGGTCTCGATTGGCTGGCTCACGCGGCGATCACGCGGCGCACATTAGCCGCATCGGCCGCTTCAGCCGGTGGCCGACTCCGGTCTCGCCGGGGGTGTCGGGAACAGGCCGTAGCGCTGGTCGCCCGCAGGGTCCTCGGTCGCTGCAACCTGGTCTTCAGTCGCCGCCGTGTCGGCTCGGACCGGGAGCACCCGGAGGTCCACATCGGCGTCGGGCACCAACTCCGCGGCCGTCAGCACCTGCGGGCGGTCGCCGTGAAGGGGCTCCAGGGGAGCGAGCTCACCGTCGACCACTTCCATCTCGTTCAGCTTGCGTGCGGTCACCATTACCCGCCGCTCCAGGGAGCCGACGGCCTTGTTGTAGTCCTCCGTCACCCGAGCGATGGATCGACCCAACTTGGTGACGTGATCGCCCATCTTCCCCAGCCGCTCGTACAGCTCGCGGCCCAGATCAAAGACCTCCTGTGCCTTGTGCGCCAGGGCCTCCTGTTGCCAGGCGTAGGCGATGGTCCGCAGCATCGACATCAGGGTCGTTGGTGTGGCGATGATGACCTTCTTGGCCATCGCTTCCTCCAACAGCGCCGGATCCCGTTCCAGTGCCGGCGCCAGGAACGCCTCACCGGGAACGAACAGGACCACGAACTCCGGCGCGGGGGAGAACTGCGACCAGTACCCCTTGCCGGCCAAGTCGTTGACGTGCTTGCGCAGGTGCTTGGCGTGTGCTTGTAGGCGCTGCTCTGCGTGCGCTGGGTCAGTGGACTCGTGCGCTTCCAGGTAAGCCGCCAGGCTGACCTTTGAGTCGACCACAACCTGTTTTCCACCGGCCAGGCGGACCACCATGTCCGGGCGCAAGCGGTCATCGCCGGTGGCGCTGACCTGCTCATCGAAGTCGACGCGGGGGCTCATGCCGCTGAGCTCGACGATCCGCTGAAGTTGCAGTTCGCCCCACCGGCCGCGTGTCTGCGGAGCGCGCAGCGCGTTGACCAACGACGACGTCTCCGACCGCAGTTTCTCGTTGTTGGTCAGCATTTGGCGTACCTGTTCGGACAACTCGGCTTCGGCTCGGGCGCGCCGGGTCTCCAGGTCGCTGAGTTGAGTCTCAACTTTGCCGAGGGTGTCACGAAGCGGGGCCACCAGTTGCTCTACGGCCTTCTCCCGCTTGGCAAGCTCGGCCGCATTGGACTGTTCGGCCTGCTGCCAGCGCTGGGTCGCCAACTGCAGGAAGTCCTCCTTCGTGGTTCGCAGCACCCGTCCGGCCAGTGCTTCGAACTCCGCGACTAGCCGCTCCTGGTCGCGGTTCATCTGCTCCAGTCGTTCCCCGGTCAGCCGTCGTTCAGCGTCCAAGGTGGCCTGCGTGGCGGCGGCCTGGGCTGCCCCGGAAGCGGCCCCCTGGGTGCGTCCCCAGGCCCATCCCAAGGCCAGACCGATCAAACTGCCGGCAAACGCCAGGATCACAGCTAGTGCGCTCATGAAGTCGATGCTGCCAGGGGGGTCCGACAGATTCGGGGCGGCGCGCGGTTGACGCCTAGACTCCACCGCCGTGGCTCTGCAGATCGGGATCGTCGGACTACCCAACGTGGGTAAGTCGACGCTCTTCAACGCCCTGACCAAGAACCAGGTGCTGGCGGCCAACTACCCATTCGCGACCATCGAGCCGAACGTCGGCGTGGTCCCGGTGCCCGACTCGCGGCTGGCCGTTCTGGCTGGGATCTTCGGCTCCGCCAAGCAACTTCCGGCCACGGTTGAGTTCGTCGATATCGCGGGGATCGTCAAGGGCGCCAGCGAGGGCGCTGGGCTTGGCAACAAATTCCTGGCGAACATCCGCGAGGCGGATGCGATCTGCCAGGTGCTGCGCGTCTTCGAGGACCCGGACGTCACGCACGTCGACGGGCGGATCTCACCGGCCGACGACCGGGAAACCATCAATACCGAGTTGATCCTGGCCGACCTGCAGACGCTGGAGAAGGCGATCCCGCGGCTGGAGAAGGAGTCGCGCATCAACAAGGAAGCAAGGCCCGCCCTGGCGGCGGCTCAGGAAGCGGCGGAGGTGCTCAACTCCGGCCAAACCGTCTTCGAAGCCAAACTCGATCCGGCTCCGTTGCGCGAGCTGTCGCTGCTGACGACCAAGCCGTTCCTGTACGTCTTCAATGTGGATGAGGACGCCCTGGCGAATGAGGGGCTGCGCAAGGAGCTGGCGGAGATCGTTGCCCCGGCCGAAGCGGTGTTCCTCGACGCGAAGATCGAGTCGGAGCTAATTGAGTTGCCCGACGATGAGGCGTTGGAGTTGCTGCAGTCGCTTGGGCAGGAGGAGTCCGGCCTCTCCCAGTTGGCGCGGATCGGATTCGACACTCTGGGTCTGCAGACCTACCTGACTGCCGGGCCGAAAGAGGCCAGGGCCTGGACTATCCGCAAGGGGGCGACTGCCCCGGAAGCCGCCGGAGTCATTCACACGGACTTCGAGAAGGGCTTCATCAAGGCCGAGGTGGTGTCCTTCGACGCCTTGGTGGCGGCCGGCTCGATGGCTGAGGCGCGGTCCCGCGGCCAGGTGCGGATGGAAGGCAAGGACTACGTCATGGCTGACGGCGATGTTGTGGAGTTCCGCTTCAACGTCTGACGCCTAAGCCAGCCACGCAGCGATTGAGCGGGTTTCCATGTCTGACCTGCGGCGATACCCCCGGACAACTCCGGTTGATTCCGGGTATTGCTGAACGTCTGGTGTACGCGATGTGTACAAGAAGTGTGATTCTCAATCCAGGCTGTGACTATGAGGGCGCAAACATCACGGTCACGTTGCTGTCCCAGCCGCCCTCGTCAGGGTTGTAGTCACCGCCACAAGTGACCAGGACCACCCGGGGCGGCCCGTCCTGCGCGAAGAGTTCTTCGTACGGCAAGACTTCCTTGCGGTAGCTGGCAACCTCGGCAACGGTGTAGTTGCGCTCCACCCCGTCGGCTCCGGTCAACGCCATCGACGTTCCCGGCTGCAGGTTCACTGCCTCAGCAAAGGGCCCGGTCCCGTATTCGGCTGAGTCGAGGTGGGCGACTAGGACGGTGGTGCCTTGCTCGCTACCTGGCGCGACGCCTGCCCGCCACCAGCCGACTACCCACGGTTCGGGCGGGATCTCCAGGACACGATCCTGCGTGCTGACCGGCCGAATCTCTGAGTCCACGTCGATGGCGGGTAACCGCATCCGCAACGGCGGTTCGCCCCGATCAGATCCGGGAGCCGGTTCGGAACTCGCTGTCGGCGCTTCAGCGGGACTGCGAGATGAATCGACTGGCTCGTCAGCGCAGCCTGCAAGCAGCACCCCAACCGAAGCCGCCAGCGCAATCCACCGTGCTGCGATGCCAGGGGGCACTCACACCTGGTAGCGGCCCTTCCTCCGCACAGCCATCCAGGCGGAGGTCCCAGCAATGATCGTGAGCACGGCGCCCAACAGCCACCCGGCGCTGCCAGCACCGAACAGCGATCGGCTCGACTCTTGTCCAGCTGGCACGGCGGTAGGCAGCAGCGTCTCGTCCCCGGCCGCGCCAAGTGCACCACCCGCAACGTCACCGGATGACCCCGGGGCCGGCGTGACAGTAGACGTCGGTTCCGCAGACCCGGTCGGCGTTGGTATCGCGGTACCGGTCGGGGTGGGCGTCGCCGTCGGGGGCTGTGTCGGGGTCAAGGTCACCGACAGTGGAGCCGTCTCAAGACCATTCGGACTGACACCGGCGATCTGGCTTTCCGCGGTGACCGGGATCGTCCCAGCCGGCGCCGAAGCACCAACGGTCAAGCCCACCGTGAGTTGCACCGCGTTGGATGCATCGAACGGGATCCATCCGCACGCAACCGATGTCGCAGTCACACCACAGGGTCCATTGGCCCAGGATGGCTCGGTAGCGAGCGCGAACGTGGTTGGGCTTCCCGACGGCACGCTTAGCGTCACCTGAATCTCGCCGCTGGACGACGTCCAACCTGAGGCCCCGAAGACCGCACTCACCTGCACGGTTTCACCAGGCGCCGCCGTGTTCGGCGTGATGACGACGGAATCTACGCTCGCAAAAGCGGGCGCAGCCATCATCAACCCGACAGGGACACTCACGGCGATAGCGACGCCAAGGGCAACCGAACGGCTCTTCATCTGCTCCCCAATTGCTTGCCGACCACGGCCATGTGGCCAGAACTCAACACTAGACGCTTCACACTATCGAGCGATTCACGCTTCCGCGACTTCACCGCACGGCGAGTTCGGGCAACCTCCGTATCCGGTACGAGCGGCGGCCAACTAATCGGCCCCTGTGGTTGGGGGCAAAGCGGCAACGACATCTGCGAGGACATCCTCAATGGGGGCCAGCAGTTGGCCCGCTGCGCGTCGCCCAACAGGCGTGACTGCGAGCACGGTCGCTCGCCCGTCACGCTCGGAGCGCCGGCGGCGAGCCACCACCCCAGCCCGCTCAAGTCGGTCGATGACCGCCGAGGCACCAGCGGTCGTGAGCCGAAGGCGGAGGGCCAAGTCCTTCGGCCGGGAAACCTCGGCGAAGGCGATGAAGGTCAGCGCGAAGCGGTCGGAGCTGGACCCGATCGCGAATCTCTCGCATGCTGCAGACACGCCGGATACATAGGTGGCACCAGCGCGGGCAATTTGGTCGAGCGCCTCGAACACATCCCTGGGGGACTTCCGGTCCTGCTTCTGCGGAGTTGCGTCAAGCAAGGCGGCGAGGGTTCGGAGTTCGCCGGCGTGCTCGGCGAAGCACTGCGACCAGGCAACCACCAGTGTCTGCAACCGCCGATGACCCTCAGCGTTGACCGAGAGATGGGTCAACCGGCGGTCCGCGGGATCAGTACGACTCCGAATGACGCCTTGTCCGCGGAGTGCGAGTAATGAACGAGACACCGCACCTGGCGCCAGCCCAAGCGTGGCAGCGACCTCGCTCGGGGTCGAACCTGGTTGTGCGCGAATAGCCAAGAGGACCTGGACATCGACGTTGCTGAGCCCACCCCGACCCATGATCTTCACAGCCAGCGCTGAGATCTCGACTGTCAAATCCGTGAGATGCACCAGGGATCGCGCCAGGAGTTCACGGCGGTCGGACTTCGGCTGGATGGCCACGTCTCCCGCGCCTCGGCCGCGACGTGCACGCACGGTCGCGTCAGCCTGCTGAGTGGACACGTAGGCAACCTACTAGGGGCGTCGCTCACTAGGGATTGCTAGATCGTGTGTATGTTCTATTCGTCAATTTGGCGGGGAACGCATTCGGAAACTGTTGGCTTCCTCGCCACAACATCCAGATCTCTACGCCCAACTGGGCAGGAAAAGAGGACCAGCATGTCAACCTCAGGGACCGTCACTCGCCGGCCGGGTGTAGTGACCTTCATCGGCGTCATCCTGCTCATCCAGGCGTTCCTGGCCGCGGTCGAGGGAATCGTCCTTCTTGCCTTCAAGGACGACGTACGTGACTTCCTCGCAACCTACGGCGAGTCCATTTCCGATAGCACCACGACCGCTACCGCGATCGGCTCACTGATCATGGCGGTGCTGCTCGCCCTAGCTGGCTCTGGGATCCTCAGCGGCAGCCGCGTTTGGCGCGGCATCACCGTGGCGGTCGTTGCTTTGCGCATGGGGTTCGCCCTGTACGCGATGATCGCGCACCCGCACGGCGCCTTCTTCACCACCGGGCTTGTGACCCTTCTGGTGGGCTTCTTCGTGATCTGGGCCCTGTATGGACACAAGGAGTCGGACGAGTACTACCAGAACAGCTGAGCCTCACGTCGTCTGTGGGCAGGAGGACCGGGGAACACCTCGGTCCTCCTGCCCACGGCTAGTCCATGACCAAGTCAGGGAGCGAACCGGGCGCACATTGCGCTAGGGATGAATGACTCCGGGCGCCGCCTGGGCCTACGTGAGCCGGTCAGAAGAGCGCTGATCGAGCGGGTACGCCGGGTGTACTCGGAATTCAGCTCCTTCTGACCAGGCCTGAGTCGAGACTGAAGACTTCTGCTGCAATGCCTGAAACCTGACAGTTGGTCAGATGTTCGGCGAGAAGAACCTCGTAGCTGCGTCATCCCTGAAGAGGAGATGGATAGCGGCTAGCTCGAGAAGCCCGGCAAGCGGGAATCCCCAGGCGAGCAGTGGCGAGATCAGCCCGAGCAGTAACAGCGTCACACCGATGGCGCAGACGTGGGCTTGGGTCACACCGGACCGAGTCAGGTCTTCGAGGATGCTTTCCGCATTGGTCAGGTAGATCAGGCCGAGGACGATCTCCAGGGCCCCAGCGATGATCAGTACGACCCCGGCGGCGGAGCCAGCACGTGCATGCTGCGTTGGGTCGACTGCTTGCTGAAGAGTATTGGCGCCCACCGCCGGGTGCTCCCTCAAGACGGCGTACGTTGCTGTTGTCGGGCGTGGGACCGAACCGATCGAGAGAGGCGTTATGGACGAAGCGAACGCCAAGTTTCTGGTTGCGGGTATGACCTGCGGTCATTGCGTCAAATCCGTCACTGAGGCCATTTCCGGGCTCAATGGCGTCCTGACGGTCGATGTGGAGTTGGCTAGCGACGGTCCGAGCTCGGTCGTGGTGTCCAGCACGGCTCCGCTGGACGCAGCAGTCGTCGCCGCAGCGGTCGCCGAGGCTGGGTATGAAGTTGTGACCGTGTGAGCACAGACTCAGCGGTGCCCGGAACACCCGAGACGGGATTGAATCCACGCCGTTGGTGGATGCTGGGCTTCCTGAGTGCAGCCATGACCATGGTCATGATCGACGCCACGGTCCTGAACGTCGGAGTCCCGCAGTTGGCGGCCGACATCGGCGCCTTTCCTGCGGACATCCAGTGGTTCAACGCTGCCTACGCACTCGTCTTTGCCGCGTTGTTGATCACCTTTGGGCAGGCGGCCGATCGCGTCGGCTACCGACGGATGTTCGTTCTTGGTGCGGGTGTCTTCGTCCTGGCGAGCCTCGTAGTCGCATTCAGCCCGGCCGCGCCCGTGGTCATCGTTGGCCGCGCGTTGCAGGGAGTCGGCGGAGCCATGCTGGTGCCCGCCACCTTGTCGCTGGTGAATTCGCACTTCTTCGGTCGCGAGCGAGGCGCGGCCTTCGCCATCTGGGGAGTCGTCATCGGAGTCATCGCGGCTCTCGGTCCGATCGTCGGTGGTCTGGTGATCGAGGTCGCGAGTTGGCGCTGGGCCTTCGCCATCAACGTGCCGATCGCGGCAGCGGCGATCATCGGGGTGCTCATCACGACCACGGCTCAGCAGCGACCCGACGGACCGCGGGCCGAATACGACATCGCCGGGGCGGCACTGTCGGCTGTCGCCGTTGGGGGACTGGTCTTCGCGCTGATCGAGGGGCCCGTCTACGGGTGGGGGATTACCGAGGCGGAGACGGGTATTGGGCCGGTGACTTGGCCGGCCGGCGTCCCCTCCCCGGTCCTGGCCGCAGTGGTGGCCGCAGTCGCAGCCGGCCTGCTGTTCTGGCGGCGAGAGGTGCGACGTTCGCGCGCGGGACACACGGTGGTCCTGGATCTGACTCTTTTCCGGGTGCCCAGCTTCGCCGTTGGCACGGTCGTGGGTCTGGTCATCATGTTCGGTGAGTTCGGGATGATCCTCACCTTGCCGCTCTTCCTGCAGAACGTGATCGGCTACAACGCGTTCCAGGCCGGCGCGACGGTTGCCAGCATCACCGTGGGTGGCTTGCTTGGCGCAAGCACTTCGGCCCGCTTCGTCGGGTGGAAGGGAACCGCGACCACCGTGCGTTGGGGTGTGCTCGCCCAGGTCGTGGCCATGGTCGGGATCGCTTCGGCGTACGCGCCCACCGCCTCAGCGTGGGACTTCGCACCCTGGCTCTTCCTGTTCGGCGTCGGCGTTGGCCTGACCAACGCCCAGTTGCTCAACATGGTTCTGGCGGACGTACCGGTCCGGCAGAGCGGACAAGCCTCGGCCACCCAGAGCACCAGCCGACAGATCGGCATCGCGTTGGGCGTGGCCGTGATCGGCGCGGTTCTGTGGACTTCGCTCGACCGAGAACTGGACGCCCAGCTCGCCGACCCAGGGCCGGTCGAAGCCGCAATCAGCGAGTCCAGTGGTGCGGCGATCAACAGTCCAGACGTCGACCCGGCGGACCGTCTCGACATCAAGTTCGACGCGGAAACCCAAGCGCAAGCGCAGGAGGCCTTTTCCAACGCGGTGGCCCGCGCCACCTATGTCGGAGCTGGTTTTGTCGCACTCGCCTTCCTGGCGATGGCGCCAATTCGTAGCGGGGCCCGGCGTGCACCCATCCCGCAACCGGCCGTGCCGGCTCCAGCTGGCTCGCGGCGCCCCACTGACGGCGAGGCCGCAGAAGCTTCGGGCGAATAGCGGCTCTCACGCCATACGTAAGCGCCGGCCTGCTCGTGATTGCGGTGGGCGGCCCTCGCGACTGACAGCGCTGCTAGTTGACTCCGCGCTCGCCGTGGTTCCTGCGTGACAGCAGGACCAAGGCCGCGCCGAGAACTACCAGCGCCACTCCAACCGGAACGATCCGGGCGCTGCCCACCCCGCCCGTGTCCGCCAGCCCACCACCGAGGTCGACAACCGAAAGAACAAGCGTGTCTTCAGATGGGCTCGGACTTGGGCTTGGCGTCGCGATGTCGGTTGGTGAGGAAGTAGGCGTTGGCGTCCCCGAACCAGTTGGTGTCGGGGAAGCCGTGGCCGTTTGTGTCGGCGACACCGTTGCCGTCGGCGTCCCCGAGACGGTTGGTGTCACTGTCGGTGTCGGTGTAGTCGTGACCGTCGCGGTGGGGGTCGGGGTGGGGGTCGGGGTGGGGGTCGGCCCGGCTGACTCGATGCGAATGACCTTCTGCTTGCCGGTCCCGTCATCAAACTCGTAGACGATCTTGTATTGGCCGGGGGCCGGATCCCCGTCAACGCGGATGCAGAGCTGGCCGTTGGCGTTGGTCGTCGCAGTTATCGATCCAACTTCATCCCCGCCGGGTTGCGTATAGGCGGTCACAGTTCCCTGCGAGAAGGGCTCGAAGCCGGTGAAGTAGAGACTGAAGGGCACAACCACAGTCGATGCGTTCCCGGTGCCGGAGCAGTCCGGGGTATCGCGAACGATCAGTGTGCCCTGCCCACGCGCCGAAGGGGCGGCGACGGCAGGTACCGAAACCATTGCTGTGAGCGCAGTGACAGCAGTGACGGCAAGGCCCTTGGCAAGTTTGCGATGCACGAATCCGACATTAGGTACACAAAGCCACGGGATCCCGCAGCCGCGCCGGATCTCGCGTTCTCGGGCGGGCCGATGGCACGGGGGGAATCTCGTGAACCGGCCCCGCGCGGCAATTCCGGCCCCTACGTTGCTCTTTGACCAGGACGAAATCTGCAGAGTTTGATCCTTGGAGATGCCATGCGAGTCCATGAGCCTTTGCGTACTGGAATCCTCAACAAGTCCCTCGGCCGCCGAATGGTCGCGGTAGGTGCAGCCGCCGCGCTCACGTTCGGTGCCCTGGCCGGGGCGGCAGCCGCCGCGTCGGCCAACCCCGGTGGAAAGCCCAACCCGCCTGGGAACCCCGACCCGAGGGGGCAACTGGTCAACCTGCAGTTGCTCGGCTTCAACGATTATCACGGACACCTGGAAGACGACACGGCCGGAGATGTGGACGGTGAGCGAGCCGGCGGTGGTGAATACCTCTCGGCCAAGCTGAATGAACTGCGCGCCGGGCAGAAGTACTCGTTGACCGTCGCCGCCGGCGACCTGATCGGTGGCAGCCCGGCGCTGTCGACGCTGTTCCACGACGAACCGTCCGTGGAGTCGCTCAACGCGATGGGTCTGGACGTTTCCGGCGTCGGCAACCACGAGTTCGACGAGGGCGTCGATGAGTTGCTGCGCATGCAGGCCGGCGGTTGCCACCCCGTCGACGGGTGCTACTTCCCGGGCGAGCCATACGCGGGCGCTGATTTCCCCTGGCTTGCCGCCAACGTTCAAAGCGAAGCATCCGGTGACACCGTGTTGCCGCCGTACTGGATTGAGCGATTCCAGAACATCCAGGTCGGCTTCATCGGGATGACGCTGGAGGCCACTCCGACGCTGGTGGACAAGGGAGGAATCCGCGGCTGGGAGTTCCTCGACGAGGCTGAGACGGCCAACGCCCTGGTGCCAGAACTCAAGAAGAAGGGGGTCGAGGCGATCGTCGTGCTCCTGCACGAGGGCGTGCAGCAGAACCCGCCGCCGGGCGACATCAACGCCTGCAACGATGTCAGCGGTCCGGTGTTGGCAATCCACGACGCACTCGACCCGGAGATCGACGCGATGATCACCGGTCACACCCACCAGCCCTACAACTGCACTCTGACCGACCCGGATGGGATGCCGCGACTCGTCACGAGCGCCTACTCGTTCGGCCGCGTGGTCACCGAGATGAACCTGGTGCTGGACAAGCGGACCAAGGACGTTCGCCGGGACCTGAGTTCTGCCGCCAACCACGCGGTGATCCAGTCCGAACTCGCCCCCGACCCGGCCATCACGAAGGTCATCGACAAGTGGCTGCCCCTGTTCGAAGAGGTCGGCAACGACCCGGTCGGAACGATTACTGCCGACATAGTCAGGGGCGGGACCCCTCCTGGCTCGGACCGCGGTGTGGAGTCATCGGCCGGCAACCTCGTCGCTGACGCCCAACTCGCTGCGACGAAGGATCGTTACGGTGCGCAAATCGCATTCATGAACCCCGGCGGAGTGCGCTCCGACCTTCGATACGCGTCATCCTCGGCCGGCGAGGGTGATGGGGTCGTCACATTTGGTGAGGCCCTTACCTTCCAGCCGTTCAACAACTCGATCTTCAGTTTCGAGATGACCGGGTCGCAGATCGTTGACGTACTCGAGGAGCAGTGCCAGCCGGCCGGTTCCAGTCGGGCTTTCCTGCACCTCGGAGTCTCGGATGGGCTCACGTACGACCTGGCCAAGTCCATAGTGGGCGGGAACTGCGTGTCGGTTTCGATCACCAACGTGGAGTTGAACGGCGTCGCGCTCGAAATGGCCTCGACCTATGTGGTCACGGCCAACGGGTTCCTGGCAAACGGCGGTGACAACTTCACCACGTTCGAGCAGATAGCCAACGTCGACAAACTCGACGGTGGACTGGACCTCGACGCGCTCACGGCCTACCTGGGTGCCAACAGTCCGGTTGACCCGCCGTCTACTGATCGGGCAAACGAACTGCCCTAGGCGGCGGACTGCCGGTAACCGCCGGACCGGGGGCCATCAGGCGTGGTCGGACGCGGTCCGCGAGTTCTACTCGCGGGCCGCGCGTCCGGGAATCACGGGGCCTGGGCCAGGTGCTCGCGCGCCAGGCTGTAGTCCGCCGATGTCGGGGCTTGAGCCAGGTGCTCGCGCGCCAGGCTGTAATCCGCCGATGTCGGGGCTTGAGCCAGGTGCTCGCGCGCCAGGCTGTAGTCCGCCGACGTGGAGACGACCGGCTCGGTCACGGTCGCGCCGGTCCAGCCATCCGGGGCTTGGGCCAGGTGCTCCATGGCGAGGCTCGTCTCGTACGACGCGACGGCGGCGAGGCTGCTCACCCGATCCTCCAAACCAGCAATTGTGCTGGATTGGCTCTGGACTCCGAGTGCGTAACCCAATGCGCCGATCGCGATAGCGGCGACGACGGCACCGAGGATCGTCAGCCAGTTCAGCGGGATGCGGCGAGTCGGCGTAGTGCCGGTCTCCGCTTCGCGCGTGGGCAGCCAATCCTCGTGCCCAGTACCCACGCCCGGGCTAGTCCACCGATCAACCGTGGTCTGTTCCAGCGGCCTTTCGAGCGTGGTTGTCATCTTCCTCACCCCCTTACCGAGGGGCGGGGCCGGGATCCCGGGTGGAACCCGGTCCCAATTTCAGAGTCGTTCGAAGCCGTCGGCCTCGCTAGGGTCCTACGTCACCATCCGCCGGTCCGATCAACTGGGAGGACTACTTGTCAGCACGCGATATCGATCGGGCCGAACTGCGGCCCGAAACGCGGGTCGTCTCCTTGGGGCGCGGTTCCCGCGGACCCGGGGAGCCGATGAATGTGCCGATCGTGCCGGCTTCCAACTTCCGGGCCGCGGCCTCGGCTGAAGACCCGTCCCGGGAGTACTCCCGCGACGATGGGACGCCATCGTGGGAGGCGCTGCAGAGCGTGCTGGCTGACCTTGAGGGTGGCCACGCGGTTGCGTTCGCTTCCGGGATGGCGGCGATTGCCGCTGTCATCGAGTTGCTGCCGGCAGGCAGCAAGGTTGTCGTCCCCATCGACTGCTACACGGGCGTTACCGGCCTGCTGGCCGACGGCGCTGCCCTCGGCCGCTTCCAGCTCGTCCGGGTGTCCGGGACAAACACCGAGGAGGTGCTGGCCGCCCTGGAAGGGGCCGCGCTGCTGTGGCTGGAGACGCCGAGCAACCCGCTGCTGGACGTGCTCGACGTTGCCGACCTCACGCGCGCCGCGCACGAAGCGGGTGCCGTTGTGGCGGTCGACAACACCTTCGCCACGCCGCTGCTGCAGAACCCGCTGTCCCTGGGCGCGGACTTCGTCGTGCACAGCGCTACCAAGTACCTCGGCGGTCACTCCGATCTGCTCCTCGGAGTTGCTATCGCCTCCACCGAGGCAGACGCGGCACGGCTGCGTCGGCGCCGCCAGATCTCGGGAGCAACGCCCGGGGCGCTTGAGTGCTTCCTCACCCTGCGGGGGATCCGCACGCTGGCCGTGCGGCTTGAGCAGTCACAGCGCAGCGCAGCGGAACTGTCCCGGCGACTGCTGGAACACCCGGCGGTCACGACGGTTCGCTATCCGGGGCTCGACAGTCATCCGCAACACCGCATTGCCGCGAGTCAGATGCGGGGCTTCGGCGCGATGGTCTCGTTCGAAGTAGCCGACGCAGCCGTGGCCGATGCGGTCTGTGAGAACGTCCAGTTGATCGAGTCGGCAACCAGCCTTGGCGGCGTCGACTCCACCATTGAGCGTCGAGCCAAGTTGCCCGGGCAAGAACACGTTCCGCCGGGGTTGCTGCGACTCAGCGTCGGCGTCGAGCACGTCGAGGACCTCTGGGCCGACTTGTCGGCTGCTCTTGATCAGGTCAACTCGGTTCGCTGAGGGCAGGCTTTCTGGGCGGCCGCACGTCTAATCTTTCGCGCTGTGCCGAAGCTGCAGGTGACCGCCACCGACATCGAGCGGATAGCCGACAAGACGCTGCTCTCCTACGGGCGCAACAGCGGGGCTAAACAGTCCGCCTTCTGGGTCTTGCTGGCGTTGTCCGCGGTGATCGCCACCGCCGGTGTGATGAACGACTCCGACGCAACCGTCATCGGCGCGATGATCGTCGCGCCGCTAATGACACCGATCCTGGGGGTCGCTTTCGCGATCGTCATGGCGGATCGTCGTCGCGCCTGGCGTTCAATGCTGGTGGTCGCCGGGGGAGCCCTGCTGGTCATTGCAGTTGCCTACGGATTCGGCCTGACCGACACCCTGGACTCGATCACCACCGGCAACGGCCAGGTGGCCGGCCGAGTGAACCCGAAGATGATCGATCTGATTGCCGCCATCGCGACGGGGCTGGTGGGCGCCTTCGCGCTGGTGCGTGCCGACGTTTCCGACACCTTGCCTGGGGTTGCTATCGCCATCTCGCTGGTGCCCCCGCTGGCGGTCGTCGGCCTGACGCTGGAGGAGGGCAAGGCGGATGAGGCGGCCGGTGCGCTCCTGCTCTTCGGCACGAACGTGACGGCGATCATCTTCACCGCCACGTTATTGCTGCTGGTCTACAAGGTCCGCGATGCCGCCGCGGCCGCGGGTTACCCGATTGGCCAATTCAAGGGGCGTTCGCTGGGGCTCGTCGCTCTGGCGGTCGCGGTGATCGCAATCCCATTGGCCGTAGGCACCCAGAAGGTTGTGCGCGAGACCTATGCCCGAGTGCAGATAACTCCTATCGCCAACGAATGGGCCGAGGAGAACGGTTGGGAGGTTGAGCGCATCGACGTGGACGCGTCGACGGTTACGGTCACAGCTGTCGGTCGGCCTCCCGAGATCAGCCCGGAGGTGCTGCGGCAGGAGTTGGACGATCAAGGGTTCACCGACTTCGACCTGAGGGTGGAACTGATCATCGGGGGCGAGGTGTCGTTGCCCGGAACGGGCTAGCCGGCGAGATCTTGAGTCAATGACCGCTTTCTGGAAGGGCGACATGTGGTTGAGCCAGCGAAGAACGTGAGTGCGCACTCCATCGCTATTCGCCCGGCTGAACTGGCCGATGTCGCGACCCTGCAGGAACTCAACGAGGCGGCCCTACCGCACGTGACGAGCATGACGGTCGAGGGCTGCGTGCGGTTCCTGGACCTGGCCAGCATCGCTTTGGTGGTTGAGGACGGGGCCACAGACACGCTGATTGGGTTCTGCCTGGTGCTGGGTCCCGGTCTGGACTACTCCTCGGTCAACTACCGCTGGGTGATGGGCCGATACGAAGACGCGCTCTACCTGGATCGAGTGGTGGTGGCCGCCGCCTGGCGCGGCCGGGGCGTCGGTCAGCGCATCTACGCCGAAGTGGAGCGACGGATGCGCGCGGATTGGCGCCAGTTCCCGGTACTTGCCCTGGAAGTGAACCTGGATCCGCCAAACCCGGAGTCCTTGGCGTTTCACCGCAAGTTGGGTTTTGAGTCGGTTGGCGAGCAGACAACTCCGTACGGCGCGCGGGTCGTGTTGATGGCCAAACCGGTGCGGGAAGACTGACTTCGTGACTGATCCCAAGACGACGCTGCACGAGTACCTGCGATCCGGGCGTGAAGCGCTGCTCTGGAAGTTGGATGGGCTCGGTGAGTACGACATCCGCCGTCCGTTGGTCCCCACCGGCACCAACCTGCTCGGGCTCGTCAAGCATGTGGCCAGCGTGGAGGCGGGCTACCTCGGCGACGTGTTCGATCGCCCATTCCCGGAACGGTTCCCTTGGTTCGCAGATGACGCCGAACCCAACGCGGACATGTGGGCGACGGCCAGCGAAAGCCGCGCGGACATCGTGGACCTGTACCGGCGGGTGTGGGCTCACTCCGATGCGACGATCGGCGCGCTGGACCTGGACGCCGTCGGCCGGGTCCCGTGGTGGTCACCCGAACGGGCTGCCGTGACCTTGCATCAGGTGCTGGTGCACATGATCGCCGAGACGCACCGGCACGCGGGGCACGCAGACATAGTCCGAGAGCTCATCGACGGTTCCGTCGGGTGGCGGCCCGGCAACGAGAACCTGCCGCCGGGGGACAAGCAGTGGTGGTCGCGGTACCGACAGGAGTTGGAGGAAGCCGCGCAGGCCGCGAAGGACCTGACCTGAATCGGATCAGGACCCAAGTGCGTCGACGAGCGTGTTTATCCGTTCGATGAGTTCGATGTCCTTGCCGGTGACGCCGCCGGCGGAGTGCGTGCTGCAGCGAAAGGTGACTTTGCGCCAACGGATGTCCATGTCCGGGTGGTGATCGAGTTCTTCCGCCGCAAGCCCAACCTGGCCAACAAGAAAGATCGCGGTTGGGAAGTCCTTGGCCTCGACGGTCCGCTCGAGACTGGCGGAGTCGCCGTGCCAGCCGTGCAGGTGCGGTAGGTGGGTGGCGAGTTCTCGCTCTGTCAGCAGCATGGTCATGACTCGACCGTAATGCCGCGCGCGAATGGCCGCTTGTTCTTGAGAGGCTCCACAGATGGACGCCGAACGATCCCCGGTCATCGTGGGCGCGGCAATCGTGCGCGACGGCAGACTCCTGAGCGCTCGGCGGACCGGCCCGCCCGAGTTGGCC
Organism: uncultured Actinomycetota bacterium; assembly: GCA_963753435.1. Taxonomy (GTDB): domain Bacteria; phylum Actinomycetota; class Actinomycetes; order CAVWCF01; family CAVWCF01; genus CAVWCF01. Next base: position 118,016 of record CAVWCF010000005.1, read on the forward strand.
GGCCGTTGGGAACTACCCGGAGGCAAGGTCGAGCCAGGCGAAGAGCCTGAAGTTGCCTTGGTGCGCGAGGTTCGCGAGGAGCTGGGCTGCGGCATCCGCATCGTGCAGGCAGTGCCCGGCGAATGGCCACTGCCCGCCGGTCGGGTCATGCGCGTTTGGCTGGCGGAGTTGGTCGATGGCGAACCGACTGCCGATGCCGCCCACGATGACCTGCGGTGGCTCACCGCCAGCGAACTGGAGTCCGTGCCCTGGCTGGATGCCGACCTGCCGCTGCTGCCGGCCCTGCGGTCCTACCTGGCCGACTGAAAGCCAACGACCCAACCGCGCGCTGGGTACCAGGTGCAGCAGCGGTGCGTCAGTCCGAAGTAACGACCGGCGAGAGCGCCCACGACAACCGTGGGTTGCTCGGCCAAAGCGCTTTGGATTGCTCCAGCGCCGCGGCCGCGCCGTCGGTGTCGTCTTGGCTGTGACGAAGCAGTGCTTCCGTCAGCAGATCGTCCGCCCGCTGCTGGTCGCTGCGGTTCCACTCCCGGGCCGATTCGAGCGCGGTCGCGGCCGTCGAGTAATCGCCGGTGGCGACCGCCAGTCGCGCCCGCTGCCCATTCAGCACCGAACCGGTGGACTGCAAGGCCTGGGCCTCGGCGAGAGTGTCGCGACCTTCTTCGGCCAACTTGCCGGAGCCGGAAAGCGACCCGGACTCCATGCCATCCAGCAGCAGCGTCAAGTGTGCGGATACCGCTTCGTAGCGGCGCTTGCCCCGGCCCCGAACGGCGGCGAGGCGGCGACGACTCGTCTCCAGCGCCGCTGAGTAGTCGCCCGTTGCTGCTTGGGCGTCGGCCAGGACGCCGAGGGCGTTGCTGTCCGACGGCTTGTTGGCCAGGACGGCCTGCGCCTCCTTGGCCGCCTTCTCCGGGTTTCCGGCCGCCAGTGCTGCGGCCGCCGGCTTGCTGCTGCGGGTGGGGATCTTGGCGCCGAGGATCATGATCGGGTCGAACTTGACGTCGGCAACGCGTTCCTTCATCGGGATCAGCGCGTTGTCGGTGATCTTGATGTGTTCGGGGCACACCTCGGTGCAGCACTTGGTGATGTTGCAGTAGCCGAGGCCGTGCTCGTCCTGGGCCTGGTGCGCGCGGTCCATCGTGTCCAGCGGATGCATCGACAACTCCGCGATGCGCATCAGGAACCTGGGCCCGGAGAACTCCTTCTTGTTCTCCTCATGGTCGCGGATGACGTGGCAGGTGTTGTTGCACAGGAAGCACTCGATGCACTTGCGGAACTCCTGGCTGCGCTCCACGTCGACCTGCGCCATGCGGTACTCGCCGGGTGCCAAGTCGGCCGGCGGTGCGAAGGACGGAACCGCTTGGGCCTTCTCGTAGTTGTACGAGACGTCGGTCACCAAGTCGCGGATGACCGGGAAGGCGCGGATCGGCGACACCGTGATGACGTCTTCATCGGCCAGCGTGCTCATCCGGGTCATGCACATCAGCCGGGGCCGACCGTTCACCTCGGCGCTGCAGGAGCCGCACTTGCCGGCCTTGCAGTTCCACCGCACGGCCAAGTCAGGCGCTTGGGTGGCTTGCAGGCGGTGGATGACGTCGAGAACGACCTCGCCCTCGTTCACCTCGACGGTGAAGTCGTGCAGCGCGCCGGACTCGTCGTCACCGCGCCACACCCGGAACTTCGCGTCGTACCCCATCAGGCGTCCACTCCGTCCGCGTCCGAGCCGCCGTCCAGTACGGCAAGTTCCTCTTCGGTCATGTACTTGGCCAACTCGCCGCGATCAAACAGCTGCAGCAGGTCCAGCCGCATTGGCGGAAGCGGTTGCTCCCGTACGGCCGCGCCGTCCCCATCCGCCTCGCAGATCAGGTTCACCTTGCGCCATTGCGGGCGCATGCCCGGGAAGTCCTCGCGGGTGTGACCGCCGCGCGACTCTTCGCGAATGAGCGCCGACCGGGCCAGGCACCAACTAACCAGCAGCATGTTCTGCAGGTCCAGAGCGAGGTTCCACCCAGGGTTGTAGGCACGCCCGCCCTCGGAGCGGACCCCAGCGGCCCGCTGGGTCAAGCCCTCAAGGCGCGTGATGGCGTCCTCTAGTTCGGACTTGGTGCGGATGATCCCGACGAGGTCGTTCATGACCTGCTGCAACTCGCTGTGAACGGTGTACGGGTTCTCGCCGTCCGCGCGCTCCAGTGGAGCCAACGCCTGCGACCGGGCGGACGAGACCGCCGCCTCGGCGACTGCCGGCCGCTCAGAAAGCTTCTCCAGGTACTCCACCGCGCCGAGACCGGCGCGGCGACCGAAGACGAGCAAGTCGGAAAGTGAGTTGCCACCGAGCCGGTTGGAACCATGCAGGCCACCGCCGACCTCACCGGCGGCGAACAGCCCCGGTACCCGTGCGGCCTGGCTGTCGGGGTCGACCTCAACGCCACCCATGACGTAGTGGCAGGTGGGCCCTACTTCCATGGGCTCCTTGGTGATGTCCACGTCGGCCAGTTCCTTGAACTGGTGGTACATCGAGGGCAGGCGCTTGGTGATCTCTTCCGGCTTGAGCCGACTGGCGATGTCCAAGAACACGCCACCCGCGGGCGAGCCCCGGCCCGCCTTAACCTCGGAGTTGATCGCCCGGGCGACCTCGTCGCGCGGCAGCAGTTCCGGCGGGCGTCGGTTGTTGTCGGGGTCGGAGTACCAGCCGTCGGCCTCTTCCTCGGTTTCGGCGTACTGGGCCCGGAAGACGTCCGGCACGTACTCGAACATGAAGCGCTTGCCCTCGGAGTTCTTCAGCACACCACCGTCGCCACGGACCGACTCGGTGACGAGGATCCCCTTGACCGAAGGCGGCCAGACCATGCCGGTCGGGTGGAACTGGACGAACTCCATGTTGACCAGGGTTGCGCCGGCCTTGAGGGCCAAAGCGTGGCCGTCGCCGGTGTACTCCCACGAGTTGGACGTCACCTTGAACGACTTGCCGATACCGCCGGTGGCCAGGATCACCGCGGGCGCCTCGAATAGGACGAACTCCCCGGTGGGGCGGTGGTAGCCGAAGGCGCCGGAGATGCTGTCGCCGTCCTTCAGCAGATCGGTAATGGCGCACTCGGCGAAGACCTTGATCCGGGCCTCGGCGTCGCCGAACTCCTTGGCGTCCTCCTGCTGCAGCGAAACGACCTTCTGCTGCAGCGTGCGAATCAACTCCAGGCCGGTGCGGTCACCGACGTGGGCCAGCCGCGGGTACTCGTGCCCGCCGAAGTTTCGCTGGCTGATCTTGCCGTCCTTGGTGCGATCGAAGAGCGCGCCGTATGTCTCCAACTCCCAGATGCGCTCCGGCGCCTCTTTGGCGTGCAACTCGGCCATCCGCCAGGAGTTGAGGAACTTGCCGCCACGCATCGTGTCGCGGAAGTGCACCTGCCAGTTGTCGTTGCTGTTGACGTTGCCCATGGCCGCCGCAGCGCCGCCCTCGGCCATGACCGTGTGGGCCTTGCCGAACAGCGACTTGGAGATGATCGCGGTACGCAGGCCCGCCTCGCGGGTCTCGATCGCCGCACGCAGCCCGGCGCCGCCGGCGCCGATGACTATTACGTCGTAGGTGTGCCGCTCGAACTCAGTCATTCGGTCCTCAGTTGATGAAGCGGAGGTCGGAGATCCACCCGGCGGAGACGGCCATCACGTAGAAGTCGGTGAAGGCCAGGGTGCCTAGCGTGATCCAGGCGAACTGCATGTGCCGGGTGTTGATCTTGCTCACCCAGGTCCACATCTTGTAGCGGACCGGGTGCTTGGAGAAGTGGGTCAGCCGCCCGCCGATCGCGTTACGGCAGGAGTGGCAGCTGAGTGTGTAGAACCAGAGCATCACGACGTTGGTAAGGAGAACGACGTTGCCCAGGCCGAAGCCGAAGCCACCGTCAGCGCCCCGGAAGGCAATTAGCGCGTCGTACGTGTTGATCAGCGAGATGAGTCCGGCGATGTAGAAGAAGTAGCGGTGCAGGTTCTGCCCGATCAGCGGGAACTGCGTCTCGCCGCTGTACTTGGAGTGCGGTTCGGCGACCGCGCACGCCGGCGGCGACAGCCAGAACGCCCGGTAGTAGGCCTTGCGGTAGTAGTAGCAGGTGAACCGGAACAGCAGCAGGAACGGCAGGCTCAGCGCCGCGTAGGGGATGAACCAAACGTCCGGCAGGAAGGTGCCGAAGTGGGCCGCCTCCGGCACGCAGCCGGTGGAGAGGCAAGGTGAGTAGAACGGGGTGAGGTAGTGGAAGTCCTCGACCCAGTACCAGTCCTGCATGAAGACCCGGACCGTCGCGTACGTGATCCAGGCGACTAGCCCGACAACCGTGAGCAGACCGGGGAGCCACCACCGATCGGTCCGCAGGGTGCGTTCTGAGATCTCTGCCCGACCGGGGGCGTTAACTCCGAAGGCCATCGACTGACTTCCTCCTGCCGGGCACGGCGCCGCGTCGCTGGCACCAACCGATCGCGGGCGCCATCGGAGGGCAAGGGTAGGCGTCGGTTTGGTCCAGGGTGACCCGGGGGAGACACTTGGGCCTGTCATTCGCGTCACATCCGCGTCGGAAGGGTGTCGCGACCTCTCCAACTCAGGTGGTGCCGGACATGGCTGTGCGTGAAGACCTGCGCAACGTGGCGATCGTGGCCCACGTCGATCACGGCAAGACGACGCTCGTGGACGCCATGTTGTGGCAGTCGGGCGCATTCCGGGTCGGATCGGACGTGGCCGAGCGGGTCATGGACTCCATGGACCTGGAGCGGGAGAAGGGCATCACGATCCTGGCCAAGAACACCGCGGTCGCCTATCCCCGCCCGGACGGCTCCCAGGTGATCCTGAACATCGTCGACACGCCCGGTCACGCCGACTTCGGCGGCGAGGTGGAGCGCGGTCTGGAGATGGTCGATGGCGTCCTCCTCCTGGTCGACGCCAGTGAGGGGCCGCTGCCACAGACCCGGTTCGTACTGCGCAAGGCGCTGAGCAAGCGACTCCCCATCGTGTTGGTGGTGAACAAGGTGGACCGGCCCGACGCGCGGATCTCGGAGGTGATCAACGAGGTCTATGAGCTGTTCCTGGACCTGGACGCCGACGACAGCCAGATCGACTTCCCCATCGTCTATGCATCGGCGAGAGCCGGTCGCGCCTCGCTGGAGCAGCCCGTCGACGGCGGCATGCCGGCCGAGGACGACCTGGGCCCGCTGTTCGCAACGCTGCTGGACACCGTGCCGGGACCGGAGTTCGACGAGACCGCCCCGCTGCAGGCGCACGTCACCAACCTGGACGCCTCGCCCTACCTCGGGCGACTGGCGCTCTGCCGGGTCCGCAACGGCAACATCCGTAAGGGCCAGTCGGTGGCGTGGTGCCGGGCCGACGGAACCGTGGAACGGGTAAAGGTCGCCGAGCTGCTCATGACCGAGGCCCTGGAACGCGTCCCCGCGGAGGAGGCCGGCCCAGGTGACCTGATCGCAGTCGCCGGGATTCCGGACATCACGATCGGGGAGACGCTGGCCGACCCCGACGACCCCCGCCCCTTGCCGGTGATCACGGTGGACTCGCCGAGCATCTCGATGACGATCGGCGTCAACTCATCGCCCCTGTCCGGTGAGGGCGGTTCCAAGCTCACCGCGCGGTTGGTCAAGGCGCGCCTGGACGCCGAGACCATCGGCAACGTGTCCATCCGGGTCCTCGAGACTGAGCGTCCGGACGTCTGGGAGGTGCAGGGTCGCGGTGAACTGCAACTGGCCGTCCTGGTCGAGTTGATGCGGCGCGAAGGCTTCGAGTTGACGGTAGGCAAGCCGCAGGTGGTGACGCAGGAGATCGACGGTCGCCTTTGCGAGCCGATGGAACGACTGACGGTTGACGTCCCGGAGGACTACCTGGGGGTGGTGACCCAGTTGCTGGGCCTGCGCAAGGGCCGCATGGAGCAGATGGTCAACCACGGAACCGGCTGGGTGCGCCTGGAGTACCTGGTGCCGGCCCGGGCCCTGATCGGGTTCCGCACGGAGTTCCTCACCGAGACTCGCGGCACCGGCCTGCTGCACCACGTCTTCGAGCGCTACGAGCCCTGGCATGGCGAGCTGCGCACGCGCCCGAGTGGGTCGCTGGTCGCCGACCGGCGTGGTGCGGTCACCTCGTACGCGCTGTACAACCTGCAGGAGCGGGGAACGATGTTCGTCGGCCCGACCACGGAGGTCTACGAGGGCATGATCGTGGGCGAGAACTCCCGAGCCGACGACATGGACGTGAACCCCACCAAGGAGCGGAAGCTCTCCAACGTGCGTTCATCCACCGGGGAGGAACTGGAGCGCCTCATCCCGCCGCGGCTGCTCAGCCTGGAGCAGGCGCTGGAGTTCTGCCGCGAGGACGAATGCGTCGAGGTGACGCCGACCGCCGTTCGGCTGCGCAAGGTGGAACTGCAGGCGACCGCCCGCGAGAAGACGCGTTCCCGCAGCCGCAAGTAGGTGTCGACCGCTGCTCGGCCAGGTAACGGATTGGTTGCTATTCGGACGCGGCGCCCGAATTCGTTTGGTTGGACGGTTACCCGCGGGTAAGCATGGCTTCGGCACACCTGCATGTGCAGGCGGGGCTGCCCACCCTGGCCGCAGCCGGGCACCTGCCCCAACCGGGGCCATCCGAAAGAGGAGGAGACACATGCGAGTACGCACTCGCTATGGGGCCGTCGTCGTCGGCGCGGCCGCGCTTGCGCTCGGCCTGAGCGCCTGCGGTGGCGGCACGCCGGAAGCGACCGGCGCCGTCACGATCAACGGGTCCGAGCCGGAGAACCCGCTCGTCCCGTCGAACACCAACGAGACCGGCGGCGGCAACATCATCGACAACCTGTTCACCGGGCTGGTCGAGTACAACAACGAGACCGCCGAGCCGGAGTTGGCGATGGCCGAGTCGATCGAGGCCAACGACGACAAGACGGTCTGGACCGTCAAGCTCAAGGACGACTGGACCTTCCACGACGACACCCCGGTCACCGCGAACTCCTTCGTCGACGCCTGGAACTACGCCTCCTACGGCCCCAACGGCCAGCTGAACTCCTACTTCTTCGGACCCGACGGCCTCGGCATCACCGGCTTCGAAGAGGTCCAGGGTGAGGACGCCAATGGTGACGAGGCAATCACCGAGGACGAGGCCCCGGTCAAGGAGATGTCCGGCCTGAAGGTCGTGGACGACACCACCTTCGAGGTCACGCTGGACAACCCGAACGGCCTCTTCGAGACCGTCGTCGGCTACTCCGCCTTCGCCCCGCTGCCGGAGTCGTTCTTCGACGACCCGGATGCCTTTGGCGAGGCGCCGATCGGCAACGGCCCGTTCGAGTTCGTGGCGTGGGACAAGAAGCAGGAGATCCGCGCGACCGCATTCGAGGGCTACAAGGGCGACGACGCTCCCAAGGTCAAGGACGTCACCTGGAAGATCTACCAGGAACTCGACGCCGCATACGCCGACCTGCTGGCCGGCAACCTTGATGTTCTGGACTCAATCCCCTCGTCGGCTCGTGCCGGTGACCAGTACCAGTCCGACCTCGGTGACCGCTGGGTCAACCAGGCGGCCGGTGTCATCCAGACGTTCACGTTCCCGCTGTACGTAGAGGCGTATGACAACCTCGCGCTGCGGCAGGCCGTGTCCATGGCGTTCGACCGCGAAGAGGTAATCGACATCGCCTTCCCGGGTCGGCTTCCCGCCACCGGCTACGCCAGCCCGGTTGTCGAGGGCTTCGTCGAGGACCAGTGCGGCGAGTTCTGCACCTACAACCCGGATCGGGCCAAGGAGCTCTTCGCGGAGTCGGGCTACACCGGTGCGCTGACCCTGGCCTACAACGCAGACGGCGACCACAAGACGTGGACCGAGGCTGTCTGCAACGGCATCAAGAACACGCTCGGGGTGGAGTGCACCGCAACCCCGTTCGTGGACTTCGCCACGTTCCGTGCCGACATCAACGACCGGAAGATGACTGGTCCGTTCCGGACTGGTTGGCAGATGGACTACCCGTCCATCGAGAACTTCCTGGCGCCGATCTACTCGTCCAACGGTTCGGCCAACGACGGCGACTACTCCAACGAGCAGGTCGACGCGTTGCTGGTCGAGGCGAAGGGCCTGACCGGTGACGAGGCGCTGAGCAAGTACCAGGAGGCCGAGAAGCTGGCCGTGGCCGATCTGCCGGCAGTGCCGCTGTGGTACGGCGACACCACCGCTGGCTGGTCGGAGTCGGTCGAAAACGTCAAGTTCACCCCGTTCTCCCGGGTGGCCGTGACGGAGATCGAAAAGAACTGAGCAGCACCAAGTAGCAGTCGGCCCGCCGGTCTTCCGGCGGGCCGACTGCATTCACCGAAGTTGTTAACCCCGGATGCGGCATCCGCGGGCTAGGGTGACGGGCGTCGCGAGGAGGAGTCTGTGGGGCAGTACACGCTGCGGCGACTGCTGCAGATGATCCCGGTCTTCCTCGGCACGACCTTCTTCATCTTCGCGATGGTCTTTGCCCTTCCCGGTGACCCGTTCGCCGGCAAGTGCGGGGACCGGCCGTGTCCGGAGCAGTACGTAGCGGCTCAGACGGAGAAGTACGGCCTGGACCAGCCGCTCATGGTCCAGTACGCCAAGTACATGGGCAATTTGCTGACCGGTGACTTCGGGGAGACGTTCAGCGGGGAGCCGGTGATCAACGAGTTGGCCCGGGCGTTCCCTATCTCGTTCAAGTTGACCTCGATGGCGATCATCATCGAAGTCATATTCGGGATCAGCGCCGGGGTCTTATCCGCGCTCAGACGCGGCAGTTTCCTGGACAACCTGGTGCTGGTCTCCACTTTGGCCGTGATCTCGATCCCAGTCTTCGTGCTGGGCTACTCCGCCCAGTACTTCTTCGGAGTCCAACTCGGATGGTTCCCACCGACGGTAAGTTCCGGCGCTCCGCTGAGTGACTTGATCCTGCCGGCGTTCGTCCTGGCGGCGTTGTCGCTGGCGTTCGTGGCCCGACTCATGCGCACAACCATGTCGGAGAACATCCGGGCCGACTACGTGCGAACCGCGACCGCCAAGGGTCTGCCTCGTCGCGACGTGGTCCAGCACCACATCATGCGCAACTCCCTGATCCCAGTGATCACGTTCATCGGACTTGACTTCGGCGCGCTCATGGGTGGCGCCGTGGTCACCGAGGGCATCTTCAACATCAAGGGCGTTGGCGGACTTATCTTCCTGGGCATCCGAACCCGCGAAGGCGCGACCGTCACCGCGGCGATCACCGTGATCGTATTGGTGGTCCTGCTCATCAACCTGCTCGTCGACCTGTTGTACGGCGTACTCGACCCGAGGATCCGCTATGAGTGACCCGGCTTCCGGCATCCGCGACGCGAGCCGCCTGACCGAAGTCGATGATCGGCTCGACAGACTCGACCACGTTGACGATGAGGCAACGGTCGATATCGGCAAGCCGCGCTCGTTGTGGAACGACGCTTGGGATGACCTCAAGCACAACAAACTGTTCTGGTTCGCGGCCGCGTTGGTCTTCGTATTCATCCTCATGGCGTTGGTGCCCAGCCTGTTCACCCTATTCAGCCCCAACAAGGACCCGCGCTTCTGTCTGGGCTCGCTGTCCCGGCAGCCACCGAGCTCAGAAGCCTGGTTCGGCTACGACACCCAAGGCTGCGACGTTTACGCCCGCACCATCTATGGCGCGCGTCCATCCATCATGGTCGGCGTGCTGACGACCATCTTCGCCGTGACCGTGGGCGGGGTACTGGGCGTCCTGGGGGGTTTCTACGGCGGCTGGTGGGACTCGATCACCTCTCGGTTCACTGAGATCTTCTTCGCCATCCCGCTGCTCCTCGGCGGCGTGCTGATTCTGACCGCGTTGCCGTCGGGTCCGGATACCTCGGAGATCGAGAACATCCTCAAGGTGGTGCTGGCCATCGGGATCCTCGCTTGGACGACCATCGCCAGGATCATGAGATCCAGCGTGATCCAAGTGAAGAACGCCGACTTCGTTCAGGCGGCCCGGGCCCTTGGGGCCGGTGGTCCTCGGATCGTGCGCAGCCACCTGCTGCCCAACTCGCTGGCACCGGTGATCGTGGTGTCGATGATCTCCCTGGGCGGCTACATCGCGGCCGAAGCGACCCTCTCGTACTTGGGGATCGGCTTGCAGCCGCCAGCTGTTTCGTGGGGGATCGCAATCAGCGATGCGGCGACGTTCGTCCGAGTAGCGCCGCACATGCTGTTCTTCCCCGCCATCTTCCTGTCCACGACCGTCTTCGCGTTCATCGTCCTCGGCGACGCCGTGCGCGACGCCCTCGACCCGAAGTTGCGCTGACGTGGCCATAACCGAGATCGACGAGACCGGCGCCACGCCACCGGGAGCGACGGACGCGCCCCTGCTTGATGTCGACTCGCTGGAAGTCGAGTTCCGAACGCGGGAGGGCATCGCCAAGGCCGTCGACCGGGTCAGTTTCCAGGTCCGCGAAGGCGAAACCCTGGCGATCCTCGGCGAGTCCGGATGCGGCAAGTCGGTGACCGCGCAGGCGATCATGGGGATTCTCGACACACCACCGGGCTATGTGACCGGCGGCAGCGTGCGATTCCGCGGTACCGATCTGCTGGCCCTGCCCGAGGACGAGCGGCGCAAGTACCGCGGCGCCAAGATCGCGATGATCTTCCAGGACGCCCTCAGCTCGCTCAACCCGGTACACACCGTGGGCCGGCAACTCGGCGAGATGTTCGTTGAGCATGACGGCATGTCTCGCAAAGAAGCCAAGGTCAAGGCCGTCGAACTCATGGACATGGTGCGGATCCCGGCGGCCAGCCAGCGAGTCAACGACTATCCGCACCAGTTCTCCGGCGGCATGCGGCAGCGCATCATGATCGCGATGGCACTGTCCCTGGACCCGGAGGTCGTCATCGCCGACGAGCCGACGACCGCACTTGACGTAACCGTGCAGGCGCAGATCATGGAGTTGCTCGCCGAGCAGCAAGCCGAGCGTGAGATGGGGCTGATCCTCATCACCCACGACCTCGGCGTCGTCGCGGACGTGGCCGACTCCATCACCGTCATGTACGCCGGCCGCGTCGCCGAGCAGGCGCCGATCGCGGACCTGTACGCCAAACCGCTGCACCCCTACACACTTGGCCTGCTGGAGTCCATACCCCGCGTCGACCACAAGGGGGAGGAGCTCTACGCGATCAAGGGATTGCCGCCCAACCTCACCCGAATCCCCCCTGGTTGCTCCTTCGCACCCAGATGCCGATTCGCGCAGGACGTCTGTAGGGCCGACCCGCCGCCGCAGAACCGTCAAATCCAGACCGGTCGGTGGGCCGCCTGCCACTTCAGCGAGCAGTTGCTGGACGAGGGGGCGACCGATGGCGAGTAACGACGTGATCCTGGAAGTGCGCGACCTGGTGAAGCACTTCCCGCTGACCAAGGGCATTGTCTTCAAGAAGCAGATCGGTGCGGTCCAGGCCGTGGACGGGGTCTCCTTCGACCTGAACCGGGGGGAGACGCTCGGCATCGTCGGGGAATCCGGGTGCGGCAAGTCCACCCTGGCCAAACTGCTGATGGTCCTGGAGCGACCAACCTCCGGTCAGGTGCGGTTCGAGGGGGAGGACATCTACGCCCTCAAGGGGCGACGGCTGCGAGAGATGCGCCGCCATGTCCAGATCGTCTTCCAGGACCCGTACTCGTCGCTGAACCCCCGGATGACCGTCGGCGACATCATCGGTGAGCCGTTCGAGATCCACCCGGAGGTCGCGCCGAAGGGTGACCGTGACCGCAAGGTGAAGGATCTGCTCGATGTCGTGGGGCTCAACCCAGAGCACATCAACCGCTACCCGCACCAGTTCTCCGGCGGGCAACGGCAGCGCATCGGCATCGCGCGGGGCCTGGCGCTCAACCCGAGCATCATCATCTGCGACGAGCCGGTATCGGCACTGGACGTGTCGGTTCAGGCCCAGGTGATCAACCTGCTCGACAAGTTGCAGACCGAATTCAATCTCTCCTACATCTTCATCGCCCACGACCTGTCAGTGGTCCGGCACATCTCCGACCGCGTCGGGGTCATGTACCTGGGCAAGTTGGTCGAGTTCGGCAACGAGGAGCAGATCTACACCAGGCCAACGCACCCATACACCCAGGCGCTGCTATCAGCGGTGCCAGTCCCCGACCCGCAGGGCCGTGACTCCCGGCACCGCATCGTGCTGACCGGCGATCCGCCGTCACCGGTCGATCCGCCAAGCGGCTGCCGATTCCGGACACGATGCTGGAAGGCGCAGGACATCTGCGCCGCCGAAGAGCCGCCGTTGCAGTTGCGCGAGAACTCCGACCATCCGAGCGCCTGTCACTTCGCCGAGGCCGCTGCGGTCTTTGCCTCCGGAGAAGGCGCTTAGCCCGCTTCCGGGGCTGGGTCCAGGGACAGCGCTTCGATCAGCCAGTCCCGCTGCAGGACCAAGAGGTTCTCCGCCACGTCCACTTGCGGGGTCATGTGGGTTACTCCGGTCAGCGGCAGCACGGTGTGCGCGCGACCGGCCGCCAGCAGGGCCGTGGACAACTGCAGCGTGTGCGCGGCCAGGACGTTGTCGTCCGCCAGCCCGTGGATGAGTAGCAGCGGGTTCTCCAAGGCTGGTGCGTCGTCGATCAGCCCGGATACCGCGTACGCCTCCGGGTGTTCCTGCGGCAGGCCCAGGTACCGCTCGGTATAGGCCGTGTCGTACCAGGTCCAGTCCGTCGGTGGGGCTCCCGCGACCGCCGCGTGCACGCGGTCCGGTTCCCGTAGCACCGCCAAAGCGGCCAGATACCCGCCGAACGACCAGCCGCGGATACCGACCCGTGAGGTGTCCAACTCCGGGTGCTGCTGCGCGAGCTCGTCCAACGCCAGCAACTGGTCGGCCAGCGGGACGGTGGCCAGGTCGAAGCGAACCGCGCGCTCCCACGAAGGTGAACCCGGAGTTCCGCGCCCGTCGATGATCACAACCGCGAATCCGGCCTCGGCGAACCACTGGTCCACCGAATAGGCCGAAAGTGCGCCGACAACACGAGCGGCGTGTGGTCCGCCGTATGGGCTCAGCAGCACCGGCAACTGCTCGTCGGACGGACGCCACCACGATGGGCGAAGCACTGCGCAACGCAGTCCGGCGCGTGTCTGAAGCTCCACCATGGGCAGCAAATCGGGCTCGGCGCTCAGATCCGGCACGACCGCCGAGGTGCCGTCATGCCAGTCGACCCGGGCGGTGTTGCCGGGGCCCTGCATGGTGGCGCTCACCGTGAGGGTCGTTCCGCTGCGGCGAACCACCGAATGCAGCCCCGCAGCGGGCGTCAACTCGTCGGTCTCGTCCCCGCTGAGAAGCAAGACTTGGCGGTGACCGGCGTCGGGTCCGCCGGCGACGCATGTCCCCGCCTTGTCGACACTGACCGAGCGGACGTGCCAGTCGGGTCGACCGATGGGGACACCGTCGGCGAGGAGTCGGTAGGTGTCCGCCACCGGCTGGACGGTCAACAGCCGACCAGACGCATCCCAACTCGGCACACCCGCGACCACGTCCACCCATGCGTCGTCGATCTGCTCGCCCAGCACCTCGGTCGCTGCCGTGCTCGGGTCGACTCGCAGCACTTGGGCGCGGTCTTGGCGACGGTTCAGCACTTGGATCAGCGGGTCCCCGTACTCGGAGTAGTGCACGGCCGTCACATACTCGAACTCTTCTCGGTCCCACTGCACCGGTTGCGGCGCTCCGTTGAGCGGCACCAGCACCAGCGTGACTACCGCGTTGTCGGTCCCTGCCCGCGGATAGCGGTGTTGCCTGGGGGGTCGGTCCGGATGTGCGGGGTCGGCGATCCAGGTTGAGGCGACAGGTGACTCATCCACGCCCGAAACCAGTAGGCGATCCGAGGTGGGTGCCCACCAGAATCCCCGCATCCGGTCGAACTCCTCCGCGGCAGCGAAGTCAGCCAGGCCCCAGGTGATCGCGTCGTCTGGTTCAAGCACGGCCCGGTCAGTGCCGGCTACGTCCACGATGCGAAGTGCCCCGCCGCCGCAGTAGGCGACCCGAGTCCCGTCCGGGCTGATGCGTGGGTCCACCACAGCGGTGGCGGTGGGCAGTAGCGCAGCGTCGCCGGACCCGACCTCAACAGTGAACAGCCGCCCGCTGATCGCGAACGCGCACCGGGTGCCGGAGTCGTCGACGGAGTAGGCGGTGATCCCGGCGGCGGACTCGCGGGAGCGTTCCCGGCGGGCGGCCTCCTCGGCTGGGACTTCCTCCATGTCGGTTGCGGTGCCAGCGGTGCTGTCGGGCTGACCGGCATCTCCCCGGGCTTCGGCAGCCAGGGCGCGTGGGTCGGCCAGCAGGGACTCGCTGCCGTCCCGCCGCAGGACCCAAAGGCTGTTGGTCGGATCCTCGGGCCCGGTGGAGCGCAGGAACAGCACCGCGTCGCCGTCGGCGGTCACTGTGAAGGCCCGGGGCGATCCGTGGGTGAACCGCCCCGTCAGGGCATAGCGGCGGGGGAAGTTCGCGGGCACGGGGGCATCCTCCCCGACATCCGGCTGTTCGCGCAGAATGCGGTCATGCCCGATCGCCGACTGCTGCTCGTCCATGCCCACCCTGACGATGAGGTCGTCGGTACCGGGGCCACGATGGCTCGCTACGCCGAGGCCGGCGCCGCGGTGACTCTGGTCACGTGCACCTCCGGAGAGGAGGGCGAAGTGCTGGTGCCCGACCTGGAACACCTGGCCGCACACCGGGAGGATCGGTTGGGGGAGCATCGCCGCGGCGAGATCGTCGGGGCTCTGGATGCGCTCGGGGTCACCGATCACCACTGGCTGGGTGGGCCCGGTCGGTATCGCGACTCCGGGATGATGGGGACTGATGCCAACAACCGCACCGAGTCCTTCTGGCGGGCCGATCTGCTTGAGGCCGCGGCCGATCTAGTCGGGGTAATCCGAGATCGCCGCCCGCAGGTGCTGATCACCTACGACGAGAACGGTCAGTACGGACACCCGGACCACATCCAGGCGCATCGGGTTGCCATGTACGGGGCGGTATTGGCGGCCGCTGCGGCGTTCCGCCCGGACCTGGGCGAGGCGTGGGACATCCCGAAGATCTACTGGACCGCTTTGCCGCATTCCTACGTTGCCGAAGGCATCCGAGTCCTGGCCGAGTCCGGCAGCAGCGGGTTCTTCGGGGCGACTGAACCGGGCGAACTGCCCGGTGTCGTTGCCGACGAACTCGTGACCGCTGTCGTCGACGGCACGGAGTTCGCCGACCGCAAGGTGGCCGCCCTGCGCGCCCACGCCACCCAGGTCGCCGCCGACGGACCCTTCTTCGCGATCGCCGAGGCGGTGGGCCCGGCCGCCTTCGGGCGGGAGCACTTCCGGCTGGCCAAGGGCCGCGCAGCCGTGCCGCTGGACGATGCCGGCCGGGAGACGGACCTCTTCGCCGGCACCTGATCGGCCTCAGCGCCGGGCGCGGCGGCGCGGGCGGACTCGTCCGTTCGGATGGAGACGGCGATCTTGATGCGCCGAATGGGTGAATCCGCCTGTCCCTTTACCCCGGCGAGTCACAGACTCCGGTCATGGAGACCCCCAACGCCCCCGAGTCGACCAACGGCGACACCTTCACGCATGCGGCCGGCGACGTTCCCGTGTTGCTCGCGGCAAACACCGCCGACGTCGGCGCCTCCAGGGAACTGGCTCGCCGCCGCCGCCTGCGCACTCTCGCCGTGGTGCTGGGGGTGCCCTGCGCGTGGATGTGGTTCCGCCTGCTCAGCGGCAACCCGGTTCAGTGGGGTCTACCGCAACTGGACCCGTTCCTCCTGGTCCCGATCCTCTTCTTCACGCTGCTTGGCGTGGTGCTCATCGGTACCACGGTCGGCGCCGGGCGCAGCCCGCACGTGCTGTACCGGCCCGAGCAGATCGACGTCCGGCTGGACGATGTAAAGGGCATCGATCCGATCAAGGAGGACGTGGTCCGCTCGCTCAACCTGTTCCTGGCGCACCGCACCTTCGCCCAGGAGATGGGCGGAACGCCGCGCCGTGGACTGCTGTTCGAGGGCGCGCCGGGCACCGGCAAGACCCACTTGGCCAAGGCGATGGCGGCCGAAGCCGGGGTCCCGTTCCTCTTCGTCTCCGCCACTAGTTTCCAGTCGATGTACTACGGGGCCACTGCCCGCAAGATCCGCTCCTACTTCAAGCAGTTGCGCAAGGCAGCACGCGCTGAGGGTGGTGCCATCGGCTTCATCGAGGAGATCGATGCGATCGCCACGGTTCGCGGCGGGATGTCGGCAACAGCCATGCCGGATGCGGCTCGGATGCAGGCACAGTGCTGCGGGGGTCTTGAAGGATTGCCGGCCGGCTACGCGCAGGCTGCCCCCCAGTCCGCCGCGGTGATCACCAACGCAGCCATGACCTCAGAGGGCGTGGGCGGCGTGGTGAACGAGTTGCTCGTGCAGATGC
This sequence comes from uncultured Actinomycetota bacterium, assembly GCA_963753435.1. Lineage (GTDB taxonomy): Bacteria > Actinomycetota > Actinomycetes > CAVWCF01 > CAVWCF01 > CAVWCF01. Next base: position 134,432 of record CAVWCF010000005.1, read on the forward strand.
AGTCCTTCGACGAGCCCACCGGACTGCAGAAGGTGCACACGAAGCTCGTGGACCGGCTGAACCTCTACCTGCCGGTTCATCGGCAGTTGCGTCGGCCCGAGCCGCCCAAGACCAACGTGCTGCTGATCGCCGCCACTAACCGCGCGGACAACCTGGACCCGGCGCTGCTGCGCCCCGGCCGCTTCGACCGGCGCCTCACGTTCGACCGGCCCGGCAAGGACGCTCGAAAGGTGCTGCTGGAGCACTTCCTGGCCAAGAAGGCCCACCACGGCGAGCTCGACACCGAAGAGCAGCGCGACACGTTGGCAGCCGCCACCCAGGGCTACACGCCGGTGATGATCGAGCACCTCCTGGACGAGGCGCTGGTCAACGCCATGCGCCGAGACGACACCAAGATGAACCGCGCGGACATCGAGAAGGCCCGAATGGTCGAGGAGATCGGGATGGGCCAGCCGGTGGCCTACACCGTGCACGAGAAGCGACTCATCGCCACTCATGAGGCCGGACACGCAGTCGCCGCCTGGTTGGTGGCACCCCACCGTCGGCTGGAGATCCTCACCATCATCAAGCGTCGCGAGGCGCTGGGCATGCTCGCCCATGGGGACGTCGATGACGTCTACACCCGTTCGCGCAGCGAAATGCTGGCGTTGATCCAGATCGCGCTGGCGGGTCAGTGCGCGGAGGAGATCTTCTTCTCCGACATCTCCACCGGACCTGGTGGTGACCTGCTGTACGCCACCAACGTGGCCGCGGAAATGGTCGGTTCGGTCGGCATGGCCGACACCCTGGTCTCCTACGCCGCCATTCAAGGGTCGGCGCTGTCCAGCACCAACGTTGTAGGTCGCGTGCTCGCCGACCGGGACGGGCGCGACCGTGTTGAGGAGTTGCTGCAAACGCAGAAAGTGAAGATCAAGGGGATGCTGGAAGCGAATCAGCACTTGGTTGAGGCTCTTCGCGACGCCCTGTTGCAGCGACACGAGTTGATCGGACGCGAGATCACCGACGTCCTGGAAGCGGCCGGTGCCAGTTCGGTCGACGTCGTCGTGATGCCCGACGCCAAGCCGACGCCCGCCTGATGCGCGATGCCTGGACTGCCGCGGGTGGCCTGATTGCGGGCATCGGTCTGGGCATCCTCGGGTCCGGTCTCGCGGAGGTCTCCTGGCCACCGGTGCTGCCCCTGGGTGCCGCGCTGAGCCTGCTGGGCCTGGTCGTCGCCGTGGTTCTGGCGGCAAACGCGGATCGGCTTGGCCCGTGGAGCCTGACGCCGATCCTGGGCTGGGCCGCTGGGGCGGGCTGGGTGTGGAGCACCGCAGTTGCGGGCGTGGGAGTGCGCGGGTGGGCAATGGCGATCGCCGCACTGGCCGCTGCCGGCCTGTTGTTTGCAGACGGGCGGGTCTTCAGCCGACGCCCCTAGCGGCCGATGCGCCTGAAGTGACCGACCTGAGCCGGGCCACCGACGACGAGGGCACCCCGAACGGGGCCGACGTCGTCGCGGCCGTCGAGGACGCGCCCGTTCCCGCCGTCCCCGAGCCGCCCGCTGCGCTGCCTGCCGGCGGCGTGGTCATGCGCCTGGATCACGGTACGTACTTGGTCGACCTGGCCAACGTCGCGGAAGTGACACCGGTGCCGGAGATCACGGCCCTGCCGGGACACCCTTCGTGGTTGTGCGGCGTCGCCAACTGGCGCGGCCGGGTCCTGGCGGTGGTGGACCTGCGGCCCCTACTCGGCCTCGACCCGCACCCGCTTACCAGCGCGTCTCGACTCGTGATCCTCACTGCCGAGGGAGTCGAAGTCGCTGTCTTGGCCGATGCCGTGCCGGGGGTCGCGGAGAAGCCGGGGCCGGCGCGGCCGGTACCGACTGCGACGTCGGGGCTGCTCTCGGCCGTCTGCGCGATCGACTCCGGTCCAGCTTCGGTGCTGGACGCCGCTGCGGTTGTCGCCCTCAGGCGGCAGTTCACTCCCGCGGCCTGAGCCTGCTTCAGCCCAACCGCAGACCGTCCGATTAGCAACGCAGCAGAGCGTGGAGGACCGGTGGACCTGAGCAAGCGCATGACCGTGGTGACCGCAGTGACGTTGTGGGGCAGCGTCGCGCTTGCGGTGATGGCTGCTGCCGTCACCGACCGGTTCACCGACGCCGAGGTCAATTGGCCCATGGTCGCGGTCTGGACCGCGGTTGGCTGTGGGATCGCCGCCACCTCCACCCTGCTGGCCATCCGCGCTTGGCGCAGCGGTGCGGACACCGACACCGTGAGCCGAGTCATGCGCGCGGTCCTGATTGGGGCCGTCGTCTACATCGGCGGGATCTCGGTGGCCAGCGGCGGACTGCTCGGCGCCGGTGCCGTACTCCTGGCCGTCACCGTCCTGTTCTCATCAATGGTCTTCAATCGGGTGGGCCTGGTCGCCTTCGGCGCCTACCTCAGCGTCACGGTGGTCGTGATCGGCGTTGTCACGGACACCTGGGTGGCCTCCGCGCTGCCGATCGCGTTGGTTGCGTTGGTTGCGCTGCCGGCGATGGTCCTGGTGGACGGCGAACTGGCCGAATCCCTCGCGTCGCACGAACGACGGGCACAGGCCGAACGCGACCGACTGCAGGCACAGATCGCCGACCTGTCCGCTGCCTTGGCTCGCGCCGCCGACGGGGACCTGTCCGATTCCAGCGCGCTGCCACAAGGGGAGTCGGTGACAGAGCTCACGACGGCCTTGCGCCACACGCTGGTCAGCCTTCGTGGTCTGGTTGAGCAGGTCCGCAGCGGTGGTGATCAACTCACCAGCAGCGCCACCGAGTTGCTCAACGTGGCGGAGGAGCAGGCGAGCAACGCCTCGGAGCAGTCCTCGGCGTTGACCGAGACCACGTCCACGATCGAGGAGTTGGCGGCGACCGCCGCGCAGATCGCCGACACCGCAGAGGCGGTCTCCCGCTACGCGGCGGAGACGCTCAGGTACGCCGAGGATGGTCGTTTCGCCGTTCAGCAGAGCGTCGACGCGATGGATCAGATTGCGGTGCGGGTGGATTCGATCGCGGATCGGGCGGGGCGGTTGGGGGAGAAGTCTTCGGAGATCGGTCGGATTCTGGAAGTGATCGATGATCTTGCGGATCGGACGAATCTGTTGGCGTTGAACGCGGCTATTGAGGCGGCCCGGGCTGGGGAGCATGGCCGGGGGTTCGCGGTGGTGGCTGCGGAGGTGCGCAAGTTGGCGGAGCGGGCGCAGGAGTCCACGGGGCAGATTCAGGCGATCGTGGCGGAGATTTCGGCGGAGACGTCGGCGACGGTGTTGGCGTCGCAGGAGGGGGCTGCGGAGGTTCATGCGGGGGTGGAGTTGGCCCGGGGGGTGGAGCAGGCGTTGGAGCGGATTTCGGGGATGGTGGATGAGACGACGACTGCTGCTAAGGAGATCTCGATCGCCACGCAGCAGCAGCGCAGTGCGTCCGATCAGGTGGTGTCGGCGATGACGCAGGTGTCCGACGCCACCCGCCAGCACGCCGCCGGATCCCGCCAGGCCGCAGCGGCCGCCGCCCAACTCAACGGGTTGGCGCACGGTCTGTCCGAATCGATTGCGCGATTCCGGCTGTCATGAGCTGGGCCGACGACCCGGAACTGGTCGCCACCTTCCGGGCCGAAGTGGAGGAGCGGCTCGCTTCGCTCACCTCTGGCCTGCTGCAGTTGGAGAAGGTCGGCCCGGGTCGGGAGTTGCTCGACCGGCTCTTCCGGGACGCGCACACGGTCAAGGGCTCGGCCCGGATGCTGGGTCTGGACGCGGTCGTCGAGTTGGCGCACCGCTGTGAGGACGTGTTCGGCGCGGTCCGGGACCAGCGAATTGAAGTCAGCAAGGCGCTGATCGACTTGTTGTTGGCCGCGACGTCAGGCATCGAGCGGCAGTTGCCAGGTGCCGAGCAGCCGCTGGTACCGGCGGACGCTGCTGCCCTGGTGGCGGCCCTGGAAGCTGCTCGCGACGGCGCGGACGTGGTGGTGCCGCAACTCAGCGAGGCAGTGGTCGAGGCGGTTGAGCGCGCTGACCTAGTGCGCATCCCCACTTCGCGAGTGCACCTGCTGGTCGACACCGTGGGTGAGGCGGAGCTACGCGCCCGACACGTCGGTGCGTCGGCGCTGGGCATTCATCGGCAGCTCGGCGAAATCGTTCGCGAGATGGAAGCGGCCGCGGCAACCGACACAGCGGAGTTGTTGACCCGGCTGGAGTCGATTCACGCCGCTGCCGAAGACCTGCGCCGTGACTCTGCCGACGCCGCCGAACGGCTGGTGAATGTGCGCGACGCGGCGATGGCGCTGGCAATGGTGCCGTTGCGCCGCGTGGTCACCGCGTTCAATCAGTTGGTGCGCGAAGTTGCGCTGTCCGGTGGTCGGGACGTGGACCTGGTTGTCACCGGCGCCGACGTCGAATTGGACGCGCGCGTTCTTGATGGAGTCGCCGATGCGCTGCGCCACTTGGTGACGAATGCCGTCGACCACGGGTGCGCCACCCCGGCGGAGCGCATCGCGGCCGGCAAGCCACCGCGCGCGACCGTTTCACTGCACGCGCGCGCTCTGGGGGCGGCCGTCGCGATCGAGGTTGCCGATGATGGTGCGGGCATCGATGTGCCAGCCGTGCTGCAGGCAACCGGCGCATCGGATCTGCTCGAAGCCCTCTGTCAGCCGGGGTTCTCCACCAGGTCCACGGTGACGACCACGTCCGGGCGCGGGGTTGGCCTGGATGTCGTGCGCCGAGCCGTTCAAGGACTCGGCGGCACCCTGCAGGTGGAGACATCGGGCGCGGGGACAAGGTTCACGCTGACCGTGCCGGTCACGCTCGGGGTCATGCGCTGTCTGATTGCCCGCATCGGGTCGCAGCGATATGCGATTCCGGTGGCCAACATCGTGGAGTCGTTGGACCTGCGCACCACAGCCGTATACGACGTCGCTGGACGTCCGTGCCTGCTTCGTGGCGACGACCTGGTCCCGATTGCCTCGGTCGGGTCCGCACTCGCGGTGGAGTCCGGTTTCGGGGACCGGGCCGTTCTCGTCCGCCGTGGTGATCAGTTGTGGGCCTGGGCCGTTGACGAGTTGGTCGCCGAGCGCGAAGTTGTCGTCAAGGAGTTGGGCCCGTTCCTGGGTCGCAGCTCGAGATACCCAGGCGCCAGCTTGGACGAAGAAGGCCGCATCATCCCGCTGTTGGATCTGCGGGACCTGGCCCCACACGACGGCAAGACCCCGCCCCTGGCCGCCGCCGCAGGATCCGCCGCGGAGCCCTCGCCGGCGGCCCGGATTCTCATCGTGGAGGACAGCGCCGGGGTCCGCGAACTGCAGCGCAGCATCCTCAGCGGCGCGGGGTATGAGGTCGACACCGCTGTTGACGGGACCGAAGGTGCAGCCAGGCTGACCGGCGAACCGGTCGATCTGGTGGTCTCCGACGTGGAGATGCCCGGCATGGACGGTTTCCGGCTGACCCGGACGATCCGGCGCACCCCCGGCTGGGAGCAAGTGCCCGTTGTGATCATGACTTCCCGTGGGGAAGAGGCCGACCAGCGCGCCGGCCTGGACGCAGGAGCTGACGCCTACTTGCTCAAGAGTTCGTTCGACTCGTCCGAACTCATCAGTACCGTCCGGCGGCTCGTAGGACGCTGACCGGTTCAGGAGGTGCCATGCCCAAGGTCGTGATTGCCGACGACAGCCCCACGCTGCGCCGCATCGTCGCCGCGGTCTTGGAGCGCGAAGGCTTCGAGGTAGTGAGCGTCGAGAACGGCATCCAAGCTGTTCAGGCGGTGTTCCGGGAGCAGCCGGACGCGGCGGTCCTGGACATCCAGATGCCCAGGTTGTCCGGTTATGTGGCAGTTCGCGTCCTGAAGGACGACTGGCAGACAGCGGACATCCCAGCCCTGCTGCTCACCAGCCTCGACGCCGCTGCCGACCGGTACTGGGGCAGCCTGGTTGGAGCCGAGGGCTTCCTCACCAAAGACTTCGAGGCGCCGGAACTGGTTTCGGCGGTGCAAGCCGCCATCAATGCCGCCGACGTGACTCGCGGTGGTCGTGCGCGGCACACGCCCGAACCGGTTGATCTGACCGACGATGACGTGTTCGCCCGTGTCAGTGACCTGCTTGACCGCAAGCTGTTTGAGTCGCAGGTGACCGCGGACGTCACGGCCATTCCGGCCGAGGCGCACGGATTCGAAGAGACCGTCGCGGCCGTGCTGCAGGTGGTCGCCCGGATCGCCGAGTACGACCTGGCCGGGGTGCTGATGCTGGACGACCTGGCCGCCTACTTGTCGGTTACGCGGGAGACGTCGACCCAGCAGTACGGGGAGTTCTTGACAGCGATGGCCGACGCCGCCGCGCAGGCCACCGGTGAGGCGGTCGGCGTGCACGACGTCACGCCGCGGATCGCCGACCCGGACGCCTTCCTCGGTGCGGAGGATGACGGCGAGATGGCCACCTTCTTGTCGATGCCGCTGCGGGCGCGCGGACGTGTCGTGGGGGTGTTGGGGCTGTCGAGCGCAGCCGCCAACGCATTCGGCGAATCCTCGCTCACCACGCTGCGGTTGATCGACTCCCCGGTGGCAGTCGTGGTCGACAACGCTCGCCTGCACCGGGCGGCCGCACAGCCCACCGCCTGACCCGTCGCCGGGACGAAAACCCGCAGCCTGACCTGCGCGCCGAGCAGCCGAAGGTTTGCTCCCTTAGGGTGCGGGGGATCACATGTCAGTGCCTCCAGTCGACTCAGCGCCCGGTTCCAGGCCCTCTCGCGCCCTGGTTCTGGTTGGTGCTGCCCTGGCCGCCGCGGCAGTCACATACCTACTGCTCGTCCTGACCAACGGGGACATTCCCCGGGGCACGAGCGTCCTGGGGATCCCGCTGGACGGTCAGTCCACGGACGAGGCGCTGGCCACATTGAACGCCGAGGCTGATCGGGCCGTTGTACCGATTCCGGTGACGGCTGGCGCGGTTAGTGCCGATTTGGACCCAGCGCAGGCGGGGCTGACCTGGGACATCCCGGCAACCGTTGCTGCGGCCGCAAAGCCGGTCTGGAACCCGCTGCTGCTGCTCGGCGGACTGTTCGGCAGCAGCGACGTGGATCCGGTCGTGACGGCAGATGCGGAGTCCTTGCGCACGGAGTTGGACGCCCTCGCTGCCGACGCCGATGTGCCCGTCGTAGAGGGGTCGGTGCAGTTCGCCGACGGGGTGGCAACGGCGATCGAACCGGTTCCTGGCTCGCAACTGGACCTGGACGCCGCCGCCGAGGCGGTCATCGCCGGGTACCTGCGCACGCAGGACCCGGTCGAACTGCCCATGCGGGAGGTGCCGGTAACCATCTCCGCCGACGAGGTGCAGCGGGCGCTGACGGAGTTTGCCGAGCCGGCGTTGTCGGCGCCGGTGGCGGTCACCGTGGGCGGCCAAACGGTCACCGTCACACCGGAGCAACTGTCCGCGGCGCTGAGCGTGGAGGCGGTCGACGGCAGTCTGCAGCCGCGGCTGGACGCCGACGCGCTGGTCGCGGCGTCGCCGGGGCTTACCGACGTTGAGTCGCCGGCCACGGATGCCGTGATCGACGTGGTCGGGGGTGCCGTGACCATCGCCCCGTCCAAACCGGGACGGGAGTTCGATACCGCGCAGCTGGCCGAGGCAGTGCTGCCGGTACTGACCGAAACCGGGTCCGGGCGGCAGGCTTCGGCGGTGCTGAGGACCCTTGAGGCCGACCTCACGACTGCGGAGGCGCAAGCCTTGGGGGTGGTCGAAGAGGTCTCCTCTTATCGCACGACCTATCCATATGCCGCCTACCGGCTGACGAACATCCACCGCGCGGCGGACCTGATCGACGGTGTGCTGCTGTTGCCCGGTGAGACCTTCAGTCTCAACGAAACCGTGGGGGAGCGCACCGAGGCCAACGGTTTCGCCAAAGGCACGATCATCAAGGACGGTCGCTTCTTCGAGGACTTCGGCGGCGGCGTCTCCCAGGTGGCGACCACCGCGTTCAACGCAATGTTCTTCGCTGGCCTCGAGGATGTTGAGCACAAGCCGCACTCGTTCTACATCAGCCGCTACCCGGTCGGGCGCGAAGCCACCGTTGCGTGGCCGGTCGTCGACTTGCGGTTCCGCAACGATTCGCCGCACGGGGTACTGGTGAAGACCAGCTACACCGACAGATCGGTCACCGTGTCGCTGTGGAGCACCAAGGTCTGGGACATCGAATCCATCACCGGCCCGCGCACCGATCGCAAGGCACCAAAGACCGTGTACGACCCCTCCGACAAGTGCTTGCCGCAGTCGCCGGTGGACGGGTTCCGCATCGTCGTCACGCGGGTCTTCAAGAAGGGCGACGAAGAGGTCAAGCGCGAGGACTTCAAGACCACCTATCGGCCGGCTGACCGGGTGCTTTGCCGTGCCGAGCCGAAGCCGGCGCCATCGCCATCGGCTTCGCCTTCCGCCAGTGCGTCGCCGTCGCCTTCGCCGACCCCCACACCGACGGCCTCGCCCTAGCCACTCAGTTCAGCGACCAGGTCTGTCCATCTTTGGTGTCAGCAACCTCGACACCGAGGGCAGCGAGTTCAGCCCGTAGCCGGTCCGACTCGGGGAAGTCCTTGCGGCTGCGCGCCTCAGCCCGCGCGTCAAGTAGCTCCTGCGCACCGTCCGGTAGCGCCGCCGCCGGGCGGCCGACCTCGCGGGTCAGGTCCAGTCCCAGTAGCCGGTCGGCCGCTGCGGCGGTCTCGAACTTCGCCCCATCCGGCACGGCCGCGCGCTCCAGTGCACGTAGCGCCTGCAGCGCCCTTGGGGTGTCCAGGTCGTCGGCGAAGGCAGCTGTCACTGCCGCCAGGAGGTCGCGGTCGGCCGGCGCCGACGGGGCCTCCGCCCAAGTGGCCACGCTGCGGCGCCAACGCCGCAGTTGCGCGTCTGCGGCTGTCAGTGCCGCCCAGGACAGGTCGGCCTGCGTTCGGTAGCGCATCTGCAAGAACGCCAGCCGCAAGGAAAGCGGGTCCAGACCACGTTGGCTGACGTCGCTCAGCAGCACCACGTTTCCGGCCGACTTGGCCATCTTGCGTCCTTCGAACAGCAGGTGTTCCCCATGCACCCAGTGGCGCACGGTCTGCGACCCGACGGCAGCGTCGGACTGCGCCCGTTCGTCCTCGTGGTGCGGGAAGCGCAGGTCGATGCCGCCCACGTGGACATCCACGTCCGGGCCCAGGTGGTGCAGCAACATCGCGGAGCATTCGATGTGCCAGCCGGGGAATCCCGGCCCCCACGGGGAGTCCCAGACCATCTGGCGCCGCTGCCCGGCCCGCTTCCAGAGTGCCCAGTCGGCGTGGAATCGCTTGGCGTCATCAACTTGCTCCAGTCGGTGGCCGGGCTTGAGGTCGGCCAACCGGTTGCCGCTGAGCTCGCCATATCCGGCGAACGACTGGGCGTCGAAGAACACCGAGCCGTCGGCACCGACGTAGGCATGTCCACCGTCGATGAGCCTGGCGATCAGGTCGATCATCAGCTCGATCGAATCGCTGGCCCGCGGATACGCATCCGCGGGCAACACGTTCAAGGCGGCCAGGTCCGCGTGGAAGCGCCGTTCGTACTCGCGGGCCACGGCGAACGGGTCACGACCCTCCTTGGCCGCGGCCGCGAGCAGCTTGTCCTCGCCGTCGACCGCCAGATCGTCGTCGGCGGCCATGTGGCCGACATCGGTGATGTTCTGGACCAGGCGCACCTGGAGGCCCTCGAACTCCGCGGTACGCCGGATCAGGTCGCCCAGCAGGAACGTTCGTAGGTTGCCGACGTGGGCGTCGCGGTAGACGGTCGGCCCGCAGCAGTACATCCGCAGGATTGGCCCGTCGGGCTCGATTGCCTCGACCTGTCGAGTCGCCGTGTCGTACAGCCGCATGCGCCCAACCTATGACGGCACCTCCTGGCGCCGACTTGCGCGGGCCGCAGGGGTGGGTGTCGTGGCCGATGTGGCCGCGGGGATACTAGATTTCGGCTCGGCCCTCAGGCCGAGGACCGGGATAGGAGGACCCGTGACCTACGTCATCGCCCAGCCCTGTGTGGACGTGTTGGACAAGGCGTGCATCGAGGAGTGCCCTGTCGACTGCATCTATGAGGGCGAGCGGATGCTCTACATCCACCCCGATGAGTGCGTTGACTGCGGCGCCTGCGAGCCGGTGTGCCCGGTAGAGGCGATCTTCTATGAAGACGACGTGCCCGAGCAGTGGAAAGACTTCTACAAGGCGAACGTCGAGTTCTTCGACGACCTCGGCTCCCCAGGTGGTGCCGCCAAGCTCGGCAAGATTGACAAGGACCACCCGCTGGTCGCCGCTCTGCCGCCGCAGGGCGAGGGTTCCTGACCGCTTGACTGACTCCACCGCCGCGCCGTCCACCCCCGGGTGGGCGGCGTCGCGCATGTCTGAGCGTCTCCCGGTGTTTCCGTGGGACACCGTTGCCGACCTGGCCGCCACCGCATCCGCGCACCCCGCCGGCGTCATCGACCTGTCGGTCGGCACGCCCGTGGACCCGGTCCCGGAGGTGGCCCAACAAGCACTCGCCGCGGCCGCGGACTCGCCCGGTTACCCGGCCACCGCCGGTTCGGCGTCACTTCGGTTAGCCGCCGCCGAGTGGCTGCAGCGGCGCACTGGAGCGGTCGGCATGGATCCGGATCGGCACGTGCTGCCGAGCATCGGCAGCAAGGAACTCGTGGCTTGGTTGCCCACCCTGCTGGGGCTGGGCGCCGATGACCTGGTCATGGTCCCCGAACTGGCCTACCCCACGTACGAGATTGGGGTACGGCTCGCCGGTGCGGTGCCGCTGCGCGCCGATGCGACGAGCGCGCTCGGCCCCCAACGGCCCGCCCTGATCTGGATCAACACGCCAGCCAACCCATCCGGCCGCGTCCTCGGTGTCGAGCACCTGCGCAAGATGGTTGCTTTTGCCCGGCAGCGCGGCGCACTGCTGGTTTCTGACGAGTGCTACCTGGAACTGGGCTGGGACGTCCGCCCCGTTTCGGTGCTGCACCGAGACGTCTGCGACGGCGATGTGACTGGGCTCCTGGCAGTGCACTCGCTGTCGAAACGCTCCAACCTCGCCGGGTACCGGGCTGGTCTGGTCGCCGGCGACCCGGGTGTGATCTCCGAGTTGCTCGCGGTGCGCAAGCACGCCGGCATGATGACCCCGGCTCCCGTGCAAGCGGCGGCCGCAGCGGCTTGGGGCGACGACGAGCACGTCAACGTCCAGCGGTCCCGGTACCGCCGGCGCCGCGACGTGCTGGCTGCAGGACTGCGGGCCGCCGGGTTCCGAATCGATGACTCCGAGGCGGGCTTGTATCTGTGGGTCACGCGCGGGGAACCGGCCCGCCAGACAGCCGCCTGGCTGGCTGATCGGGGCTTGCTGGTGGCCCCCGGTGACTTCTACGGACCGGCTGGACGAGACCATGTACGGGTGGCGCTGACCGTTTCTGACGCCGGCGCCGAGGACGCAGCCGAACGTTTGGCGGCCGGATGAACCGGCGCGTGCCGCGATCAGATCGAAACTGCAGAGGGGAATCGCATGTCTGACTACTCGCTCCGCCACCCCGGAGGCGAGCTGCCGCTGGCCGTGAACAAGGCGGTTGATGGCTCCAGCGGGCTGGACATCGCCGCGCTGCTGAAGGAGACCGGTCACGTCACGCTGGACTCCGGTTTCGTGAACACCGCGTCCTGCTCCTCGGAGATCACGTTCATCGACGGCGACGCCGGCATCCTGCGCTACCGCGGCTACCCGATCGAGCAGCTGGCTGAGCAGTCGACGTTCCTGGAGACGACCTACCTGCTGATCTACGGCGAGCTGCCCTCCGCCGGCGAACTCAGCGACTTCGCCGAGCGCATCCAGCGGCACACGATGCTGCACGAGGACCTGCGCCGCTTCTTCGACGGATTCCCGCGCGACGCGCACCCGATGGCCGTGCTGTCCAGCGCCGTCAGCGCGTTGTCGACGTTCTACCAGGACAGCCTGGATCCGTTCGACCCCGAACACGTCGAGATCTCCACCGTCCGACTGCTGGCGAAGTTGCCGACGATCGCTGCCTACGCTTACAAGAAGTCGATCGGTCAGCCGTTCCTGTACCCGGACAACGCCCTCGGCCCGACCGAGAACTTCTTGCGGATGACCTTCGGTGTCCCCGCCGAGTCGTACGAGGTGGACCCGGCCATTGCCCGCGCCCTGGACGTCCTGTTCATCCTGCACGGTGACCACGAGCAGAACTGTTCGACTTCGACGGTGCGCATGGTCGGATCCAGTCACGCCAACCTCTTCGCGTCGGTGTCGGCCGGAATCAACGCCCTGTTCGGGCCGCTGCACGGCGGCGCCAACCAGGCAGTGCTGGAGATGCTGCAGGGGATCCACGACTCCGACGACGACGTGTCCGCCTTCGTGCAGCGGGTGAAGAACCGCGAGGACGGCGTACGCCTGATGGGCTTCGGTCACCGCGTCTACAAGAACTACGACCCCCGGGCCCGAGTGATCAAGCAGATCGCGGACGAGGTGTTGGCGCAGCAGCGGGTCAACGACCCGTTGTTGGACATCGCCAAAGCGCTGGAAGAGGTGGCTCTGGCCGATGACTTCTTCGTCTCGCGGCGCCTGTACCCGAACGTGGACTTCTACACCGGGATGATCTACAAGGCGATGGGCTTCCCGCAGAAGATGTTCACGGTGCTGTTCGCGCTGGGGCGCCTGCCCGGCTGGATCGCCCAGTGGCGGGAGATGATCGAGGACCCGCAGACGAAGATCGGTCGGCCGCGTCAGGTCTACGTCGGCGCACCTGAGCGCGCCTACGTGCAGCTGTCCGACCGCTGAGGAAACGCTTCGTCAGTCGTTGGCGTGCAGGTCGGCGTTCAGGCCGCCCCACGTCCCGGTGCGGGGGAGCGCCTCGATCGCGCCGCTGACGGAGTTGCGTCGGAAGAGCAGCCCCGCCCGCCCAGACAGGTCGCGGGCCTTGGCGATCACGCCGTCCGGCAGCGTCACCTTGGTCCCCGCGGTCACGTAGCAGCCGGCTTCGACGACGCAGTCGTCGCCGAGGCTGATCCCAATGCCCGCGTTGGCGCCGATCAGGCAGCGTGCGCCTACGGAGACGACCTCCTCGCCGCCGCCTGACAGCGTCCCCATGATCGAGGCGCCGCCGCCGAGGTCGCTGCCGTCACCGAGTACGACACCGGCGCTGATCCGCCCCTCGACCATTGACGCACCGAGGGTGCCGGCGTTGAAGTTGACGAAGCCCTCGTGCATCACTGTCGTGCCTTCAGCCAGGTGGGCGCCAAGGCGGACACGGTCGGCGTCGGCGATGCGAACGCCACTGGGCAAGACGTAGTCGACCATGCGGGGGAACTTGTCCACTCCGTACACGTGCAAGGGGCCGCGGGCGCGCAACCCCACGCGGAGTTCGTTCAGTTGATCGGCCGCGACCGGTCCCTGACTGGTCCAGGCGACGTTGGCCAGGAGTCCGAACACTCCGTCCAGGTTGATGGTCCGAGGCTGAGCCAGCCGACTGCTGAGCAGGTGCAGTCGCAGGTAGACGTCGGTGGCGTCGCCAGGGGGTGCGTCCAAGTCCTCGATCACGCAGGCGACTGCGACCACTTCCACCGCCCGGGCCGGATCGGGCCCGACGATCCCGGCGGCGGACTCGCCCAGAAGCTCCTTGGCGTCCGCGGCGCTCAGCCGTTGGGTCCCCGGCGCTCCGGAGCCCCCCGCGCCGCCTACCGCCGGGGGGTCGCCGCCCATCCCGATCCGGGCGAACGCGACATCCAAGGTGCGTCCGTCGTCGGCGACGGTCGCGAATCCGACACCGTGGGCGCTTCGAGGGCTCTGTGGATCGGTCACGGCCGTAAGTTAGCCGCGTGCCTTCAGCCGACGACATCCCCTCGCAGACTCCGGGCCTGGACCTGACCGGCGACGTCGTGGCGCTGGCCGCGGCGCTGGTGGACACCCCCTCGGTCAGCGGGACCGAAACGGCCCTCGCGGACGCGCTGGAAGCGGCCCTGCGCGCGGTTGGGCACCTGCAGGTGGATCGAGATGGTGACGCCGTCGTGGCGCGGACGGGCGGCGGCGGTGCTGGTCGGGTCCTGCTGGCCGGGCACATCGACACAGTGCCTGCGGCCGCGAACCTGCCGGGGGTGTTGGCGGGTGAGCGGCTGGTCGGGCTCGGTTCGGCTGACATGAAGGGCGGCGTGGCGGTGCTGGCCCACTTGGCTGCGACTGTCTCGGCCCCTGCCCGCGGCGTGACGTACGTGTTCTACGACGGTGAGGAGATCGAAGAGGAGGCAAACGGCCTGCGGCGGCTGGCCCAGCGACACCCGGAGTGGTTGGCAGCGGACTTTGCCGTTTTGGCTGAACCGAGCAACGCCCAGGTGGAGGCCGGCTGCCAGGGAACCCTCCGCGTTGTGGTGCAGACCGAGGGACGGCGGGCGCACTCCGCCCGCTCCTGGCTGGGGGATAACGCGATCCATGCGTTGGCCGAGCCGTTGCGTCGATTGCAGGAGTACGTACCGCGTCAGCCGGTGATCAACGGCCTGCAGTACCGCGAAGGGCTGACCGCGGTTCGAATCGGCGGGGGTGTCGCCGGCAACGTGGTGCCGGACGCTGCGGAACTGACGGTGAACTACCGGTTCGCCCCGGACCGCTCGGCCGAGGAGGCCGTGGCGCACGTACGCGACGTTTTCGACGGTTTCGCGGTGGTGGTGACCGACTTGGCGGCCGGAGCCCTGCCGGGTCTGGACCGACCCGAAGCCGCCGCATTCCTGGATGCCGTGGGCGCCGACCCGGAGCCGAAACTCGGCTGGACGGACGTGGCCCGGTTCACCGAGTTGGGCATCCCGGCGGTCAACTACGGACCCGGCGATCCGGCCTTGGCCCACACGGCGGAGGAGTGGGTTTCGACCGAGCAGATCCGTCAGTGCGCGGATCGGCTGCGGGCCTGGTTGACGACATGACCCCCACCGCCCGGTCGGTTCGGTGCGGGGGAACCGGGCAGGGGGGTCACGCCTCGGAGGTGGTTCGGGGGCTCGGGGTGGGTGTCAGGCCTTTACCGCGGAGATGTCCAGGTCGATGCGGACCTTGTCGCTGACGAGGACGCCGCCGGCCTCAAGGGCCACGTTCCAGGTCAGGCCGAAGTCCTTGCGGCTGATGGTCGTGCTGCCTTCGAATCCGGCGCGGGTCGCGCCGAACGGGTCCACCGAAACGCCGGTCGGTTCCGCGTCGATCTCTACGCGGCGGGTCGTCCCGCGAATCGTGAGGTCACCGATGAGGACGAAGCTGTCCCCGTCGACGCGCACCTCGGTGGAGGAGAAGTTCAGCGTCGGGAAGTTCTCCACATCCAGGAAGTCCGCGGAGCGCACGTGGGTATCGCGGTCCTCGCTCCCGCTGGTGAAGGACGCCGCCTGGATCTCGACGGTGGCAGTGGAGCGGCTCGGCTCGACGCCATCGAGCACAAGAGTGCCGCTGAAGTCATTGAACTGGCCACGGACGGTGGCGACCATCGCGTGCTTGGCGCGGAAGCCAAGGCGAGTGTGGGCGGTGTCCAGGTTCCAGGTGCCGCTGTACTCGGTCAGGGCGGGGGCGACGGTGGTGGCGGTCAACTCGGGCTCCTTCGGTAGTAGTTGAACTATCAATGACATTAGTTGAACACACAACCACCCGAGAGCGCAACTCGAGCCGTAGGGTCCGACCATGAGTTCGTCCGAAGAGTCGGCCGAGTTGCCTGCCCGGCGGGCGGGGGAACCGGTTCCGGATGCCCCCATCCCGGGCGACCCGGCCACGCCCGGCGAGCGTCCGGACGTGCCGGCGCGCATGCGGGGTCCGGTGTTGATGCGCGGCGCCCAGGTATTGCCGTCGACCACCGACCAACGACTGCTGGACTCTCGCGGCGCGGGGGACTGGGTCCACACCGATCCGTGGCGGGTGCTGCGGATACAGGCGGAGTTCGTGGAGGGTTTCGGCCTGCTCGCCGAACTCGGCCAGGCGGTCGCAGTCTTCGGCTCGGCGCGCACGATGCGCAACGAGCCCGGGTACGCCGAGGGGATGCTGCTGGGCCGGCTGATCGCCGAAGCCGGCTATTCAGTGATAACCGGTGGGGGACCCGGTGTCATGGAGGCAGCAAATCGGGGGTGCGTGGAGGCCGGCGGTACGTCGGTCGGCCTCGGAATCGAGTTGCCCTTCGAGCAGGGAATCAACGACTGGGTAGACCTCGGGATCACCTTCAGATACTTCTTCGTTCGCAAGACGATGTTCATGAAGTACAGCCAGGGCTTCGTCGTGCTCCCTGGCGGATTCGGCACCCTGGATGAGTTGTTCGAGGCGCTGACCCTGGTGCAGACCAGCAAGGTGACCAGGTTCCCGATCGTCCTGGTAGGTGCCGACTACTGGTCGGGGTTGTTGGCCTGGTTGCGTCAAACCGTTGCCGCTGAGGGGAAGATCGCCGAAGTCGACCTGGACTTGCTGCACGTGGTGGACGACGTGGCAGCAGCCGTTGACTTGATCGTCAATGCGCATCGCGACGGACTGGAGTTCGCAGCCGAGGAGCGGGCGGCGTACGAGGCGCTCGCCGCCGCGGAGCGCCGCGCCGCACAACACGACGGGAACTGACCCGAGCGGTGCAGCCCCTTGGCCCGCCACGTCGGCGGTGACTTCTCAGTGCAACCACCACGTGGGCCCCACCGTTTCCGGCGAGGCCCACGTGAAGGGGAGGGGTAAGGGGTAGCTGCTGCGGCTCAGGTGGCGTCTTCGGAGGAGTCGTTGCCTGGCCTGCCGAACCCGGGACCTTCTGGCCCGTCCGGTGCATCGGCAGGTCGGATGCCAACGCGGGCGGCGGTATCGGTGTCACCGCTGTCGCCGCTGCCAACGCGGACGTTGTCACCGACCTCAATGTCGGCCACCGTGGCCTCGTCGCGGCCCTCGTGAACCTTCGTGTCACTGGTCAAGGTCCACGTCTTGGTGAAGCCGTCGCTGCTCTTGACGGTGAGCGAGTCGGAACTCACAGCGGTGACCTCGCCGCGTTGTACCGCGACGTTGACGGCATCGCCGTCCTCGTTCTCGACCACGAGATCGCCGTGCAACATCCGCTGTCTGATCTCGCCGCCCGGTCCGTGCATGCGGCCACGGTCGGGTCGCTGTTCGCCGGACTGGGTCACGGCCTGCCCGGCGCGATCGGCAGGGGAGGTCGTGTTGGAGCCGGCGAATGCAACACCGGTCAGCGCTGTGGCGGCAATGGCTCCCGCTGCGGCCCAGGCAATCGCTTTGCCGGTCGCTTTGGTGTCCATGATTCGCTCCCTTCTTGGTGTGCGGTCAATCAGGACTATGCCGCCGGCACCTTCGGATCCGGTGTCGGCAGTGTTCGGGTTGGGTAAGCGCTAAGCCAGCCCGCGGATTGCGCGCGCGGGGTCTCGTTCGCCGCGGATGGACGCGACCATGTCGAGTGCCTGCCGGGTAGCAGCGACATCATGCACGCGGAAGACCCGGGCCCCCAGCCACGCGCAAACCGCCGTGGCCGCCAGGGTCCCGGGCAGCCGCTCCGCGACCGGAAGATCCAGCGTCTCACCGATGAAGTCCTTGCGACTCAGGGAGACCAGCACGGGCCACCCCGTGGCCACCATCTCCGCGAGTCGGCGGGTTACCTCCAGCGAGTGCCGGGTGTTCTTGCCGAAGTCGTGGCCGGGGTCAATCAGCACGCGCTCAGCGTCGACACCCAGCGAGACCGCGCGTTCGGCCAGGCGCACCGTCCGGCGCAGTACGTCGGCCATCACGTCGTCGTAGCCGACCCGGTGCGGTCGGGTGCGAGGGGCCAGGCCACCGGCGTGGGTGCAGACCAGACCGACGTTGTGGCGGGCCGCCACCGCGGCCAGGTCCGGGTCGTAGCCGCCCCACGCGTCGTTGAGCAGATCGGCGCCCGCGGCACAGGCGACCTCGCCGACTTCGGCTCGCCAGGTGTCGACGCTGATGACGGCCTGGTCGAATCGGGCGCGCACGTCTGCGACGAACGACCCGACCCGGTCGATCTCTTCGGCGGGTGTCACCTCCCGACCCGGTCCGGCCTTGACCCCACCGATGTCGACGATGTCCGCACCGGCCGCTAGCGCCGCCTCGATTGCCCGCATCGCCTCGTCGTCGCGTGGGGTCCTGGCGGCCTCGAAGAATGAGTCCGGGGTGCGGTTGATGATGGCCATGATTGCCGTGCCGCCGAATTCGTGACGTCCCAGTCGCACGATGTGTCTCCTTCGGGCGCATTCGGATCGGCGGCAGTCGGGCCTGGCGAACGGGCCGACCCGGCGATCATCCTGCCGTGCCCGACTGGCAACTGCGGCAGCCCGTGGCACGATCGTGGGGTGCCCTGGATCGAACTCATCGTCATCGCCGCCGTGCTGGTGGCCGTGGCGCTCATGGCAGGTGGACGTGGCGACGGTCTCGCCGCGGCCCCACCGGACCGCCCCGACCTGCTGGTGGAGTCGCAGTCGGGGCCGCTGACCGCCGAGCAAGTCAGGGAAGCGAGGTTCGGCGTCGGCTTTCGCGGGTACCGCATGGACGAGGTCGACGCCTTGTTGGACCGACTGGCCGCTCAACTACCCGAAGCGGACCTGACGGTCCCGGGCGATGCGGGCGATGCGGGCGATGCGGGCGATGCGGGCGATACGGGCGATACGGGCGACGCCACGTCGCCGCAACCGGATCTAGGGCCGCGGTCGTGAAGCTCACGCTGCGAGTTGATGTCGCCGCGCCCCCGGAGGTGGTCTGGGACGTGGTGACTGACTGGGTTGGCCAAGGCGAATGGATGATGGCCACGACCGTGCGCGTCCTGGACGAGGAGCCCGGGGTCGGTCAGCGGATCGAGGCGTTCTCCGGCGTGGGTCGTTTAGGTGTGTGGGATTCCATGACGGTCACGCGTTGGGAGCCGCCGCGCCGAGTGGACGTGGTCCACACAGGTAGAGCCATCCGGGGGACTGGCGTGTTCGAGGTCGTTCCGGCGGGTGCGGGGTCGGTCTTCGTGTGGTCGGAGGATCTGGAGATCCCGATGGGGGCGATCGGTCGAGCCGGCTGGCCGCTGGTGCGCCCCGCGTTTGCCGCGGCCGTGCAGTCGTCGCTGCGCAAGATGGCGGTCATCGCCGAGTCCCGTGTCTGACCTGGACATCGGCGCGGACGGTCGGTCCCGCTGCTCCTGGGCCGGGTCAGCCCCCGAGTACGTCGAATACCACGACCGCGAGTGGGGTCGGCCTGTCCACGGCGACGAGGCTCTCTTTGAGCGACTCACGCTGGAGGCGTTTCAGTCGGGACTGTCCTGGCTCACGATCCTGCGCAAGCGGGAGTCCTTTCGGGCGGCATTCGCCGGGTTCGAGATCGACGCCGTTGCCGCGTTCACGGACGCGGACCGCGACCGACTGCTGGCCGACCCGGGGATCGTGCGCAACACCGCCAAGGTCAACGCCGCCATCGCCAACGCCAGGGCGGCTGCCGCGCTGCTAGACACCGACGGCGTCGGTGCGCTGGATGCGCTCGTCTGGTCGTTTCAGCCCAGTGCTGGCCCCGCGCCACGGCGGTTGGCCGACCTCCCAGCAGCGGTGCCGGAATCGGCCGCGCTCGCGAAGGAGTTGAAGCGGCGTGGGTTCGTGTTCGTCGGACCGACGACCATGTACGCGTTGATGCAGGCGGTCGGCATGGTCAACGACCACCTCGAGGGCTGCTACTGCCGAGCCGGCTGACGGGGTCAGCCCCGGGTCAGGAGTGACCGCCCCGGGTCAGGAGTGCCGTGCGCGCAAGGTCGCCGCAGCGGCTTCCATCGCGGTGATCTTGCCCAGCGCGGTCTCGCGGGGCAGGAACCACATGCCGCAGTCAGGGGCCAGGGCCAGTCGCCGCACGCCCAGAACCTCCAGCGCCGGTTCGGCGATGCGGAGTACGTCCGCCTCCGTCTCGACCGCGGCTTCGGTGTCGAGGTTCAGGACCCCCACGGCAACGCGCTTGTCCCCGGCTCGCTGCAGCAGGTCCGCGGAGTGGCCCGGCTGGGCGAATTCCAGCGAGATCTCATCGGCGGCCGTGCCCGCCAACAACTCCAGGGCGTCCCCGTACACGGGGGTGCTGCGCTTCTCGGCGATGTTGCGCGAGTACCCGTAGCACATGTGCACCGCCGTCTCGCATTCCACGCCCGCCAGCGCCCGGTCGATGGCCTCGACGGCGAAGTCGGCAACTTGGCTGTACCGGAAGTGCACCTCCGGCTCGTCCAGCTGCACGACCGCAACCCCGGCCGCGGCGAGTGCACGCAACTCGGCGTTGATGGCGTCGGCGACCGCGAACGCCAACTCGGCACGGGACCCGTAGTGCTCGTCGACCAGCCGCAGCGACAGGGTGACCGGACCGATGGCGGTCACCTTTGCCGGCCGGTTGGTGTGGCTGAGGAGGAAGTCGGTCGCTTCACCGAGCAGCGGCCCAGGCCACGTGATTGGCCCGGTCACCCGGGGCTGGGTGAACTTCGGCGGCGGCGCCGGCTTTCCCTCAGCATCCGACGTCACCGCCCGCTGCTTCATCTTCAGGTAGCCGGTGACGTCGCTGCTGAAGTCGGTCACCTCGCCGGGGTGAGCAACATCGATGCCGCCGAGTGCGTAGAAGTACCCGGAGAAGGACTGTCGGCGCTGTTCACCGTCGGTGACGCGGGTGAGCCCGGCCCGCTCCTGGTCGTAGACCGCCAGGCGTACCGCGTCGTCGAGAGCCTCCGGCAGGCGTTCGGCGGGCAGGCGCCACCACGAGCCCTCCGGGCCGTAGGCGAGGTCGTGGTCGGCCAACCATTGCGGCTTGCACCAGGAGCCAACGAGTTGCGTGGGGATCAGGTCGGGACCGGACATGGGCGGTGACCCTAGCGGCGAACCGGGTGCCGAATGCGGCCGCACCCGCCCGCGTCGCATCCGGGGTGCGCGATCAGGGATAATGGTTGTCCGCGCTCGCTCCGGCGACGCTGACGCACCGAAAGGGGACAGCATGGCCGCCATGAAGCCTCGCACCGGGGACGGTCCGATGGAGGTCGCTAAGGAGGGGCGTGGCATCGTCATGCGCGTCCCGCTGGAGGGCGGCGGGCGCCTGGTCGTCGAGCTCAACGCCGCTGAGTGCACCGAGTTGAGCGAGTTGTTGGCGGCAGCCGTCAACTGAACCGCTGACTGCAGGGGTGCCCGTGTCGGGCACCCCTTAGTCGTGTCCTGTCTCGGTTAACCGGCTCGTGGGCGGTTCAGCGCAACCGCGACACCAAGAGACCGGCACCAACTGGCAACAAGGTCGAGTCGAAGCGTTCGTCAACGAGCAGATCGCGAACCAACTCCCGCACCGCGACAGTGTCGGCGTCGCGTTGCGCCGGATCGGGGACCCGGTCGTGCCAAAGCGCATCGTGGGTGATCAACAGGCCCCCGGGCTTGAGCAGCCGAACCGATTCGGAGACGTAGTCGGCCATCGCCCGCGGATCCCGATTCAACAGAACCAACTCGTAGCCGGACGCCGTGAGGCGCGGTAGCACCTCGGTTGGCCGACCGGGGATCAGGCGGGCGCGACGATGCGTGATGCCGGCTCGGTCGAAGGCCGCGCGCGCGACTCGGTGATGCTCGGCCTCCGGGTCGATGCTGGTCACGACGCCGTCCTCCCGCATCCCGGAAAGCAGCCAGAGGGCGGCCATGCCGGAACCAGTGCCCACCTCCACGACGTTTCGGGCATCCACGAGGAGGGCGAATAGGCGCAGGGCCGCCCCCACCGAGGCGGACACGACGGGGAGGCCACTCTCCACCGCATCCGCTCGAGCGGCCGCGATTGCTTCGTTCTCCGGGATCGACTCGTCAGCGAATCCGCGCACGTCTGTGATCACCCGCGCAGCGTAATCGGGAAGGGTTAGGTGTTTGTGCGGGTTGTGTTCGGAAGCGGCCTCAGCAGATTCGCGATCGCCACAGTCATGGGAGCATTGGGTTCGTTGCAGAGAGGTGACCGATGAACGACGAACGAGCTGAGCCGCAGGTTCCGATCGGGTCCGCTGCGGGCCTGGGGGTTGACGTACCGGCCGACGAAACGGCTGCGGTGGCTGAGCCGACCGCAGACGTGGCCGCTGGCGATGCCCCTAGCGAGGACGTGCCCGCACCGGCGGCGGCGCCCGCCGAGGAACCGCGCCCGAGCTATCCGCAGCCGCCCGTAAGCGGCTACGGCTACACGGGTGCGTATGCGACTTCAGACGTAGACGGTGGCCTGGCCGCTGACGTCTACGGCCGCCCCGCTGTCAACGACGGCTACGCGTCGGGCGGCGGATACGGCCCCGCCGCGGGTTCAGGCGGCGACACCGCCGTTTACGGATCCGCGAGCGACACCTCCGTTTACGGAGCCCCCGGTTTCGCGCCACCCACCCCGCCCGGCACCTACGGCAACTACGGCGGTGCATTCGGCCCGCCGCCGGCGACCCCGGCCACCACGGCGACGCCATGGGGACGCGTGATCGGCGTCTCCTTGATTGTCGCGCTCCTCGCGGGCTTGCTCGGTGGTGTCGGCGGATACCTGTTCGCGCGGGCCGCCGACGACGCGACAGTCACTAACTCCGGTATTGACCTCGGTTCGCCCACCTCGGGAGTGACCACGCGACCGCCGGAGTCCGTCGCCGGCATCGCCGCGGCTGTTTCCCCCAGCGTGGTTTCCATCGAGGTGTCCAGCTCCAGCGGTGGTAGCACCGGTTCCGGATTCGTCATCGACTCCAGCGGATACCTGCTGACAAACAACCACGTGGTCGCCTCTGCGGCCAGCGGCGGCAGCATCGAAGTGTCCTTCGCCGACGGCACGCAGGAGTCCGCCGAGATTGTTGGCCGCTCGGCCTCCTACGACCTGGCGGTGCTCAAGGTGGACCGGGACGGGCTTCCCGAGGCGACTCTGGGCGACTCCGATGCCGTTGTGGTCGGTGACCCGGTGGTGGCCATCGGATCCCCGCTCGGCCTGGAAGGCACCGTCACGTCCGGAATCATCAGCGCGAAGGACCGACCCGTTACCGCGGGTGGCGGAGACGGTACGGATCGATCATTCATCTCGGCGCTGCAGACGGACGCTGCCATCAACCCCGGTAACTCCGGCGGGCCACTGGTCGACTCCGCTGCAGCCGTCGTGGGTATCAACTCCGCCATCGCCACGCTCGGCGGGTCCGGCAGCACCGCAAGTGGGTCGATCGGTCTGGGATTCTCGATCCCGATTAACCAGGCACGCCGAGTGGCGGAGGACTTGATCCGCACCGGCACCGCTTCCTTCCCGGTCATCGGGGCCACAGTGGACGGGGCCTACCAAGGCAACGGTGCCCGGGTTAGCGAAGTCACCGCCGGTGGACCCGCGGCCAGCGCCGGTCTGCGCGCCGGCGACGTGATCGTCGCGGCCGACGGACAGGCGATCAACGGCTCGGACGATCTGATCGTCTACATCCGATCGCAGAACCCGGGTGATGTGGTGACTTTCGACGTTCAGCGCGGCGGGCAGACGCAAGAGATCCCGGTGACTTTGGGTTCCGCAGAAGGCTGAGCCACGACTACGGTGGTTTTCATCGTGTTGCCACCGCCGCCAAGTCGTAGGGAATGAGGGAGCCGCATGTTCGACGTCGGGCTCGGCGAGTTGCTCGCCCTCGGCGTGGTGGCTCTTCTCGTCTTCGGCCCCGACCGGCTGCCGGCGATCGCCGCTGATGCCGGCAAGTGGCTGCGTGAGTTGCGCGGAATGTCCACCCGAGCCCGCAAGGAGTTGTCCGATGCGGTCGGCCCGGATGTGGCCGACCTCGCCCTCAACCCGCGCGACTCGGTTACGCGAATCCTGAACCCGATCACCGAAGAGGCCACCGACGCCAAGCGCACGGTCAAGGACGCGGCCCGCTTCGACGAGGACGCGACCTGATCAGGGATCTGGACTGCCCGGTCGAAGTTCTGACCCGCGGGACCGACCCGAGTCGTCAGCGGCCGGCGGGAGACAACCCGAGCGAGCGCCCGGCCAGGCCGCGTTCCCGGCGACCAAGACGCACGGCGACCGCCTGTAGGGCCTGAGCGGCAGGAGCCTCGGGGTCGGCCAGCACCAGCGGGACGCCGTCATCGCCGCCTTCGCGGACACGTGGATCCAGCGGCACCTGGGTCAGCAGGGGCACCGGTGCGCCCATGGTGGTGCTCAGTGCCTCGGCCACCCGTTGCCCGCCGCCGGAACCGAACAACTCCACCGGCTCACCGCAGTGCGGGCAGGCGAATGCCGACATGTTCTCGATGACGCCGGCAATGCGCTGATGGGTCTGCAACGCGATGCTGCCGGCACGCTCGGCCACCTCGGCCGCCGCCGCTTGCGGAGTCGTGACCACCAGGATCTCTGCGCTCGGTATCAATTGCGCCACCGAAATCGCTATGTCTCCGGTGCCTGGCGGCAGGTCGAGCAGCAGGACGTCCAAATCCCCCCACCACACGTCGGCCAGGAACTGCTGCAGCGCACGGTGCAGCATCGGTCCGCGCCAAACGACCGGCTGGTTGCCGGGCGTGAACATGCCGATCGAGATCACCCGGACGCCGTGTGCGGTCGGCGGCATGATCATGTCCTCGACCTGCGTCGGGCGACCCTGCACCCCCAGCATCCGCGGCACCGAATGGCCGTAGATGTCCGCATCCACGACCCCGACGTTCAGTCCATCGGCTGCCATGGCCGCCGCCAGGTTGACGGTCACCGATGACTTGCCGACGCCGCCCTTGCCGCTGGCGACTGCGAACACCCGAGTGAGGGACTGCGGCTGGGCGAACGGGATCTCCCGCTCCGGTGCCCCGCCGCGCAACTGCTTGGCCATGTCTTGACGTTGCTGGTCGGTCATCACGCCCAGGTCGACGCCTACCTCTTCGACACCATCCACTGCCTGCACGGCGTCGGTTACGTCGGTGACGATCTTGTCCCGCAGGGGGCACGCCGCCACCGTCAGCAGCACCCGGACGTCGACGCGCGATTCGGTGATCGTCACGTCCTCGACCATGCCCAGTTCGGTGATGGGCCGGCGGATCTCCGGGTCGAGTACCTGGCTCAGCGCTGCGTCAATCTGCTCACGGGTGGGGGCCATGAACGGCAGGCTACGTCAGCGCTGCAGCCGCGGCGCTGCGGATCAAAGCTGCGGGTCCGGCTCCTGGCTCTGGAGGTCCTGCAGTGCCTCCTCGGCGGCCCGGCGCCGCTTGCGCTCCTTCTTCGCCCGACGCTCCGCTGCTGTTCGGCCGGCGTCGAGCTCGTCGAGCAGGTCACCGATCTCGCCCCGGATGAAGTCGCGCGTCGCTACCTCGCCGATACCGGCGCGCAACGCGGCGAGCTCTCGAGCCAAGTACTCGGAGTCGGCGACGAGGCGCTCGCCCCGGTCCCGATCAGCTTGGTACTGAACGCGGTCGCGGTCCGTCTGCCGGTTCTGGGCCAACAGGATGAGGGGTGCCGCATACGACGCCTGAATGCTCAGCACCAGGGTCAGGAAGATGAATGGGTAGTCGTCGAAGCGCAGATCAGTCGGCCCGAAGGCGTTCCACGTCAGCCAAATGAGGATGAACGCGGTCATGTAGCCGATGAACCGCCACGAGCCGAGGAACCGCGCGATCGCCTCGCTCAGGCGACCCGCTGCCTCCTGGTCCACACTCGGCACCGAGATGCCGCGCCGGCTGTCGGAGGGGACGTCAAGACGCGGGCCGCGGTCACGATCGCGTGCCATGTCTGCTCCTCTCCTGTCCTCGATCGACTACGCGGTTGCGCCGTCGACGGGTCGTTCGCGCCAGTCCTCCGGCAGCATGTGGTCGATCACGTCATCCACGGTTACCGCACCGAGCAGGTGGTTGTGCTCGTCGACCACCGGTGCGGCGGCCAGGTTGTAGGTGGCGAAGTAGCGCGTGACCTCCGACAGCGTCGCCTCCGGGCCGATGGGCTCCAACCGCTCATCCAGGACGCCGCTGACCAGTGTCGCGGGCGGTTCGCGCAGAAGGCGCTGGAAGTGCGCGGCCCCCAGGTAGCGGCCGGTCGGCGTCTCTGTCGGCGGCCGGCAGATGTACACCTGCGAGGCCAGCGACGGCGTGATGTCGATGTTGCGGATGTGGGCCAAGGCATCGGCGACGGTGCCGTCCGGGCCCAACACGATTGGCTCGCTGGTCATCATGCCGCCGGCCGTTGCGTCGTCGTAGACGAGGAGTCGCTGTACATCGGCTGCTTCTTCCGGCTGCATCAGCGACAGGAAGTGCGCTGCAGATTCCGGCTGCAGGTCGCCGAGCAGGTCCGCGGCGTCATCGGGATCCATCGCCTCCAGCACGTCCGCGGCCCGGTCCTCGTTGAGGGCTTGCAGGATGGAGACCCGGTCGTCGTCGGGGAGTTCCTGCAGAACGTCGGCCAGGCGCTCGTCATCCAGCCCTTGGGCCAGCACCGCACGCCGATTCGGGCTCAACTGATGAAGTGCCGTTGCCACGTCCGCCGGCTTGAGCGTTGCATAGGAGGCAAGCAGGCTCTCGGTGTCAGCGGCTGCCTCGTTGAGGGTCATGCCGTCGATCGTGCCGATTTCCAGATCCACTGCCTCCCCGCGCCTGAGGCCCCGGCCGCCGCGGCGGACGTGCACCATGGACAAGTCCCAGTCCTTGGTCCGCGTTCGATCCATGGCGACGTCAACCGCCGTCCCAACCGGCATGCCGTCGCTGCGCACCGGGCGGTTGAGGATCTGCTCGGCGACGAGTCGCTCCGTCGGGCGTATCTGGAACCGGCGCAGGTTCACAGTGCCGGTGGAGACCACGTGGCGGGCGTCAAAGTCGGTCACGCGGCTCATCGGCAAGAAGATTCGGCGCTTGCCGGGCACCTCGACGACGAAACCCAGCACGCGCGGCGGCAGCCGACGAGCACGCATGGAGATGACGACGTCGCGGACGCGCCCAAGGGGATCGCCGTTGGGTTCGAAAACCTCCACGCCGATCAGGCGGCGCAGGAAAACACGATTCGGGCCGCCGGTCATGGGCAGGAGCGTAGCGAGACGTTGCTCGGTACCCGGCGCACGAAAGGGGTCCGGAGCGAGATGTCCCGGATGCGGCTCAGGTCAGCGGTGGGGTCCGCCGTGGCCGTCGATGCACTGTGAATGGGGGTACCGGTGCCGTAGCGGCGTTCGTCGGCGCCGGGACGGCGGCGTGCGCGACCGGCTCGAAGGACCCCGGCAGCTCCAGCGCCTCTAGCGGTTCCAGCCGAAAGACCTCGCTGGACTGCCGCCACTGGTCTGTCGAGTCCGGCGTACCCGCGTTGAGTCGGGCCGCCGCCAGCGCCGCGGCCGCATCCTCGTAGCGGGCGTCCGCCGGCGGGAGGAGTTGCACGGCTGCACGTACTCGCACGATTCGGGATGAGTTGTCCTTGCTGCGGACGGTTACTTCGACGGCTTCCAGGTCGGCCAGCCCCGGCAGCGGCTGCTCGATACCGCCGCCGACAACGTGCAATGCCCCGTCGTGCCACACGTGCCAGACCGCCCGCGGGGTGCTGAGCAACGGCAACGTCAGCCAACACATCCCGGACTTGCCCGCGGCCTCAGCCAGCAGGGCCTGCTCGACAGTCGACAAACTCACCGGACCACTCTGGCATGGCAGTGCGAGGCTGTCCCGGATGTCCGGCCAGCCAACGACTCCGACCTCCGGGCTGAGCGCCGTCCCCAGACCCCCTGGCCGTGACCTGATCCTGATCGCGGTGGGGGTCGTGGCCGTTTCCACGTCCGCGCCCCTGATCGCCGCTACTGCCGCCTCGGGACTGGCGATCGCGTTCTGGCGCAGCGCCCTCGGCGCACTGTTCACGGCTCCGGTCGTGCTCGTCCGCCGGTGGGCGGAACTGCGGTCAATGAACCGGCGGCTGGTGCTGGTGTCTGCTGCTGCCGGCGCGCTGCTGGCCGCACACTTCGCTACCTGGGTTCCGTCGCTGACCTACACGTCCGTGGCCTCCTCAACCGCGTTGGTTGCCACACAACCGTTGTGGGCGGCGCTGATAGCCCAAGCCCGTGGCCAGCATGTGCCGCGGCGGGCTTGGCTCGGCATGGCTGTGGCTTTCGCTGGTGTGCTGGCCATCACCGGTGTCGACTTCGCGGTCTCCGCCGAGGCGCTGTTCGGCGACATCTTGGCCCTGGTCGGGGCCGTGTTCGCTGCCGCGTACGTAACCGTCGGTGCTGAAGCGCGGCAGCACCTGAGTACCGGCAGCTACACGCTCATCTGCTACACCGTCTGCGGACTCGTGCTGCTGCCGGTCGGTCTGGTCGCGGGCGTCCCACTGACCGGGTTCGCCGCGGTCACCTGGTGGCAGATTCTTGCGCTGACGCTGGTCGCGCAACTACTGGGGCACACCGTGCTGAACAGCGTCCTGCGAACCACATCGCCGACGGTGCTGAGCCTGGCGATCCTCTTCGAGATGCCCGGCGCCACGATCATCGCCGCCGTCGCCATCGGGCAGCTTCCCCCGGCCGGCGTCATCCCGGCAGCCGCGCTGTTGCTGGTCGGGATCGCCCTGGTGGTGTTCGGGCAGGGACGTGATGTGCCCCCCTCGATTCCGGCCGAGTGACGTCGGGCGGTTAGCCTTCCGGAGCACTGATCGGTCGATCTCCCGGAGTACCTCGTGAGCCTTGCCCGTGCCGAACGCCCGCGTCGTTCCTGCCTGGCCGTGCCAGGTAGCAACCCGAAGATGCTCGAGAAGGCCAAGGGCCTCGCCGCCGACCAGATCTTCTGCGACCTGGAGGACTCCGTCGCGCCGTTGGCCAAGCCGGACGCGCGTAAGAACGTTGTCGCAGCGCTCAACGAGGGCGGCTACGGGGACAAGACCCGCGTGGTACGCGTGAACGATCTGACCACGGAATGGACCTATCGCGACGTGGTTGAGGTCGTCGAAGGTGCCGGGGCCAACCTCGACTGCATCATGCTGCCCAAGGTGCAAACGGCCGACCAAGTCGCCTGGCTGGATCTGACGCTGACTCAGGTCGAGAAGACCATGGGATACGAGGTAGGTCGAATCGGCATCGAGGCGCAGATCGAGAACGCGCTAGGCCTGGTCAACGTTGATGCGATCGCCCAGGCGAGTCCACGCGTGGAGACCATCATCTTCGGCCCGGCCGACTTCATGGCCAGCATCAACATGAAGTCGCTGGTGGTCGGCGAACAGCCACCCGACTACGACGTGGGTGACGCCTACCACTACATCCTGATGCGGATCCTGATGGCCGCCCGCGCCTACGACAAGCAGGCGATTGACGGGCCCTACCTGCAGATCCGGGACGTGGACGGCTTCCGCCGGGTGGCTGGGCGTTCGGCCGCACTGGGCTTCGACGGCAAGTGGGTGTTGCACCCGGACCAGATCGCCGCCGCCAACGAGGTCTTCAGCCCGCGCCAGGAGGACTACGACCACGCCGAGTTGATCCTCGACGCCTACGAGCACTACACGTCCGAGGCCGGCGGCAAGCGCGGTGCAGTGATGCTCGGCGACGAGATGATCGACGAAGCCAGCCGCAAGATGGCGTTGGTGATGGCGGCCAAGGGCCGTGCCGCGGGCATGCAGCGCACCAAGACGTTCCAGCCGCCGGCGGACTCCTGAATCGTTGGCGTCGCCGGGAGCGCGCCTCCCGGCTGTCCGCGCGTGGCATGGGACTGCTGTCCCGGGTCGAAGTGCTGGATGCGGAGCGGTTGCCCACCGTCGGCCCGGCGATCATTGCGGTACAGCACACCGCGTTGATGGATGTCCCGTTGGTGCTGTCAGTCTTGGCCGCGCAAGGCATCGTTGCCGCACCCCCGTGTCGGACGCCCTGTCAGCACCGCGGCCATGTTCGAGTGTTGGCGATCGCGGAGTTGTGGAGCTACCCGGTGATGCGCGGGATGGTTCGGGGTGCCGGGGTCATTCCGGTGCACCGGCAGGACTTGCGCGGGCTGGAAGCCTTCAGGGATGCGGCCAGCGCACTACGCCGCGGCGAGGTGGTGTTGCTTTATCCGGAAGGCAACGTCCGCGCCGATGCCAGTGGCGCGCCCCGCCGGGTCCGTTCGGGCGCGGTACGACTGGCACGTGAACACGGCGCACCAGTGGTGCCTGTAGCGCATTGCGATGTCCGGGTCTTGGGCGACTCATCGATTCGAAGCAGTCTGCTTCGTTCCGCGCAGGCTCTGTTCACCCGGCCACGAATCGTGGTTGCCGTCGGTCCGCCGGTTTCGCCGAGCGATCTTGGGGGGCTGAGCACGGCGGCGGCCGGGGACTTGTTGCGGCAACGTCTGACTGATGCGTGGCAGCGGGCGACCGCAGCCCACTGCACCCGCGCGCCGAGCCGAACTGTTGCTCCTGGTTCAGCTACCTAGGAGACCGGCCGCTTGGGCCGCGGTCAGTCCGCTTCGGGCCCGGCTACGTTCGGGCGCGCGGCCATGAGCCAGCCAATAGGCCATCACCGGTCCGGCGATCAGGTTCACGGTGTCCTCAAGTGCGGCAGCGCTCAACGGTGGATCCACTTGCCGCACGGCAGCCCGAAGTGGCTGCAACAGGCCAGCGATGTAGCGATTGCGCCGCGCCGCCACCCGTTCGTCGCCGACCGGTCCCGCCATCAAGGACCCGAGGAACGAGGCCACCGGACGGTTTCGCAGCCGCCAGAGCAGGTGCTCCAGCGCCGCCTCGATGTCGGCGGTCACCTCCCCCGTCGGTGTCGGCGCCTCGGTCTGTTCGGCCACGTCCAGGAGCGCGTCCACCAACGCGTCGGCATCGGGCCAGTGTCGGTACACGGTGGACCTGGCCACGCCGGTCACCTCATGCAGGCGCTGCGGGGTCAAGGCGGACGCACCTTCATTCAGCAGCAGATCGAGGGCCCCGCGCAGAACCGTCTCGCGGGTAGCGGTCGAAGGGCCGGCGGGTCGCCCGGGCCCGGGCTTGGTGCGAGGCATCGGCTGACCGTAGCCGGGCCAACCTGCGAACACGTCCAGCCGCCGGGAATACTGCGCAGTAACAAGTAGGAGGAGTAATGGGCCGATTGGCGCGGACAGCGGGTTTGAGCGATCTGCAGGAGGAGATTCTGCAGGCGGTTCGCACCTTCACCGACAACGAGATCATCCCGGCGGCCCAGGAGCTCGAGCACACCGACACCTATCCGGAAGACATCGTCGAAGGCCTCAAGGCGATGGGCATCTTCGGACTGATGGTGCCGGAGGAGTACGGCGGGCTTGGGGAGTCGCTGCTTACGTATGCGCTCTGCGTGGAGGAGATCGCCCGCGGCTGGATGAGCGTGTCGGGGATCATCAACACCCACTTCATCGTGGCCTACATGCTCAAGCAGCACGGCACCGATGAGCAGAAGGAGGCACTGCTGCCGCGCATGGCCACCGGCGAGGTTCGGGGGGCCTTCTCCATGTCGGAGCCGCACTGCGGCTCCGATGTGTCGGCGATCAAGTCCAAGGCCGTTCGGGACGGCGACGAGTTCGTTCTCGACGGCCAGAAGATGTGGCTGACCAACGGCGGCACGTCGACGTTGGTTGCGGTGCTGGTCCGCACCGATGACGAGACCCCCGACGCCAAGAGCGTGTACAAGCGGATGAGCACCTTCCTGGTCGAGAAACCGGCTGGGTTCGGTGAGGTCCTTCCCGGTCTGACCATCCCCGGCAAGATCGACAAGATGGGCTACAAGGGCGTCGACACCACCGAGATGGTGATGGACGGCTTCCGCGTCGGCTCCGACCGATTGCTAGGTGGCGAGCCGGGCCGGGGCTTCTACCAAATGATGGACGGTGTCGAGGTCGGCCGCGTAAACGTCGCTGCCCGCGCCTGCGGCGTCGCCATGCGGGCGTTCGAGCTGGGAATCGAGTACTCCCAGCAACGGGAGACCTTCGGCAAGCAGATCGCCGAGCACCAGGCGGTCGCGTTCCGCCTGGCGGACATGGCGACCAAGGTCGAAGCCGCGCACCAGATGATGGTGATGGCGGCCCGCCTTAAGGACACCGGCGCTCGCAACGACCTCGAAGCCGGCATGGCGAAGTACCTGGCCAGTGAGTACTGCAAAGAGGTCGTGGAGGACTCCTTCCGTATTCACGGCGGGTACGGGTACGCCAAGGAGTACGAGATCGAACGGCTCTACCGTGAAGCACCGATGCTGATGATCGGTGAGGGCACGGCCGACATCCAGCGAATGATCATCGCGCGCCGCCTCCTCGAGGACTACGCATCGGTGAACCGCTGATCGCATAGAACTGGAGTTTCGGTGCGCAGTTGGCTTGACGCTGACGCCAACGGGTAGCACGGTCGGGCCGTGGCTGATCATCGAATGACATGCCCGCGGTGCGGCGCGGAACTCGCCGCACCGGGGGTCTGGTCCAACGAATACCAGTGCGTCGAGCACGGTGCCGTGGTTCCAGTCCGAGCGCCGGCGCACCAGACCCCCGAAGCGCTCTGGGCCGCCGTCGGCGACAGTGGCGTTCCGGTGTGGGCCCCATGGCCGCTTCCGCCCGGCTGGTTGATAACTGGCATTCGGCTGGCCGGTGATTCTCGCGAGGCGGCGCACGCCGCAGTCCTGGCCGCCAGTGGTCCGGCTCCTTTGGGCGGGGCGGCGGATCTGCTGCTGGTATCGGAGGAACCGGGAGTGGGCTGGGGTGCGCGCCTGGCCGGTGTCGCCGGCCTGGACCCGGGGGCCGGCCTCGCGGACCGCCCAGCGGCCACGAAGGTCGCCATCGATGGACACGAGTGTGCGATGTGGGAGGTGGACGGGCCCCAGGAACGCTCGGTCTATGTCGGCGAAGCCGACGCGCGATGGCTATGGGCGATCAGCTGGCCGCAAACGTCCGGGCTGCTCCTGCACGACCATCTGCAGTTGATGGACTTGCGCGGTACGGACTTCGATCTTCCGGTGGGAGCCATCTCACCGCGCCTCGCGGACTAGGTGCTCGCAGCGGCTCAAGTCCCACCCCCGACCTAGGCTCGCGGCATGCGCGCGGACCTGCACACGCACTCCACGGCGTCAGACGGCACCACGCCGCCCGGCGAACTGCCGGCGCTTGCTGCCGCCGCGGGGCTGGACCTGATCGCCCTGACCGACCACGACGGCTACGGCGGCATCGCGGCAGCTGACGAGGCCGCACGGCAGGCCGGGGTGCGGTTGCTGCCCGGGGCGGAGTTGTCGTGCGCATCCGGCGCAGGCGTCCGGCTGCATCTGCTCGCCTACGGCGCCGATCCTCTTGACCCCTGGTTGGCCGAACACGTGGCGGCGGTCCGCAACGACCGGATCCCGCGAGCGCATCGGATCGTCGACCGGATGCGTGCCGCTGGCCTCCCGATCACCTGGGACGAGGTCGCCGCAGCAGCCGGCGCCAACGCCAGCATCGGTCGCCCCCATTTGGCTGCGGTCCTGGTGGCCAACGGCGCAGCGGCCGACATTGCGGATGCCTTCAACCGGTTCCTGGCCGATGACGCGCCGTACTACGCCGGTCATCTGACGCTCGACGCGACCGCGGCGGTCGGCGCAGTCCGCGCCGCGGGCGGGGTACCGGTACTGGCCCACGCACGTGCCAAGCGCGGCCCGCAACTTAGCGAGGACGAGATCGTTGGCCTGGCCGACGCCGGTCTCCTCGGTCTGGAAGTGGACCATCCCGACCACGACGAAGCCGACCGGGCCCGGCTGCACGTTCTCGCCGAACGCCTGGGCTTGTTGACGACTGGCAGCAGCGACTTCCACGGTGCGCATAAGGAAGGTTTGGCGCTCGGTGCCAACACCACTGACCCGGGGCAACTGGCTGCGCTCTTGGACCAGATCTCCGGCGCCCCACTGCTTGGCTACGGATCGCCGCCGGACGCCGCTGCTGCTTTCCGGGATCCGCGGGCGCCAGGTGTCGGGGCCGCTGACTGATGAGTCTGCAAGAGCCGGGGTCTGGATCGGACGGGACCGCACAGCGGTCGGATCCGACGATGCTGCCTGGGATGCCCAAGCGGCTACTGAAGGTGACGCCGGCCGCTACGGACGCTTGGTTGACCTGTCCGCGCAAGTACCGGTTCCGCTATGTCGACCGGCCGGCTCCGGCTCCCGGGCCGGGCTGGGCGCACCAAACGGTCGGGGCGGCGGTGCACAACGCGCTGCTGCACTACTACGAACAGGAACCGGCGGATCGCAACCCCGACCAGATCGAGCAGTTCATCGCTGCTGCCTGGAGTGACGTCGGCTTCCGGGACTCCGAGCAGAGCGAGCAGCACCGCGGGCGCGCAACCCAATGGACCCGGGGCTACCTGGCCACCCAGGAACCGGAGTTGCGGCCCCTGGCGTTGGAGCGGACCGTTTCGTGCAAAGACGATCGCGCCGTCTACAGCGGCCGCGTGGACCGCATTGATCTGCGCGACGACGAGTTGGTGATCGTGGACTACAAGACCGGGCGCAAGCCGCCGACGGACGCCGAGGCCAGGTCCAGCCCCGCGCTGGCGCTGTACCTGGTGGCAGCACGGGAGACCCTTCGCTGTCCCGGGGTCCGCGTGGAGTTGCACCACGTACCGACGGGAACGGTTGCGACGGCGACGCACTCCGCACAGTCGCTGACACGGCATCGGGACCGCCTGGTGGACCTCGCCGCGGAGGCCGCTGCCGCCAGCGTCGACTCGACGGATGGGTTTCCGCCAAACCCCGGCCCGATGTGCGGATGGTGCGACTTCTACGCCCACTGCGCCGAGGGTCGGCGGGCGGTTCCGGACCGACCGGTTTCGTGGGCTGGTCTCGCGGACTAGTTGCCTGCGTCCACGGCTGAGAGCCGAGTTCAGCGGCTAGGGCTTGGCCACCGAGTGCAGGAAGGCAAGCAGCGCTGTGGCGGTCGCGGTCGGGTTCTCCGCGGCAGGGGAGTGACCGGCGTCTGGCACCGACACGGCCACGACGCCTAGCCGGGCGGCCATCTCGGCCTGCACCGGCGCTGGCCAGGCGTCCTCGTCCACTCCGTGGATCACTGCGAGCGGGATCCCAGTGGCCAGCAACGATTCCGTTCGGTCGGGGGCGGCCAGCAACGCCTGAGCGCAACCGGCGTGATGAGCGGCACGGGTCGTCAACCAGCGCCGGCGCTGAAACGCCGCAGTCTGAGAATCCGGCGGCGGCCAGGTGCCCTCTGCCTTGCGGACTTCGACCACCAACTCCCACGACTGCTGCGGCGTAAGGCTCATCGCCGAGTCCGCCAACGCCTGGGTCAGGTCGCGGCGCCGGCCCGGCGGCAGCGCGCTCGGACCGGAGTCCAGCAGGGTCAGGGACGCCACTGGCGGATCCGCGCCGAGCCTGCTGGTCACGGCCTCCTTGGCCACGAGGCCGCCGAAGGAGTGGCCCACCAGGTGAATTGGCTGCGGCAGTGTCGCGATCACATCCGTGAGGTCGGCCGCCAACGCCGCGAGGGTGTAGTCGGCGGGGTCGTCGGTGCCATCTGACTCCTGTTGCCCGAACAGGTCGATCGCGACAGCGCGCCATCCAGCAGCAGCCAGCGTGGGCAGCACCGGCGCGAAGTCCTCCTTGCCCCCGGTCAGTCCGGGGACCAGCAGAACGGCGGAGTCCGGGTCGGCTTGGCCAGCAGGAACCGGCTCGGCCGTCAGTGCGGCGAGTTGGCCACGTCGGGTCGTGAGGCGAATAGCAGTCGCGGAGGTGCGGCTCGCGCCTGCCGCGGGGTCTGTTGCTGGCACCTGGCAGAGGCTAGGGTCAGCCCTACTTCCTCACGCGCCGCCCCTTCCCCTTGCACCATCGCCGTAATGACGTTCGACGCTTCGGAGTGCTCGTGTCTCACATAGTCGCCGTCGCCAATCAGAAGGGCGGCGTGGCCAAGACCACCACGGTCGCGTCTATCGGCGCTGCGCTGTCGGAGTCCGGCGTCCGTGTGCTGTTGGTGGACCTGGATCCACAGGCCTGTTTGACGTTCTCGCTGGGTATCGACCCTGATGACATTCCGCTTTCAGTCCACGATGTGCTGCTCGGGCGGGTTGGCATTCGGCTGCCGATCGTGTCGACTCAGGACGGACCAGACCTCTTGCCGGCCACGATCGATCTCGCAGGTACCGAGGTCATGCTCAACACCCGAGCCGGTCGCGAGTTGGTGCTGAAGCAGGAGCTGGCGGAGTTGTCGGACTCCTACGACGTCATCCTCCTGGACTGTTCACCGTCGCTGGGGGTGCTCACCCTGAACGCGCTGGCCGCGGCCGATGAGGTGATCGTGCCGTTGCAGTGCGAGACGTTGAGCCATCGCGGTGTCGGGCAGTTGCTGGACACCATCGGCGAGGTGCGCCGGGTCCTCAACCCCGGGTTGGACCTGCACGGGGTGCTGCCGACGATGTTCGACAGCCGAACCACGCACGCCAACGCGGTGTTGGGCGATGTTTCCGAGCGATACAACGTGGCGGTCTTGATGCCGCCCATCGCGCGCAGCATCCGCTTTGCCGAGGCCCCGGCGGTGGGCCGGTCGGTGCTGAGTACCGCCAAGGGCACGCCCGGCGCGCACGCCTATCGAGAGCATGCCGCCGCGCTGGCGATTCGCGCGGGAATTCGTCCCCGTTTGGTCGTGGGCGAATGAGCAGCAAGCAGAGCTTCGACCGATTGCGCAAACGCGACGCGTGGGCGCAGACCACCGATGAGGTGTCCACCCGCCGTTCCGACCCCGCCGGCAAGCAGGCCCTCTACTCGGTCAATCGCGCCCAGGGGGACCAGGTCCGCAACGGCGCTGGACCGCGGCTGGACATCAGTTGCTCCGAGTGCGGCGTGACGTCCGCGGTCGATCCGCTGTCGGCGATCGGCCTGTTGATCCCGTCGCTGCACCTGCCTGTCATCAAGCGGGGCGCGGCCAGTTGGATGAAGTGCCCGGCGTGCCGCAGCCGGACCTGGGTAAGCCTGTCCGTGCACATCTGACGTCCCCGACGCTGGCTGCGAACAGAGCCGCTTCGAACACGTGTCCGGACGCCGGTCACGGTCTGGTCAAGGACTGCGGACACGCCTGCGTCGGTGCTTGATCAACTGCACCGCGACCGAGAACCTGTGCCACGCTCCTCGGGCCGACCGGCCCGCTTCCCCAGGAGGCTTGGCTTGTCGTTCTTGGCACTGGCTGTTCCAGCCCGGGCGCTTATCCCGATCGCGTTGCTCTTGGCCTTCGTCGGCGGCATCGCCCTCGGCGGGCTCGGCCGAACCGTGGCCTCGGCCGACAGCGGGATGCCGACCTGGGACGAGGTGGTCCCGACCGCTCAGCGCAATCTGGGTGTCAGCCCTGCGGCGCTGCACGTCAGTCCGGTCGCCGCCGAGGTCCAGTCCAGCGGCGCACCGCTGCCGGAAGACTCCGGGGCGGGGCGACGGATCGTGGTCGCGGCGTCCGCTGATCACGTCTGGCTGGTTAACGCAGACGGGTCCGTGGCCGCTGACCTGCCGGCCTCGGGAACTCCCGATTGCCTGCCCGGCGGCACCAGCACCGTGATTTCCTCCGCACCGGCAGCCCGGATCGGGGCGGCCGGTGAGGTCTCTTGGTTGGTGCGAGTGGGCGTCAGCGGCGAGGGGTTTCACTCAGCGGTAGCCGGCGGTGGATGCATCGGGCTGGCCGAAGACCATGCCCGAGCCGTGTACGAATGGGCGTCCCCAGGGACCGCTGTCGTAGCGCTGGCCTAGTCGGCCTGCGTGCCACCCTGGCTGCCGCCGGAGCGACGACGTCGGCGCCGTCGGCGGGGCTGACCGGCCTCGGACTTGGGTTCGCTCCCGGTCGAACTGGATGCGCCCGCGGCCTCTTCGCTACCACGGTGGCTGGAACGCTGCCGGGATCGGTTCGGCCCGCTGCCGTGACCGCTCTCGTGGTGACGGTGTTCGCCCTTCTTGCGCGAGCCCCCGGACCCGCTGGATTTGCGGGTTTCGGCGGACTTGCCGGTCTTCTTGCCGGTTTCCCCGACGTCCTCAAGGGTTTCCGCAGCCAGTCCCTCGCGCACCCGGCGGTCGCGGGGCAGCTTGCCCTTGGCGCCCTCCGGGATACGTAGCGCCGCATACAACTCCGGCGAGTTGGAGTACATCTCCGGCGGATCGGCCAGTTCCAGCTCCAGCGCCTTGTTGATGAGGTTCCACTTGGGCACGTCATCCCAGTCGATGAAGGTGACTGCGATTCCGGACTTGCCGGCTCGGCCGGTGCGGCCGATGCGGTGCACGTAGGTGGCGTCGTCGTCGGGGCACTGGTAGTTGATCACGTGGGTCACGTCGTCGACGTCCAGGCCACGGGCGGCAACGTCGGTGGCGACCAGCACGTCGATCTTGCCGCTGCGGAAGGCACGCAACGCCCGCTCGCGTGAACCCTGGCCCAGGTCACCGTGGACTGCGGCCGCGGCGAATCCACGGTCCTCCAACTCCTGGGCGACCTTGTCGCATGTTCGCTTGGTTCGGCAGAAGACGATGGTCAGGCCTCGTCCGTCCGCCTGCAGGATCCGCGCAAGCATCTCGATCTTGTCCATCGCGTGGGCGCGGAAAGCGTGCTGCTCGGTGGTCTTGACCGTGGCGCCGTAGTCGGCGGGGTCGTGCGCGCGGATGTGCACCGGCTTGGTCAGGTAATGCCGCGCCAGGCCGAGTACCTGCGACGGCATGGTGGCGCTGAAGAGCAGCGTCTGCCGGGTCAGCGGAGTCTGGGAGATCAGCTTCTCCACGTCGGGCAGGAAGCCCAGGTCGAGCATCTCGTCGGCCTCATCCAGCACCAGCACTCGGATGTGCGACAGATCCAGGTGGCCTTGGGCGCACAGATCGAGCAGTCGCCCTGGCGTGCCGACGACGACCTCGACACCGGTTGTCAGCGCCTTGACCTGCGGCTCGTAGGCCCGCCCGCCGTACACGGTGGTGACGCGGACGAAGCGCTTGGCGCCGGCCTCGGCGATGTCTTCGGCTACCTGCATCGCCAACTCGCGGGTGGGGCAGACCACCAGCGCCTGAGGCTTGCCGGTGGCCGCACCCATGCTGTCGTGGTCGGGATCCGACGGCGCGACGATCCGCTGCAGAATCGGGACACCGAACGCCAGGGTCTTTCCGGTGCCGGTCTTTGCCTGGCCGATTACGTCGGTGCCGGCGAGGCCGAGCGGGATGGTCTGCTCTTGGATTGGGAAGGGTGTGGTGATGCCCTTCTCGGTGAGCGCCTCAACGGTTGCGGGCAGGACTCCGAGTTCACTGAAACTGGACAATTGGTGCCTTCGTTCAGGCGCGAGTGCGCCCGGACTCCGGCGCAACTGATGCAATAACAGCCGCGCGGGTCACACGAGGACTCGCGACAATTCCGTGTTCCACCCCGGATGGGGTGACGACAGCCTACCGGTCATACCTCGATTCCTTGGCCCGAGGCGCCTGCCGCGGTTCTTGTTTCGGCGGCTCGTCCGGCTGACACTCCGGTCTCGACCTCTACGATTCGGCCAATGAACGCTCCCCAGCCGGACCGGACTGACGCGGTCGTCGACCTGCTCGGTGTGCTCGCCTACGGCGAGTTGAGCGCATTCGACCGCCTTGCGCGGGATGCGGAGTTGGCGCCCACGTTGGCCGACCGCTCGGCGTTGTCAGCGATGGCCACCGCTGAGTTCCACCACCACGAGCAGTTGATCGAACGCCTGCGCGAGCTGGGCGTGGACCCGTTTGCGGCGATGGAGCCGTTCGTCAGCACCTTCGATTCCTTTCACGAGTCCACCGCCCCCAGCGGCTGGTTGGAGAGCGTCGTCAAGGCGTACGTGGGCGACGGGATCGGCACCGACTTCTACCGCGCGGTCGCGGAGTACCTGGACCCGCGGACCCGCGACCTGGTTCTGGAGGTGTGTGCCGACACCGGCCACGCCGACTTCGCCGTCGACCGGGTGCGGGCGGCAATCGCGAAGGACCCGGCGGTCGCCGGTCGGCTCGCGCTCTGGGGCCGTCGACTGGTTGGGGAGATGCTCAGCCAGGCCCAGCGGGTAGCGGTAGAGCGCGACGCATTGGCCGATCTGCTGGTTGGCGGCGGTGGCGATGGATCCGGGATGGACCTGGCCGCGCTGACGAAGATGTTCGGCGAGCTGACCGAAAGGCACGCGGCCAGGATGAAGGCGCTGGGCCTGTCCGCGTAGGTTCCGCCTATGGCATGGGTGGTGACCGGCGGTGCCGGGTACATCGGATCTCATGTTGCTGCGGCGCTGCTGGACGCAGGGCACCGCGTGGTCGTACTCGATGACCTGTCCAGCGGTCACGAGGTATTCGTCCCGCAATCGGCAGACTTCGTACGAGGTTCCATCCTGGACAACCAGGCCGTTCTCACGGCGCTGTCGACAGCGACTGGCCCGGAGTCCGGAGTAATCCACCTGGCCGCCACCAAGTACGCCGGGGTATCCGTGCGTGAGCCCTTGCGGACCTATCAGATCAACGTCGAGGGGACGCGTTCGCTGCTTGCGGCATGCGAGGCAGTCGGGATCCGGAATTTCGTGTTCTCCTCGTCCGCGTCCGTCTACGGATCGGGCGCCGTTGACACGGTGATCGAGGCTGCACCGCTCAGGCCCGAGTCCCCCTATGGAGAAACCAAGCTCATCGGGGAGTGGCTGACGCGCGACGTTTCGAGGGCGCTAGCGCTATCCGGTTCTGCAACTCCGATGGCTCACGTCGCCTTGCGGTATTTCAACGTTGTGGGCAGTGGTCTATCCGGAGTCCGGGATGTCTCCCCACACAACTTGTTCCCGCTGGCGATCGCTGCGCTGGTCCGCGGCGAGGCGCCGAGCATCCACGGCACGGACTACGACACGCCGGATGGAACCTGTGTTCGTGACTACATCCATGTTTCGGACGTTGCCGAAGCGCATTTGGCCGCTGCTACTGCGCTCGTAGAGGGCCGTGAACTGCCCGGAGCCTTGAACTTGGGTCGCGGGGAGGGCTACTCGGTGAGGCAGGTTCTTGATGCGTTGATCGCTGAGTCCGGGCTGGCCCTCTCTGCCACCGAGGGCCCGCGCAGGGCTGGCGATCCCGACAGGATCGTGGCCGATCCCACGGCGGCTCAGGCGACGCTGGGTTGGCGGGCGGAGCGCGATCTGCAGGAGATGGTGCGATCCGCCTGGGCCGCGCGCTGACCACCCGCTAATCGCCGTCAGGCAGTGGCGAAACCAACACGGCGTTGCGCAGCCTCGCCCATTTCGACGAAGGCGACCTTGGCCGCGGGGACCGCGATCTGTCGGCCCTTGGCGTCGGTGAGCACGAAGACGCCTCCGGTGCTGACCGATTCGCGCAGTGCCTCCATCACCTCATCCGCCGACGCATCGGTGTCGACAACCAGGTCCCGAGGGGTGCCCTCGACTCCGACTTTGACCTCCACGTGGACTCCTTCTCCGATTGGGGCAAACCTAACCGGCGGGCGTTGTTGTCGCCGCGCCTGCTCGCTGGCGGCGTAACTTCGGGGCCGGCTAGGCGGCAGTTGGGGGCTTAGCCGTGGGGTGATCAGGGCTGCTGCGGGAAGCCGCGGATGCCGCGCCACGCGAGCCGGGAGATCAGTGCGACTGCGGTATCGCGGGGCAGCCGATCCTCGCGGCCGAGCCAGTAGCGAGCACTCACCTGTGCCATGCCGGTGACGGCCACGGCCAAGAGGTGTGCTTCTTCGTCGCCGAGGCCGGCGTCCTCAGCGAACGCCTTGCTGATCAGTTCCGCGCACTCGGTCAGCGCCGCGTCGACCCGATCGCGGACAAGTGGCTCATTGGTCAGGTCCGACTCGAACACCAGCCGGAAAGCGCCGTCCTGATCGTCGATGAAGTCGAAGAACGCACCGATGGTTGCCGGCACCCGCTGTTTGTTCTCCGTTGTGGAGGCCAACCCCTGGCGCACGGTGTTGACGAGACCTTCGGCTCCGTCCTCCAGCAGGGCCAGGTAGAGCTCCCGCTTGCCGGGGAAGTGCTGGTAGAGGACTGGCTTGCTGACTCCGGCGGCTGTTGCGATGTCGTCCATGGACGCGGCGTGATAGCCCTCCGCCACGAATACCTGCCGGGCCGCGCTTAGCAGTTGTGCGCGCCGCTCCTCCCGGGGTAGCCGTACCCGGGGCGCGGTCGAGTCGGCCAGGGTCATGCCGACGGCCCGCACGCGATCATGGGCGAAGGCTACCCGCCGGTAACCCCCGTCATTGGGTAGGCGCCGGATCTACCGGTACTCGTCCTCGTCACCCTCAACGATCAGGTCCTGCTCCTGCGCATCGGCCGGGTTGGCTTCCAAGTCGCCGAGATGGCTGCGGGACCGGCCGTGTTCGGGGGTCGTAGCGCGATGCTGCTCCTCGGCATCGGCGACGGGGACCTCGGAGTCGGTCTCAACCAGTTCCTCGGTCTCGGTCAACTCGTCGATCTCGTCTTCGCGAACGTCCTCATCGGCCATACCCCCACCGTAGCCCTGGGCGGCGGTTAGTTGGGCCTTGGCAACTCTGGTGCTGCGGGACCGCCGCCTTCGGTGGCCCGAGTCCAATCCAGTAGATCTCCGTCCGAAGCCACCCTGGCCAGTACCTGGTGCGGTCCGAATCGAAGCTC
Organism: uncultured Actinomycetota bacterium; assembly: GCA_963753435.1. Taxonomy (GTDB): domain Bacteria; phylum Actinomycetota; class Actinomycetes; order CAVWCF01; family CAVWCF01; genus CAVWCF01. The sequence continues at coordinate 176,836 of CAVWCF010000005.1, forward strand.
CGCTGCCTCCCGGCAGGCAGCCACCTCCCGCCAAGTGATGGGCGTCGAAACAGTGGGCGCGGCGGCACCGCGCAGCGAATACGGCGCGATCGTGTTCTTGGCGACATGGTTCTGGCTCCAGTCGACGAAGACGCGGCCCTTGCGCAGGTCACGATCCATTCGATCGACGACGAGATCAGGTAGTGCCAGTGCCAACTTCGCCGCGAGGCGTCGGGCGTACTTGGAGGTGTCGTCCGCAGCGCTGGACCGAACGGGTGCGAGCAATTGCAGACCCTTGCCTCCGGATGTCTTGACTGCGGGGTGTAGCCCGTCAGCGACAAGGAGTTCACGGGCGAGCAGTGCCACCTCGCAGCACTGCACCACGTCCGCCGGCGGGCCAGGGTCCAGGTCAACAACCAGTCGATCCGGTAGTTGCGCGCCGCCGGCATCAACCCGCCACTGGGGTACGTGGATTTCCAGTGCGGCCAGGTTCGCCAAGAACACCAACCCGGCCACGTCGTCGACCAGTCCGGCCTCGACGGTCGAACCGGACTCCGAACCGGTGGGAACGATCTCGCGGCGCAGCCAGTCCGGTGCATGCGGTGGCACGTTCTTGGTGAAGAAGGGATCCGCTTCGACGCCATCGGGCCACCGAGTCAGCGTCAGCGGACGACGCTCAAGGTGCGGCAGCATCGCCGGGGCGATCCGCGTGTAGTAGTCGATAACCTCGGCCTTGGTGAAGCCGGTTTGTGGATACAGCACCTTGTCCAGGTTCGTCAGCCGCAGCCGCCTGCCGGCGACATCTACGGTGACTGCATCCACTGGCGCTCCGTTCGGTCAGTGCCACCATTGAGGCCAACCGTCAGGAGGATGGCATGCGCACGGTCTGGAAAGGCGCAGTCGGCTTCGGCATGGTCACCATTCCCGTTCGGCTGTACTCGGCCACGCAAGAGAAGGACATCCAGTTTCACCAGGTGCACCGTGATGACGGTGGTCGCATCCGCTACAAGCGCGTGTGCAGCATCGACGGTGCGGAGGTGTCGTACGCCGATGTCGCCAAGGGCTACGACCTGCCTACCGGCGAGATGGTGATCCTTGACGACTCCGACTTCGCCGGGCTGCCGCTGAGTAGCAGCAAACAGATGTCGGTGCAGCAGTTCGTCCCGCTGGAGCAGGTCGACCCGATCCTGTTCAACAAGTCCTATTTCCTTGAGCCCGACGAACTCAGCGTGAAGCCGTACCTACTGCTCCGCGACGCGCTGCGGAGGTCGGGGCTGGTGGCGCTGGTCAAGGTGGCGCTGCGGCAGCGCGAGGCGCTCGGTTGCCTGCGGGCACGCGACGACGTGCTCGTCCTGGAGACGATGTTGTGGCCGGATGAGATCCGAACCCCGCAGTTCGACGTGCTGCAGACCGAAGCGGAGTTGACCGAGGCGGAGACGGCAATGGCCGATGCCCTGGTCGCCACCCTTGCTGGCGACTTCGACCCGGACGAACACACCGACGCCTACCGCGAAGCGCTGCAGCAGGTGATCGAAGCCAAGATCGCCGGTGACGAGATCGTCCCCGCTCCGGAGCAGGAGGGTTCGGGCACGGTGGTCGACTTGATGGCGACGCTGCAGGCCAGCATCGAAGCGGCCCGCCGAGCGCGCGCGGAAGCCGCGCAGGAAGCGACCGGGACCTGAGGCGGGGGCGGCCCCGCGCACAGTTCCGGCAACTGAAGCGGCCGTTCGGGTGAATTACAGCCGCGGCATGGCATCACGGCCGCCCCATTCGTCACAATCGCCACTATGACCGGTCCAGACCCGGCAGCCATCGAGGCTGCCTTGGGGCGGTCCCGGGGGTGGCCGGGGCGGAGGTTCACCCCGACACTGCTGCCCCCGGCGGCCCGGGCATCCTGCGCCTGACCCTTGGACCGGACGCCGATGAGGCCACCGTCGCCGCCGCCGTGGCCCAGGTGCTCAGTCGAGATTTCGACCTGTCCGTCGACGCCGCCGGGGTACGCGCGGCGAGCGCGGCAGCTCCGTCGCGCGGCCGCCACGCGCGGCCGGAGTCCGGTTCGCGCCTGCGGCTAGTACGCGACCAGATGCCGGCGCCCGCTCCGGCGCCGGAGCCCGCGCCTTCGGCGCGGATCCGGATTGACCGCTTCGGGGTGACGACCACCGGCCTGGACGTGACCGCGGAGGTGGTCCTCAGTGGTCCCGGTGGCCCCGCGACTGGGGCCGCGACTTGCCCCGCGACTCCGTCGGGGGTGCTGCGCGCCGCCGCGGAAGCCACGTGTGAGGCCCTCGGCCGGCTTGGCCCGGTGCGCGTCGGGCTGGAGCAGGTGCTGGAGTCGGTTTCCGGTGCGGCTCGCTACGTGCTGGTCGACGTCGTCATGCTCACCGAGGGCAGTCAGGTCGCACTAGTCGGAGCAGCGCGAGTTCGCGACGACGCCCGGCAGGCGGCGGTAAGGGCCGTGCTGGCGGCAGTGAACCGCCGCATGGACACTGTGCTTTTGTGAACCGTGCCGATTCTGCGAACCGTGCTCGTGCCAACCGTGCTGTTGTGACCGCGGCCGGTGGCGAATCGGACCGAGCCGCTTCGATCGACTCACCGGTGGATCCAGCCTGGGAGCCAGTGCCGGGGGAGCGGGTGGAACTGGATGGATGGACGCTGAACGTTCGGCGGCTCTCCGTCGGCGCATCCGATTCACCGGTTCTGTACGTGCACGGCCTGGGCGGGTCCGCACTCAACTTCACGGCCCTGATGCGGTCGATGGGGGACCGCGACCAGATCGCACCCGACCTGCCCGGCTTCGGCTACAGCCCGCCCCCCGATGACGGTGACTACACGCCCGCCGGTGCGGCGCGCGCGATCGCAGCCTTGCTGCAGCGACTTGTCCCCGGTCGTGCCGTACACCTGGTCGGCAACTCCATGGGTGGGGCGGTCGCCGTCGTAATGGCTGAGCAGCATCCGGACCTGGTGCGATCGCTGACGCTGCTGTCGCCGGCTCTTCCTGATCGGCGCCCGGGCGTAATGCGGGCGCAGGTCGGGTCGGTGGCCCTGCCGGTGCTGGGGCCACGGCTGGCCCGAGCGGTCTTGCAGATGGATGCCGATCGCCGGGTTACCGCGATGCTGCAGATGCTCTACGGCGATCCGACGACGGCTACTCCGGGCGAACGGGCCGCCGCCGCTGCGGAGTTTCGCCGCCGGGCCAAGCTGCCGTACGCGGAGGACGTGCTGGTCAGCGCGACCCGGGGGATTGTCGCTGCCTACTTGGAGACCGGGCCGAACTCCCTTTGGCGCCGGGCGGCCCGCATCGACGTCCCGACACTGCTCGTCTACTCCCGCCACGACCGAATCGTCGATCCCCGGCAAGCTCAACGGGCGTATGCGACGTTCCCGAACGCAACAGTCCGTGTGCTCTCCGGAACCGGACACGTGGCGCAGATGGAGCGTCCACGGCTGGTCGCCGGACTCCTACAGCGGCATCTGGCTTTGGCTGACTGAGCGCCGGTGTCGACGTCGGAAACGGAGATCCGCCGACTCCTTACGGAATGGTCGAACCTGACCCCGAGTTTGGCCACGGCGACGGTCACGCCGCTTCCTGGTGGGACCGCACGGCGGTCTTTTCTGGTTCGAGCGACCGGTATCGACGCGGTACTGCGGCTACCGCGCCCGGGCCCGGCGCCGTCGCTGGCAGCCGAGGCGGCCGCGGTGCGCGCCGCGGCTGCAGTGCACGCAGGGCCGCTGTTGCTGGCGGAGTCGAACATGGGCCTGCTGATCGCCCACCAGCCCGGCCGAGCGCTCACCCCCGCGGACCTGCGCGACGCGGAGGTGCGCCACCGGCTTTGCGCTGCGTTGGGCCGCTTGCACACCGCCACTCCGCCGGCGCCCCGACTCGACCTGGCCGGTTGGACCGGGGCGTACCGCCGCGAATTGGCGGACGCCGGGATCTCCGAACCTGCCGGATACGCCCAGGTCGTGTCCGACCTCAGCCCGATAGCCCGCGCACTGGCGGAAACTGCAGCACCGGAAGTGGCCGCGCACGGCGACGCCGTTACGGACAACTTCGTCGACGACGGCGAACGAGTGCACGTGATCGACCTGGAGTACGCCGTCCGGGCCGAACCCTGGTTCGACCTGGCCGCCCTCCTGGACTCCGCCGACCCGACCTCCGATGCCGGCGCCCTCGCGGCCGATCTAGTCCACGCCTACTCGCCGTCAGGCCGTCACGGGGACGCCCTGGTGGCCCGAGTCCGGGCCTGGCGGCTCCTGGCGCGGGCGGCCTGGTGGCCGTGGGCGATGCTGCCGGCGCAGCGGTCCAACCCGCGGGCTGAGCGTTGGCGGGATTGGCCGGCCTTGCGCGAGCTGGTTGCCCAGGAGTTGCCCGGGTTGGCCGCGGAACTGGTCGGTTGACGTCGACACCCTCGCGCCAGGAATGCGCGGCGGTCTGAGACCGTTATGCGCTTAGCACCCGGAACACTCACAGGAGCAAGACGTGTCTTTGCCGCCATTGGTCGACCCGGCCGCTGACCTGTCCGTAGACGAGGTCCGCCGCTACAGCCGTCACTTGATCATCCCGGATGTCGGGATGGACGGGCAGAAGCGGCTGAAGAACGCGCGCGTCCTGTGTGTGGGCGCCGGGGGTCTGGGCAGCCCGGCGCTGATGTACCTGGCGGCTGCTGGCGTGGGGACCCTGGGGATCGTCGAGTTCGACGTCGTGGACGAGTCCAACCTGCAGCGGCAAATCATTCACGGCCAGTCCGACGTGGGCCGGTCCAAGGCCGAGAGCGCGCGCGACTCCGTCAAGGAGATCAACCCCTACGTCAACGTCGAAGTACACGAGACAAGACTCGACACCGACAACGTGCTGGAACTGTTCGGGCAGTACGACCTGATCGTCGACGGCACTGACAACTTCGCCACCCGATACTTGGTCAACGACGCCTGCGTGCTTTTGGGCAAGCCCTACGTCTGGGGCTCTATCTACCGATTCGAGGGACAGGCCAGCGTCTTCTGGTCCGAGCACGGGCCGTGCTATCGGTGCCTTTACCCCGAGCCGCCGCCGCCGGGCATGGTTCCGTCCTGCGCCGAGGGCGGCGTCCTCGGTGTGTTGTGTGCGTCCATCGGTTCGATTCAGGTGACCGAGGCGATCAAGGTGCTCACCGGCATCGGCGAACCACTCGTTGGTCGGCTGATGACCTACGACGGCCTGGAGATGGCCTATCGCCGGATGAACGTGCGCAAGGACCCCAACTGCGCCGTTTGTGGCAATAACCCGACGGTGACCGAACTAATCGACTACGAGGCTTTCTGTGGCGCGCTGTCGGAGGAGGCGGCCGACGCAGTCATCGACTCAACGATCTCGGTGAAGCAGCTCAAGGAGATGCTCGATGCCCGGGACGCCGGTGCCGAGGATTTCGTGCTCATCGACGTTCGCGAGCCGAACGAATACGACATCGTCGCCATCCCCGGCTCGGTCCTGATCCCCAAGAACGACTTCCTGCTCGGATCGGCGTTGGAAGGGCTGCCGCAGGACAAGCGCATCGTCCTGCACTGCAAGGTCGGCGGTCGGTCCGCGGAGGTGCTGGCAGTGGTCAAGGGCGCGGGCTTCGCCGACGCTGTCCACGTGGGCGGCGGGGTAGTCGCGTGGGTCAACCAGATCGAGCCGCACAAGCCGGTTTACTGACGGTTCGGGTTCAGGGCCGGTTCACAGCGCGCCCTTGCGCTGCAGGTACCCCAAGGACAGGTAGCCCGGCGGCACTGGCAGCCAGAACGTGACCAACCGGAACAGCAGTACGCCGGGCACACTCACCGCGGACGGGATGCCAACAGCCGTCAAGCCGGCCACCAGTGCGGCCTCGACAGCGCCGAGACCGCCGGGAGTCGGCGCGGCCGAACCCAGCGCAGCGCCGGCGAGATAGACCACCGCAACTGCTGACAGCGGTGCCGACACCCCGAACGCCTGCAACGACGCGTAGAGGCAAAGGATGTAGGCGATATTCAGGAGCAGATTCCCCCCGAGGCCCAACGTCAGCTTCTTCGGGGTCTGCGCGACATCGAGCAGGGCTGGGATCACCTGCTGCAGCAAAGGCTGAACCAGTCCGACCACCCGTCGGCGGATTGGGGGCAGCAGGAACAGGAAGATGGTCAGCCCGAGCAGGATCAAGCCGACGAACAGAACGCGCTCGCTGGGCACCAGTTCGCTGCCGGTGTTGACCCCGGTCACGACGATGGCGATAGCCAGCAGCGCCAGGTGCACGACGAACTGACCCACCTGGGCGACGCCGACCTGAGCCGAGGCGACGGAAACCGGCGCACCGGCGCGATTGACGTACCGCACGTTCACGGCCAGCCCGCCGATGGCGGGTGGGGTAACGAGGGACGTGAAGGAGGCGGCCAACTGGGCCAGGAACGTCCGGCCCCAACGCAGCGGCACGGAGACAAAGCCCATCAGGATCATGGTTGCGGCCAGATAGGTGACTAGCGAGAAGAGCAGCGCCACGCCGCCCCAGGCCCAGTTGGCTGCGGTGATGACCTCGACCAGGTCCACCGAGCCCAGCTGCGACAGCAGTACGTACGCCCCCAGCGCGCCTGCGACGGCGATGAAGACTGTGCGCGGCGACAGTCGCTCCAATTGGATTTCGGGCACGTCGGCCGACGGCACCTGGCCGCGGATCTGATCGCGCAACTGACCGAGCAGTTCCCGTCGACCCTTGAGGTCGGCACGGTTGGCCGAACTCAGCGCGATCGGCTGCAGCAAGGCCGTGGCCCGCACAACCGGCGCCTTGCCGAGGACTCGTATCGCCGAGTCGACGGCTCGCTCCGGGCCCACCCGTAGCCCGCACGTGACCAGCAGTTCCGCAACGTCAACGTCACGCCGCAGCCGGCTGCTGGCCACTTCGCCCGCGTCCCACCCGATCAGGTTCACGTGTCGGCCATCAAGCAGCACGTTGCGGGCGGCCAATTCCCCGTGGGCCAATCCCGCTTCGCGAACATGCCGCAGCTCGTCCCAGATGGCGTCCAGCTGGGCGTCGCTGACGTCGGTCGTCTCGCTCAACGGCACGCCCTGCACGTGTGTCAGCAAGGTGACGATTGCGTCGTCATCGACCTCGCGGGCAGCCAGGAGCCGGGGTGTGCTGACCCCGGCCCTTTCGGTGGCCAGCGACATCAGGCTGGCGCGGTCGACTGCCTGGCGCATGGTCCGGGGGACTGGGCGCTGGATTGCCTCGCGCACCCGAATCGCCCGCCAGGCGGCTGGCAGCAGTCCGACACCTTCGCGGTCCCGGTCGTAGACCCGCACATCCAGGGGCCCGCCCGGCGTCAGCGCCGAGTAGGTGCGCACCTGATCGTCACTGACCAGCGCGAGCCGGCTTGGTGGGAATCCGGCACCAGCCAGCGTTGCTGCGATCTCTTCTCCGGTGGGGCGCAGATTCGGAGTCCCAAGCGCGAACCGGGTGGCCATGCCCACGCTGCGGCCCAGCAGCAGCGTCAAGATCATGGAAAGCGCGGTGGCTCCGGACAGCACGTTGGCTATGACACCCAGGCCCACCGCAATCCAAATGAGTCCGCGGATTCGCGGTCGCGAGCGGGTTTCGACCACGCTGAACAAGGCGATACCGCCGGCCAGGAACGCGGGCACGGCCGCACTGTCCGCCGTTCCCACCAGCGAGCGGCGCAACTCGTCCGTGGCGCCGTTCTGGATCCACCACTCCAGGCCGAACGCGATGACTGCAGTCACGGTGAACGCAATGAGCCCGTGCACGAACTCCCGGAACTGACGGCGTACCCCGGCGTCGACGGCGAGCACGATCGGCAACACCAGCGCCGCCAGCGTCGTGATGAAGGCCGCAACCGGCAGGAACAGCGTCGGCAGCAGTCCCGCCGCCTCCTGCACGTCGCTGTCGATGCCCTCAGATGTTGAGGTGGCGAAGCGGGCCAGGAGCAGGACGAGAACGACGCCGATGCCGGCCAGGACCGCGCGGGCCAGGTCCACCCGCCGATGCACCTGCCCGGGCTGGTCCGGTTCCTCGACCACGCAGCTAACCGAGGCGCCGGTCGGCGCCATCTGCTCGCTCACCGGGCAATCGTGGCAGAGGATCAGCCCGCAACCGGTCCCGGTCGTGGCCACAATGCCCACATGGGCACGGCTGCGGACTCCGCCGGGAGTCCCACGTCAGGGCCCGACGCGGTTGCTGCTGGCGGTCCGCCGGTCTGGGTGGAGCAGGTCCTGGACGCGGTGGATGCCATTCCGGCCGGGTCGGTCAGCACCTATGGCGACATCGGTTCGGCGGTCGGTTGCGGTCCGCGCCAGGTGGGCAGCGCGCTGTCTCGTTATGGGTCCGGGGTGGCTTGGTGGCGTGTGCTGCGCGCTGACGGCACGTTGGCATCGGGGTTGGCGGTGGAACAGTCGCTGCGATTGGCCAAGGAGGGTGTGGTGGTGGTCGGTGCCACCGTGGACCTGTCCCGGTATCGGGTCGGCGGGTGAGCAGTTCGCCAGGGCCAGCGGCTCGGAGTGGAGAGCTCCGGGCGCGGCACCAGCGGCGCCATGTCGGCCCCATCTGATTGGTTACCCGAGTGTCCGTCGCCGCCGACTTCCGCCTGCTGCCGCCCGCCGCGCTGCCGGCGGTGCCGAAACTGGACGCATCGCAGCAAGCCGTCGTTGATCGCGTCGCCAAACCCGGGTGCGGCCCGCTCGTGGTCTTGGCCGGTCCGGGTACGGGCAAGACCACGACGATCGTCGAGGCGGTGGCAGCCCGAGTCGAAGCCGGAACCGACCCAAGTCGCATTCTGGCTCTGACCTTTTCCCGCAGGGCCGCGTACGACCTGCGGGAACGGCTCAGCACCCGGCTGCGGATCACCACGCAGGGACACCTGGCGTGGACGTTTCACGGATTCGCATTCGGGCTGTCGCGGCAACTGGCCGCCGCCGAAGGCGACGCCGTGGGTGTCCTGACCGGTCCGGACCAGGACGCGATGTTGCGGGACCTGCTGGCCGGGAACCTTGCCGGCGAAGGATCAGTCGTGTGGCCGGAGCACTTGCGGGCGGCCCTCACGACGGTTGGGTTTGCACAGGTGCTGCGCTCGTGGCAATCGCGGGTCCGCGCTTTGGGTCTGTCACCCATGCAGCTGCAGCCGGGCGATCCGGGCGCTGGTGCTGCGGAGACGGAGATCTGGCGGGCCGCGGCGGAATTCTTCACCGAGTACCTGGACGTTCTGGATGCGCGCGGTCTCTTGGACTACCCCGAGATGGTCCACCGCGCGGCGCAGTACGCCGACACCTCGGCGGGGCGGCGGCACTTGCGCGGCACGTACGAACTCGTCGTTGTGGACGAGTACCAGGACACCGACCCGGGTCAGGAGCGGCTACTACAAGCGCTGGCCGGCGACGGTCGCGATCTCGTGGTGGTCGGGGATCCGGATCAGTCCATCTACGGGTTTCGGGGAGCCGACGTGACCGGGTTGCTGCAGTTCCGTGACCGGTTCCGATCCGCTGACGGCGATCCCGCCGATGCGTTGACCCTCGGGGTGTGTCGTCGCTTCGGCGCCAACCTGTTGGCCGCTTCGCGGTCCGTGGCTCGGGCCCTGCCAGCAGCCGGCGCCGGGCTCGTCGATCTCCTGCGGCAGCACCGGGACCTGGAACCTGGACCCGGGGTGGACGTCGGCCAGGTGCAGGCCAGCACCTACCCGTCCGCATCGGCGCAGTGGTCAGGGATCGCCGACATGCTGCGGCGGGAACACCTCGAAGCCGGCACGCCGTGGGATCAGATGGCCGTGCTGGTCCGCAGCGGGGTGCGCTCCCTTGCCACTGCGCGGCGCATCCTGGGCGCCGCGGGGGTGCCCGTCGAGGTGGCCGGTGACGAGGTCCCGCTGGCGGCGGAGCCAGCGGTCGCGCCCCTGCTGACCGCTGCCCGCTTCGTCCTTGATCCGGGTTCGATCACGCCGGAATCGGTGCAGGCCGTGCTGGTATCCCCGCTCATCGGCGCGGATGCGACGGCGGTTCGGCGGTTGGGCCGACGCCTGCGCCAGGAGGAGCGCCTGGTCGATTCGCGGTTGCCGCGGCCGTCAGACGAGCTGATCCGGGAGGCGGTGCTGGACCCTCGGGACATCTCAACGATGGAGGAGGGATTGGTTTGGCCGGCGCAGCGTCTGGCCGACCTGCTCGAGCTGGGTCGCAAGGCGGTTGACGAGGGGGGAACTGCTCATGACCTGCTCTGGGCGCTGTGGGCGGCGACGGCGTGGTCACGCCGGTTGGAAGAGACCGCATTGGGCGGCGGACCGGACGCCCGAGCCGCTCATCGGGACCTGGATGCCGTTGTCGCACTCTTCGACGCCGCCGCCCGGGACAGTGAGACCGGAGTTCACCGCTCGCCGTTGGTGTTCCTCGACGCCCTGGTCGCACAGGAGATACCAGGCGGTCCGACCGAGGAGCGCGGTATCTCCGGTGGCGGGGTTCGCCTACTGACCGCCCATCGGTCGAAGGGCCTGGAGTGGGACGTCGTCGTCATCGCGGACGTGCAGGCCGAGGTCTGGCCGGATGTCCGGATACGCGCCCCCCTTCTGCATGCCCACCGGCTGACTTCGTCCGGTGTAGGCGAACCACCCACGGTGGCGGCCTTGCTGGCGGAGGAACGGCGGTTGTTCTACGTAGCGGTGACCCGGGCGCGGCGGCGCCTGGTGGTGACCGCCGTGGACTCCCGTGAGGATGACGGCGTCCGGCCCTCGCGCTTCCTCTCCGAACTCGGCGTCGACATCAAGAGCGCAGACGCCAACGCGCGCCGGGAGTTGACCGTTGCCGCGTTGGTCGCCGAGCTCCGCTCGGTCGTCGTGGATGACAGCGCCGATCCGGACTTGCGCCAGGCCGCGGCATTGCGCCTGGCTCGATTGGCTCAGCAAGAGGTAGGGGCGGGCGCGCTGGCTACCACCGCCGATCCCGACAACTGGTGGGGTGTCCGTGATTACAGCGAGTCGGTGGTGCCCATGTACCCCGAGGGCGCGCAACTGCGGCTGTCTGCGTCGACCCTGTCGGCGGTCGAGGACTGCGGGCTGCGCTGGTTCCTGGACCACGAGGTTCACGCCGAATCGGCAACATCGGAAGCGCAGGGTTTCGGTCGCTTGGTGCACGCCGTGGCCGCCGACGTAGCTGAAGGCGGAACTGGGTCGGACGCCGACCTGATTGACGGTGTCCTGGACCGCGTCTGGGACGCCTTGGCCTTCGGATCCCACTGGCAGTCCCAGCGTGAGCGCACCGAAGCCAGACAGGCGCTGGCGCGATTCCTGGCCTGGCATCACGCTGAGGTAGCGGCCGGCCGCAGGCTCGTAGCCGCAGAGGCCAAGTTCCAGGTCGAGTTCGAAGTCGGCGGTCGCCCCGTCGTGCTTCGCGGTGCCGCAGACCGCGTCTCCGTCGACGCCGACGGTCGGGTCGTGATCGCCGATCTGAAGACGGGTCGTAACAAGCCGCGAAACGACGACATCCCGCAGCATGTGCAACTGGGCACCTACCAGTGGGCGGTACAGCACGACGGCCTGTCGGACGTGCTACCGGAGGAACCAGCGGGAACGGCGGCGGAGTTGGTCCACCTGCGGTTGGGCCGGGATTTGCCCGCCGTGCAGGCCCAGCCCGAACTGACGCCGGACGAGTTGGGACGTTCCTGGGTGGACGGGCTCATCGAATCGGTGGTCGCGGCGATGGAGTCGGAGACCTTCGTCGCCAAGCCAAGCGATTACTGCCGGATCTGCTCCTTCAAGTCCGTTTGCCCGCTCATGGACGAAGGCCGGCAGGTGATCACATGAAACAGCTTCGGTCGCCGAACGATCTAGCCGACCTGCTAGCCGAGGGTCTGCCGTCGGGTCGCGGGTTCCGAATGACCGAGGAGCAGTTGCAGGCGGCGACAGCGCCGGTCACGCCGTCCGTTGTGATCGCCGGTGCCGGGTCCGGCAAGACGACGGTGATGGCTGCCCGCGTGCTGTGGCTGGTGGGTTCCGGCCGATTGAACGCCGGCGCAGTGCTCGGGCTGACCTTCACCAACAAAGCCGCCGGGGAGTTGGCGGAGCGAGTCCGGACGCTGCTGGAACTGCTTGGGCCCGCGGCCGACGGTGACGGCACAGGGTTGCCGACAGTTGCCACCTACCACTCTTACGCGGCCCGACTGCTACGCGACCACGGCATCCGCCTCGGGATCGAGCCGCATGCCCGATTGTTGACCGACGCGGGTCGCTACCAACTGGCCGAGCGGGTGCTGCGCCGGGCGCGGGGGCCGTTCGAGTACTTGTCGACCCATCTGCCGACGACGACTACGTACCTGCTTGCCCTCGACGCGGAACTGAACGAACACCTGGTGGAGCCGGCGGACGCCATGACTGCGTGCGGTGACTTGATTGCTCGGATCGACGGCCTGGCCAAGACGACAGCAAAGATCCGCGACCTGCGCACTGTTACGGCCCGACGGCTGGAATTGCTGCAACTGGTCGGCGAGCTCCGCAGGGCCAAGGAGGCTCGGGATCTGGTGGACTTCGGCGACCAGATGGCAGCAGCGGCACGGCTGGCGCGAGACCACCCGGACGTGGCGCGGGCCGAGTCGGCGCAGTACGAAGTCGTTCTGCTGGACGAGTACCAGGACACATCGGTCACACAGAAGGAGTTGATGCGGGGCCTGTTCGGCGGCGGGCACCCGGTCACGGCGGTGGGCGACCCCTGTCAGGCCATCTACGGCTGGCGCGGCGCCTCGGTGCGCAACCTCGGCCGGTTCCAGCAGGAGTTCCCGACTTCTGACGGCCGCCCCGCGCTGCGCTTCGACCTCACGCAGAACAACCGCAGTGGTGGACGACTCCTTGACCTCGCCAACGAGATGTCCAGCCAACTGCGCACCCGCCACGACGTGCTGAAGTTGGCACCTCGTCCGGACGCTGCCGACCAAGGCGACATCAGCTGCGCCCTGCTGGAGTCCTACGCCGACGAAGTGGACTGGGTGACCAAGCAGGTCTCTCGCGAGATCGCCTCCGGCGCGAACCCAAGAGACATAGCGGTGCTGGTTCGACGACGCAGCGAGTTCGCCGCCTACTTCGACTCCTTCACCGCTGCCGGGATTCCGGTAGAAGTTGTGGGACTGGGTGGCCTGCTGAGCCTTCCCGAAGTCGCCGAAGTCGTGGCGACGTTGCGCGTCATCGACGAACCGACCGCCAACGCGGACCTGGTTCGGCTGCTCAGCGGCCCCCGATGGCGCGTGGGCCCGCGAGACCTGGTTCTCCTCGGCCGCCGGGCGGCAGCCTTGGCCCGCTCCGTCCGCGACCACGAACACGATTCCGATCCGGCGTCGGTCGGGGAGTCCGACCCGCTGGCCGATGCTGTCGCCGGGGTGGATCCGGTCGACGTCGTGGCGCTGTCGGAGGCATTGGCGGATCCGGGCAACGGCCCCTACTCGGCTGCTGCGATCCAGCGTTACGCCGCGCTTGCTCAAGAACTCCAGCAGCTGCGCCGGCACGCCGGTGAGCCGCTGCTGGATCTGGTGCACCGAGTGGTGGCCACGTTGGGATTGGACGTGGAGATGTCCGCGACACCGCGGGCGCTGACAACACAGCGGCCCGCGGGACTAGCGGCGTTCACGGACGTCGTCGCCCAGTTCGCGGACATCGACAATCGAACTGGGATCCGGCCATTCCTCGCCTACTTGGACGCGGCCGTCGAGCAAGAGCACGGATTGGACACAACAGCGCCGAGCGATTCCGACACGGTCAAGGTGATGACGGTCCACAAGGCCAAAGGGTTGGAGTGGGACGTTGTGGTCCTACCCGCCTTGGCCGATCGGGTGTTCCCAGACCCCAAGGGCCGGGCCTCGTGGCTGACTCAGGCTCAGGTCCTGCCGTTCGCGTTGCGCGGCGACGCCGAAGACTTCCCGGCCGAGCCGGACCTGAACAACAAGGGCATCGAAGCCTTCGCAGCGCAGATGAAGCAGATGTCCGGCATCGAGGAGGATCGGTTGGGCTACGTGGCGGTGACCAGGCCGAAGCGGCGGCTGATCGCCTCCGCGCACTGGTGGGGCCCCGACCAGGTGAAGCCACGCGGCCCGTCCGCCTTCCTCGCGCTCATCCGCGAGCACCTGAACGCGCGCGGGCTGGCACCGGACGTGTGGGCCCAACCACCCGGTGACGGTGCCAACAACCCCGCTCGCGAAGCGGTGCAGCGCACCGCGCAGTGGCCGCCGCCAGCCGACCCCGCGGGGGAGTCGGCTCGGCGTGCGGGTGCGGACCTGGTGCGTGCGGCTCTGCGCGGCGAGATCCCCGAGGCAGGCTTGGAGTTGGCGAGTGATCTGGCGGAGCGGGTCGCGGGTTGGGACGCGGACCTGGAGGTGCTCGTGGCCGAGGCGGTCGCCGCGCACGCGCCCGTGCGCGAGGTCGTGCTGCCGCGATCCTTGTCGGCGTCGCGCTTGGTGACCTTGGCTGCCGACCCGCAATCGCTTGCCAAACAGTTGTATCGCCCGCTGCCACGCCGTCCGGCGCCCGCCGCCCGCCGAGGCACGCGCTTCCACGCCTGGGTGGAGTCGCTGTTCGGCGAGCAGCCACTGCTCGATGTCGACGACGTCGGTGGGTCCGCCGATGACGCGCTGAGCGATGACGAGATGGCCGCGCTGCAGCAGGCCTTCTTGAGTGGCCCCTTCGGGGAACGGCGACCGCACGGCGTCGAGGTCCCGTTCCGGTGGTTGCTCGGGAACCATGTGATCGCCGGGCGAATCGACGCGGTTTACGCCGAGTCCGGCGACGAAACCGCATCAGCTCCGCGGTCGGCCGGCAACGAGGCCGATGGCCGCGTCAAGTGGCTGGTCGTGGATTACAAGACCGGCCGCAGCTCGGCGGACCCACTGCAGCTGGCGATCTACCGCGCCGCCTGGGCCGAACTGGCCGGGGTGCCGTTGCAGGAGGTGGGCGCGGCCTTCTACTACGTGGCGTCAGGCGAAGTAGTTCATCCAGCGGACCTGCCCGATCCCGCTCAACTTCGCGACTTGCTCACCGCGCAACCCCTACCGCGAGTACGCACCGGGTCCTGAGTCAGGTGAGAGCGAGGTCCACCGTCAGACCGCAGTGGTCAGACACCGGCAACTGCATCGAGCGCACCTTGCGGACTTGCGCGAGCGCGAGGCCTTCGGCCAAGACGTGATCGAACTGGATGCGGGCCCGCCAGGAAGGGTAGGTCGGCGTCCGGGCCAACTGGTTGAAGCCGGTCAGCCACGCAGGCACCGCTCCCGGGAGGTTGAAGTCGCCCAGCAGCACCAGCGGTCTGGGCCAACCGGCCAGCCAACGACGGGCGGCGCGTAGTTGGCGGGCGTTGACCACCGGCACGAACGACAAGTGAGCCGTCGCCACCGTCATCGGGCCGACTTCGGTGGACACGACCGCAGCCAGCACCGAACGCGGCTCGTCGGGCACTCGCACAACCTGCGGCTTCGGTTCTGCGGGCACCAGCAGCGGCAGACGCCCCTTGGCCGGCGGGAACCGGAGCACGTCCCACCTGAGGACCGGCAGCCGACTCGCCAGGCCGATTCCGTAGCTGGGGCGACCAGGCTCGCTCGCCAACTCCGAGCCGTCGCCGTCGGCGGCCACCCAGTCGAAACCTGGCGTCCCGTGCAGCGCGGGGAGGAAGCGGTGATGCGGCGCCGCCATCGCTTCGGCCACAAGGGCGGTCTGATCCACGTTGCCAGAACGCGGCTGATGGCGATCCACCTCCTGCAGCCCTAGGACGTCGGCGTCCAAAGCGGTCGCCGCCTGGCGCAGGTCGTCGACGTTCGTGCTTCCGTCGCGCAGCGACCGGCCATGCAGCAGATTGAAGGTGCCCACCCGAATTACCGCGCCGGGGGAGGCAACACCTGCCGCAGGCTCGCCCGGGTCGCCAACACTCACGGGATGATCCTCGCGCATTTGTTCCCCCACGCAGAATTGACCGTCCCACAATCGCTCTGGCCGGTCGACGCCGTCCCCGGGCATGCAGCGTTGCTCAATACAGTCAGCAGGTGACTGGGGACCTGATGCCGCTGGGACAGCCGGTCCACGACCGGCTCAATCAGCACCGCAGCGACGAGGACTGGTTGCGTCGCGCCTGGGACCGCCCGGACACGCTCGTCCTGCCGCTGCGTTCGGGCGAGGTTTGGGTGCACGACTCGACCGATGCGCTGTGCTGGCTTGCGCCAGCGGACATCCCCGCCGGCGCCGAGCGGCTGCTGCTCGGGGCGGTCTCATCGGGCACGTTGCGCTTCGCGGCGCTGGTCGACGACGAGTTCAGTCTGTCGCAGGCCCACCCCGTCGGCCTACGGGCGCTTGGGGAGACCCTGGTAGCCGCCGACGCTGGCCTGCTGCTGCATGCGTTGGCGCTGAGTAACTGGCACGAACAGCACCAACGTTGTCCACGATGTGGTGGGCCGACAATCGCCGCACTAGGTGGCCACGTGCGTCGTTGCGGTGACGGCTCAGAGCATTACCCGAGAACTGACCCAGCGGTAATCGCCTTGGTTCTTGACGGTGACGATCGGGCGCTCCTGGGACACCAGGCGCGTTGGCCGGACCGCTGGTTTTCCACGTTGGCTGGCTTCGTCGAAGCGGGTGAATCCGCCGAACAGGCGCTGGTCCGGGAGATCGAAGAGGAAGTGGGCATCCGCATCGACTCGGCGAAGTACCTCGGCAGCCAACCGTGGCCCTTTCCCTCTTCGCTGATGCTCGGCTACACCGCGGCGGTGGCTGGCACGGGCCTGAAGCCGCAACCGGACGGGCTGGAGATCGTCGAAGCCCGTTGGTTCAGCCGTGCCGAGTTGCGCGCGGAAGCGGAAGCAGGTCTGGTGCGCCTACCTCCGGGGCTGTCCATTGCCCGCAGACTCATCAACGGTTGGCTGGACGGTTGAGTCGCGACCGTTCAGGCGGCCAGGCGGCTCTGCACCTCGGCCAGGGACGGGTTCGTCACCGCGGACCCGTCGGGGAAGACCACCGTCGGGACGGTCTGGTTGCCGCCGTTGACGCTCATTACATAGTCGGCCGCGCTCGGATCGGCCTCGATGTCTATCTCGACGAAAGGGATCCCCGCGCGCTGCAACTGGGCCTTCAGCCGCACGCAGTAGCCGCACCAGGGGGTCGTGTACATCTGGATCATCTGGGTCCTCCGCGCGGGACGGTACGTGGCAGACACGCCGTTCGCACGTTGGCGCCGGCTGGGGCCGAGCAGCAGGGAATCGGTGCATGCTGGGCTGACAGGATCCGCGGGTGACGCCTGACGAAGTGTTGGCCACCCTGGACCCGGACCAGCGGGCGGTGGCGACCGCGCCATCGGGACCGGTGGCGGCGCTGGCCGGGGCGGGTTCGGGAAAGACCCGCGCGTTGACGCACCGGATCGCGTACCAGGTGCTGTCCGGTCAGGTGCGCGCAGATCGGGTGCTCCCCGTGGCGTTCACCACGCGTGCCGCCGGCGAGATGGCCGCCCGGTTGCGCGGGCTCGGGGTCGCCGAGGCGCGGCCGCGCACCTTCCACGCCGCGGCCCTGGCTCAGGTGCGCTTCTTCTGGCCGCTGGTGGCCGGTGGCCAGCCGCCGCGGCTGCTGCCACGTAAGCGCGATCGCTTGGCGGAAGCCGCTCGCACCGCCGGGTTCAGCCCCACCGGCGCGGACCTGTCCGCGCTGGGGTCGGCAATCGAACGCGCCAAGGTGATGCAGGTCGCGGCCGAGGACTACCCGGCCGTCATGGCACCGGCCGAGCCAGGGGACGCGACAGCGGACCGGCAGTGGTCATCGACGGAGGTGGCCGCGGTGTACGCCGCCTACGAAGCGGCCAAGGAAGCCGCTGGCGAGATGGACTTCGAGGACTGCTTGCTGCTGGCGGTTGCTCTGCTGGAGGAAGACCAGCGCGCCGCCGAGCGCGTGCGCGAGTCGTATCGGAGTTTCGTCGTAGACGAGTACCAGGACGTCAACCCGTTGCAGCAGCGCTTGCTGGAGGTATGGCTCGGTGATCGCGACGACCTGTGCGTCGTGGGGGACGCGGCGCAGAGCATCTACTCCTTCACCGGCGCCACCCCGCAATTCCTACTTGCGTTTAGGCAGCGGTATCCGAATGCGACCGTGCTCAAGTTGGAACGCGACTACCGCTCCACCCCGCAGATCGTGCGGTCGGCGAACCGGTTGTTGCGCGGTTCGACCGTGCTCACACTGCGGTCGGAGCGTGCCGCAGGACCCGAGGTTGCGTTTGTCGAGTACGAGGACGAGGCCGCGGAATTGGCGGGGATCGCCGAACAGCTCGCGGACAGATCGGGCGCCACTGCGGCTGAGACGGCCGGGGCGGCGGTCCTGTTGCGCACCAACGCGCAGGTGGACCGAGCGGTTGAGGCGCTACTGAGTCGAGGCATTGCGGTGGCCCCGAGCGGAACAGAACGTTGGTTCAACCGACCGGAGATTCGTCGGGCGCTTATCCGGCTGCGCGGGCTGCGGCTGACGCAGCCGGATTTGGCTGCCGCTGCCGCCGCCCTGGAGGCGCTGCTCGCTGACGGCTACAGCGAGCAGCGGCCGCAGGGGTCTGGGCTGGAGGTTTGGTCGGTGCGGACCGCATTGCTGCGCCTGGCCGACGGGCTTGGACCCGATGCTGGGGTCGATGACCTGATAACCGAGTTGGAGTACCGCGACGAGCAGGACGCACCGCCGCCGGCCGAGGGCGTGGCCGTGTTGACGCTGCACGCGGCGAAGGGGCTTGAGTGGGAGAAGGTCTACTTGCCCTCGCTGGTTGACGGCGTGATGCCTGCCGCCCAGGCCAAGACGCCCGAAGCGGTGGCGGAGGAACGGCGACTCCTCTACGTCGGGATCACCCGGGCGCGCACCCAACTGCAGCTGTCCTGGTGGACCCGTCGAGGACCCGGGGCCCCTGATCGACAGCGCTCTGGTTTCCTCGCCGACCTGCTGACTGACTGACGCAACGCCGCAGCCTGGCCACCCTTGCGAGCACACTCGGCGCGCCGTCTCGACTCCGCGCGCCCGCGGCCTACCTTGGGCCCGTCGAGAGGAGCCGACCGTGGCGACCTGCGCCTGGTGTGGCACGTCAGAACCAACAGCCCCGATTACGTGGACCTTGACCCGGGAGCGGGGTCGGCATCAGTACCTTTGCGATCGCTGCAGCCGGGATCAGCTACGCGACATCGAAGCGCGGTTGGACGCCCTTTCCGGATAGGTCAGCGCGCGGCTGGTGACGCTCAGGCGGTGAACCCGGGCACCCAATCCTCCATCTCCTGTCGGATGGGGATACGCGCGCCAAGTTGGCACAGCACCGCGACGCCGCCCAGCCAGACGCGATGGATCAGCAGGTAGTCGGCGGGCAAGTTGAGTTTGAAGCCGACGCTGTAGCCGTCCGACCGCGGGTCACTGATCCGGGCGAACTGTCCCCGCATCCATTCGCGGCTGAACTGAAACGTTTCGGATCGCGCAGGTTCGACGAACGGGCCGAGGTACTGCATCAGGACTTCCGGGTCCACCTTCACCCCGGCCTTGATGAAGCCTTCCTCGGCCAGTCCGGCTTGCACCGCCTCGGCATCCCCGACCAGCGCCAGACTCAGCAGGCGACCCAGAGCGGGAGGCAGCCCGTCGGGCAGTCGGTTGACCGCTCCGAAGTCCAGGACGCCCAGCGCCCCATCACTGGTCAGCCGGTAGTTGCCCGGGTGCGGGTCGGCATGAAGCAGCCCGGCTACCGACGGCCCGGAGAAGAGGAACCGCAGGTACAGCAGTCCCGCGGTGTCCCGATCCTCCTGGGTTCCTTCGCGGATGATCGTGCTCAACGGCGTGCCCGCCAACCACCGCGAGATCAGGACGCGCGACGTCACCGCGAGCGGTTCGGGAATGCGCACGTCGGCACTGTCGGCGTAGCCGGCGGCGAAGTCGGCCTGGTTGCCGGCTTCGAGTGTGTAGTCGAGTTCCTCGAGCATTCGTTCCTTGACCTCGGCCACCAGTGGCTTGATGTCCAGGCCGGGGACCAGGGAGCCGAACGTGCGCCCGAGTCGGGAGACCTGTGCCAGGTCGGCCAGCAGCGCGTCGGCCGCACCCGGGTACTGGATCTTGACGGCGACTTCGCTGCCGTCCTTCCAAGTCGCGCGGTGCACTTGACCCAACGACGCCGCAGCCGCCGGTACGTCGTCGAAAGCGGCGAACTGGTCACGCCAGTCGGCCCCCAACTCGCGCTGCAGCACCGCGTGTACCTGCTCGGCGGGTAGCGCCGGCGCCGCCTCCTGGAGTTTGGTCAACGTGGCCCGGTACGGACCTGCCAGTTCTTCCGGGAACGCCGCCTCCAGGACGGAAAGGGCCTGACCGACTTTCATCGCGCCGCCCTTGAGCTCGCCGAGGACGCTGAACAACTGCTCGGCGGTGCGGGCCTTGATCTCCTCAGCGACCGCCTCCGCCGGACGGCCGCCCAGTCGCTTGCCGACCCCTAGCGCGGTACGTCCGGCAATGCCCAGCGGCAGCGTGGCCAGCCGGGCCGTCCGCTGCACTGCCCGGCGCGGGACGTCGCTCACCCGGTCATTGTCACAGTCCTGCCCGCCAAATGCGCATCAGGCGGCGGGCTGCATGTACCAGGAACAGCCGCACATCGGGTGTTGGTTCAACCGTCGGCGGACCGGGTCGTCCGTGGCGTTCAGCAGCCAGGCCACCTCGGCGGGCCGGATCAGGCCGGGCGCGTCGAGGTGCGCCAGCGCGGCTGCTGCTGCCAGGCCTGCGGCGATCGCCACTGCTGCCCCGGCCACGGCGTTGCAGGAGGTGTAGGCCAGTTGGGTGGTCAACGTCGGCCACGCGGGGTCGTCGTCGGTACGACTGTGGGCCCAGCAGTACAGGCACGCGGTCCTTGTTGGTACGACCAGGGGCCCAACCTGCAGGTGATGGGCGCGGGCGGCCAGGACCAGGTGTGGTGTTCCGGTGCGCATCAAGGCGTCCACCGTGGCCGGATCCAGGTCGGACCCGTCCGCCAGGACCACGAGGTCCCGGTCGCCTTCGGGCCCAAGTAGCCGCACGTCGGCGCCGGCCGCCATCGCGGTTTCGGCTGCGGTCCTCCCGCGCGCGTCGCCGGTGGCTTGGATCGCGCCCGGGAAGACATCGGCATCGGTTGCCTCGTCGGCGTCGACCACTCGCAAGCGCCCGATCCCGGCTGCCGCCAGCAGTGATGCCAGCAGGGCCGCCCACCGCATGCCACCGCGAATCTCGACTGCGCTGCGACGCCGACGCGCAAGGATCTTGCTTGCGCTTGCTGCGCCGGACTGTGCGACGAGCCAGTCTCGCTCCGCGCCAAGCGCGGCATGCGCTGCCGGCGATAGCACCTTCAGGTCGTCAGGATCGGAGTGCGACTTGTCCAGTACGCCGGCGCCTAGCAGTTCCTCGAACAGCTGCTGCGCTTTCGCCGGATCCGGTGCGGCCGCGCCCCCAGCCGGATCTGCGTCCGCTATCAACAGGTCGTGCGCGGAAGCATTCGGCACGATCCAAGTCGGACCAGGGAAGAGACCTACCTGTAGGCCGCCGTCGGGTCGGGTGAGCAGCGGTTGGCGGATGCGGCGGACTCGCAAGGGCACCTCCGTCGTGACGGGCAAGGCTGGGACAGCGGCGGACTCAACCATCCCTAGGCGTGGCGAGTCGGGTTCGTCCACAAGCACAGCCGGCGCGGCTGAACATGCGAAAAGGGCGACCCCGAAGGGTCGCCCTTTTCGAATGGGTCAGTGCAGGCTCAGGCCTTGCCGAGGATCCGGTTCAGCTTGGTGCCGCAGACCGGGCAGATGCCCTTGGCCATGCGGCGGCCGGAGTCGCTCACCTCAACGTGGCCGGTGAACTCGCGCTTCTCCTTGCACTTCACGCAGTAGGCCTCGCCCGTGTACTCCTCGGCCATGCCCTCCTCCTTCGATCGCTCGGCGTGCTCCGCCGGATTGCGCGTCAGCCTAGGCCCTGCGGGGCTTGGATTCGCTGCATCGTCGTGGTCGTGTCGCGCGGAGCGTCAGACCTTTTGCCGGCGTTCGTCGTCGGTCATCGGTCTGAAAGTGGCCACCGGTCGGACGAAAGATACGAGGCCCCCGGCTGTCCCATCGGATCCGTCCGCCTTCCCCTTGCGAACGGCTCCGGTGGTAGGGCCGGGGGCCTCGGTGCGCCGGACGGTAGGCGGGTTAGGTGGGCGCGGTCAACGGCATCTCGACTTGGCTTGTGGACAACCTGTGGATTCCCCTGGGGACCAGTCGGCGAGGCGTTGTGGACAACCTTCGAGAAGCCTGGGGAAACGCTGGGGAGTCGTCCCGGATTAGGCCGTTGACCTGCGGCAACGTCATCCACCGGGTGTGGACTCAAATGGTTACGGGAATCTGAACACCTGGCCAATATCCACTGCCCCCTTCTGGCTGCGGGGAGTTGTCGGCTGCTCCGCCTAGCCTGCTTTCGTGTCCGACCAGACTTCCGCAATAGATCGCCCGGTTCCCTTGGCCAACCCGCCCGTTGAGGTGCGGCGGTCCAAGCGCCGCAAGCGCACGGTCTCGGCTCACCGCGAAGGCGACACCATCGTGGTGAACATCCCGGCGCGCATGACCAAGGCCGAAGAGCGCGAGTGGATCGGCCTGATGGTGGAACGGATCACCGCCTCCGAACGCCGCCGCCGGCCTTCGGATGAGCAACTCTTCGACCGGGCCATAGAGCTGTCTGAGCAGTACCTGGATGGCCAGGCACGGCCGCGATCGGTGCGTTGGGTCGACAACCAGCGGTCCCGCTGGGGCTCGGCGACGCCGGTTGACCGAACCATTCGGATCAGCAGCCGCTTGCGGGGAGCCCCTTCCTACGTCGTCGACTACGTGCTTCTGCACGAACTGGCCCATCTGCTGCGCGGTGACCACAGCAAGGAGTTCTGGTCGCTGCTGGCCGGGTATCCACAGTTGGAGCGGGCCAAGGGATTCCTCGAAGGAGTCGATGCTTCGGCCAACGGCGACCTGGCCGAAGTCGGCTCGGCTGCGACCGACGACCAGGGGTAGCCAGATCGACCGGCCCCGGCAGACTGCCGCCCCGAGCAGGTTGAGATAGACGCCGGGGCGGTGGCGGCTACTGCAGCCCCGACAGGTCGTCGGGCACCTCAACCGGGCCGACGCGGTCCACGAACTCGGCGGGATCGTCGAGATCGGCGGAGGTCGGCAGTAGGTCCGGGTGCGTCCACACGTCCTCGCGCGCAGCCAAACCGTGGCGGAGGCCAAGTTCGGTCCACAGCGCGGAGGACTGGCGGACACGTTGCGGACTCAGGTCCAGTCCGACCAACTCCGAGAACGTGCGGGCCGTGGACTCCGCCGATGCGCGCCGCCTCAGGGTGGATTCCGACAGGGCCGCAGCGTGCGGCAGGCGTTCCCCGGCTGCCTGGGCAACGACCGCGTCCACCCATCCGGACGTCAGGGCCAGCAGTGCCTCCAGTCGCGCCAAGGCGGTGCGTCGTTGCGGGGTGTCCTCCGGCTGCAGCAGCCCACCGCTGAGCGCGCGCTGCATGGCCGCGCTGTCGCTTGGGTCGAGCCCACCCAGTAGGTCTCCGAGCGACTCGGTGTCAACCTGCACTGTCTCGGCCGCTGCAACCATTCGACGGGTCATCTCGTCGGCGAGCCAGTCGACGTGTCCGAACAAGCGCATCCATGCGGTCTCGCGAAGGGCTTGGTAGAGGCGCACTTCATCTGCGGGGATCTGGTGCTCGGCGGCAAACTCGTCGATCGCACCGGGCAGCAGAACAGCGGTGTGGTCCGGCCCGATCGGCAATCCCACCTCCCGGCCGGTCAGCACAGATCCGGCCAGTCCGGCCAGACCCTGACCCAGTTGGGCGCCAAGCATCACCGAGCCCAGTTGGCGCATCATCTGCGAGAGCGGGCCCGCCATTTCGCGTACCTGCTCCGGCAGCGCATCCAGTTGGGCGGCGGCCATTCGTTCCGCCACCGGGTCGATGACACGACGCCATGTCGGCATGGATCCGGTCACCCACTCCTGCCGGCTCCAGGCAACCCCGGAGGTCGCCGTGGCGGCGAACGCGGTCGCCGGGTCCAGCCACATCTCCGCCAACCGAACGGCTTCGGCTGCGGCCTCGCGTTGCTCCGGCGAAACCGGGCTGGCCCCGGAGGCGCTGATGGCTTGCTGCGCGGTCTCCTCGGCCAGCTGCCAGTTGACTGGGCCGTCGCCGCCGGCGGACATCATGCGGCCCAGCTGCTGCAGCATCTGACCCAGGTCGGCACCGCCCAACGCTGCGAACGGATCCATGCTTGGGCCGTTCTTGCCTTCGGGATCGTCGTCAGACTCCCCGAAGCCGAAAGGAAGATTGTTCACGCCTACTCCTTTCGGCCACTGACAGCAGGGCGGTCGCAGGAACCCCACGGTAGTCGCGATGACATACGCTTCCTTTGCTGCCGATCAACAAGCACTCCGGTCAGGAGATTCCACATGCAGGCGCTGGCGTGGTGGGCGATTCCGATCATCGCCACCTCGGTGGCGATCGTCTGGGCGATCTTCGCGGCGCGGCCCAAGGGTCCGGCCGACGCGCACCGAACCGTCGCTGAACACTTGGCGTTCCGGTCAGCGCTGCAGGCGGGGCACGTCCGGGTGCAACCCAGTCAAGAGCCCGGTTCCATGGGCCCAGACGCAGCCGAGGCTGGCGAAGTCGATCAGCACAGCGAGGGCTCGACTCCCCAGCCGAGCCCGGACTCCCAGCCCGGTCGCCCATCGCCGCGAACCAACTGACGAGGTGCGCCTGTCGGCACGTGCGGCGGCTCAGGCCGTCGCGGCAACCACCTTCGCGGCCTTGCTTGTGACCGCAGCGTTGCTGCCCGTGCCGTACGTGCGGCTCAGCCCCGGGCCGACCATCAACGTCCTGGACGAGGACCGCGACCCCCCGCTGATTCAGATCACCGGAACCGCGACCTTTCCCACCGACGGAAGGTTGGACCTGACCACGGTTTCGGAGCTGGGTGGACCGCGAAGCAACGTGAGCCTCATTGAGGCGTTCTTCGGATGGGTCGCTGCCGACGTGGCAGTGGTCCCGGAGAGCCTGCTTTACCCCGATGACGTCACCGGGGCGGAAGTCGAAGAGGCCGACCAGCAGGCGATGGAGTTGTCGCAGGAGAGTGCGATCGCTGCCGCCGTGAACTACCTGGACATCGATGCCGACACGGTGGTGGTGGTTCAGGAGGTCTCCGCGGACTCCCCGGCGGACGGGGTGTTGGAGCCCGGCGACGAGATCCTGGCGGTGGACGATCGCGAAGTTACCGATCCCGCCCAAGTCCGCGACATCGTTCGCGAGCGGTCCCCTGGAGAGGCAGTGGAGTTGACCATCCGCCGGGACGGGGAGCAGCAGTCGGTGACGATCACCACCGGCGAGTCGTCAGTGGACGCCGGGGAACCGTTCATCGGCATCGTCCCCGGCGTAGTGGTCGATCCGCCGTTCGAGGTCGACATCTCCCTGGATGAGGTCGGCGGTCCATCAGCGGGGCTGGTGTTCGCGCTCGGGATCGTCGACCGGCTGACGCCGGAGCAGGAGACGGGGGGCCGCTTTGTCGCCGGCACCGGCACCGTGAGCGCGGACGGAATGGTCGGACCTATCGGGGGTCTGCCGCAGAAGTTGGCGGCGGCGCGCGACGCCGGCGCAGCGGTCTTCCTGGTCCCGGGGGACAACTGCGCGGACGCCGCCGGCGTGGACGTGGGGGACATGCGGTTGCTGCGCGTCGACACGTTGGCCACGGCGGTGGAGGCGCTGGCCGCGCTGGACGCGACCGGGGCGGAACCAGTCGGCTGTGGGTGACATCCCATCAGGACGCTACGCAGGACTCTGGATAGGTTGACCACGTGAGTTTCGAGATGCCCCCCGAGCCAGGTGTCGCGACGGCCGAACCCAAGCGTCGCGGCGCGCTGATCCCCACGTTGATCGTGCTGGGGGTTCTCGCGATCATCTTCCTGTTGTTCGTTGGCTTCTACAGCGAGTGGCTCTGGTTCGACTCAGTCGGGTTCACCTCGGTGTTCACCCGCACCCTGCTGGTGCGCGCGGCGCTGTTCCTGCTCTTCGGCCTGCTGTTCGGCGGCCTTGTTGGCCTGAACGTCTGGCTTGCGTATCGAAACCGGCCGGCCTTCCGGGGCATGAGCCCGGAGCAGGCGGGCCTGGAGCGCTACCGCGTGAGCCTGGAGCCGCTGCGTACCCCGCTGCTGATCGGCATAGTCGTCTTCCTGGGGCTGCTGGCCGGGGGTTCGGCGGCGGCGGAGTGGCGAACCTTCCTCTTGTGGCGCAACTCCAGCGATTTCGGCCGCACCGACCCCCAGTTCAACGTTGACGTGTCGTTCTACATGTTCGACCTGCCCTTCTGGCGCTTCCTGGTCGGGTTCGGGTTCGGCATCGTCATCGTTTCGCTCATCGCGTCTGCCGTCACCCACTACCTGTACGGCGGGATCAAGCTGCAGGGCCCCGGTGAACGGATTACGCCTTTTGCTACGGCGCACTTGTCCGTCTTGCTGGCGGCGTTCGTTCTGCTCAAGGCAGCTGCCTACTGGTTGGACCGCTACGGGCTCGTCGTAAAGGACGGGACGCTGTTCACCGGCGCCGGCTTCACGGACGTGAACGCGGTCCTGCCGGCCAAGAACATCCTGGTCTTCGTGGCCTTGGCATGTGCGGTCCTGTTCGTCGTGACCGCTTTTCGGCGCCAGTGGCGGCTGGCCTTGCTCGGCTTGGGCCTGTTGATCGTGTCGGCGGTCGCGGTGGGGGGCATCTACCCCGCGATCGTGCAGCAGTTCCAGGTTCGACCGGCTGAGCCGAGTCGGGAGCAGGACTTCATCGAGCGCAACATCAGCGCTACCCGCGAGGCCTACGGCCTCGACAAGGTCGAGGTGGCCGAGTACAACGCGCAAGAGGTTCCCGATTCGGAGAACCTGGGTGCGGCCCTGGGGACCATCGAGAACATCCGCCTCCTGGACCCCACGCTGGTAAGCCCCACGTTCAATCAGTTGCAGCAGATCCGCGGTTTCTACGCATTCCCGGACGCCCTGGACGTGGACCGCTACCAGATCGAAGGGGACACTCGCGACGCCGTGATCGCGGTACGCGAGCTGACCCTGGACGGCTTGCAGGAATCCCAGCGCAACTGGGCGAATGACCACTTGGTCTACACGCACGGGTTCGGTTTCGTCGGCGCGTTCGGCAACGAATTGCAGAGCAACGGCCGGCCGCTGTTCTTCGAGTCGGACATCCCGCCGGAAGGCTCCCTGGACATCGAACAGCCGCGCATCTACTTCGGTGAGCGGTCCAGTCAGTACTCGATCGTGGCCAGTCAGCAGCCGGAGTTCGACTTCCCCGACGACGCGTCCCCGAACGGGCAGGCCAACACGACCTACGACGGCGACGGTGGTGTCAACGTCGGGTCCTTCCTGAACCGGGTGGTCTTCGCGACCAAGTTCCAGGAGGGCAACATCTTGTTGTCGCGCCTCATCGACGCCGACTCCAAGATCCTCTGGGATCGCACGCCGCGCGAGCGTGTCGAGAAGGTCGCCCCTTGGCTGCAGACAGACGGCGACCCGTATCCCGTCGTTGTCGACGGCCGGGTGAAGTGGATCGTGGACGCGTACACCACCTCCAACCAGTACCCGTACAGCGAACGCACCGCGCTTACCGAGGCGACCTCGGACTCGGTGACCGCAACGCGGGCTGCGGTGGTGGAGCAGCAGTCGCAGCGGGCCAACTACATCCGCAACTCGGTCAAGGCCGTGGTGGACGCGTTCGAGGGCGACGTGGTCCTTTACGAGTGGGACACCGAAGACCCCGTGCTGCAGACGTGGCAGAAGGCGTTCCCGGGGACGGTGACCGCCCGCGAGGACATCCCTGCCGAAGTTCTGGCCCAGATGCGCTACCCCGAGGACGTCTTCAAGGTGCAGCGCAACATCTACAGCCGCTACCACGTCACCGACCCGCAAGCGTTCTACGGCGGTCAGGACTTCTGGAAGCTGCCGGATGACCCGACCCGGCGTACGGCTGGTCAGCCGCAACCGCCGTACTACTTGACGCTGCGCATGCCTGGAACGGCGGTGGAGTCCTTCTCGTTGACGACAGCCTTCACGCCAAACCGACGCGAGACTTTGGCGGCGTTCATGGCGGTCAATGCCGATCCGGGGGAGGACTACGGCACCATCCGGGTGCTGCAGTTGCCCCGGTCGACCACAATCCCTGGCCCGAGTCAGGTACAGAACAACTTCGAGTCCGACCCCTTGGTCGCCAGTGAGTTGACGCTGCTGCGTCGAGGCGGCGCCGACGTTGAGCTTGGCAACCTGCTGTCGCTGCCCGTGGCCGGTGGGCTGCTGTACGTGGAGCCGGTGTACGTGCGCGCAACGTCTGGGGCCTCGTTCCCGCTGCTGCGCAAGGTGCTCACCTCCTACGGCAACCGCGTCGCGTTCGAGGACACGCTGCAGGAGTCGCTGGAGGCGTTGTTCACCGGTGGCGGCTCGACAGTGGCTCCGCCTACCGATCCGGAGGCGCCGGTCGATCCCGATGTCCCGGTCGATCCGGAGTCCCCACCACCGACGTCAACCGATCCGCTGACTCAGGCGCTCTTGGATGCCGAGCAGGCGCTGGCGGACGCTGAAGCGGCTTTGGCCGCCGGCGACTTCGCCGCCTACGGGGAGGCTCAGGAGCGACTGGCGGATGCCATCGCCCGTGCCGCCGCCGCGGCCGGAGTCGATGAGGCGCCACCGGTAGTCGAGCCGGCCCCCGAGGAGCCCGTCGCCTAGGGAGATCGTGCGGTGGTCCGCAGCGATACTCGGCCTGCCTGGCAGTCCCGATTTGTTGGGCCAGGTAAGACTGACGTACCCTGTCGACTCACGACGCGGGGTGGAGCAGTTCGGTAGCTCGCTGGGCTCATAACCCAGAGGTCGCAGGTTCAAATCCTGCCCCCGCTACCAAGAGGCCGCAGGTATGCGGCACACGGAGAGGCCCGGACTCAGGTCCGGGCCTTTCTGCTGTCACGGAGGAGTCGCACATTGGTCCGGCCGAGCACTGGTTCCTAGAGTGGTGCTGGTGGTAGGCCTGGCAACTATGCGAGCGGACTTGTGGACCCGTTCGACCTGACCGACGGCGTGGTGTTCTTGACCAGGCCGTCGGAGGTGGACATCGACCGCATCTTCGAGTTGTGCCAGGACGCGGAGATCCTGGAATGGACGGCGGAGTTGCCGTCGCCATACACGCGTAGCGACGCCGAGTTCTTTGTGCACGAATTGGTGCCGCGGGCGTGGCGGGAGAACCGACCTGTCTGGGGCATTCGCGATGCCACCACGACGACCTTGCACGGCATGGTGAGCGTGGATTTGGCCGCCGGTGGCGAGGTCGGCTATTGGATGGGTGCTGAGTCACGCAACCGTGGCTGGACCACGCGGGCACTGCGACTCGTCGCCAAGGCTGCGTTTCAGGACGAAGCCGACCAGTTGAGATGGCGGGCTTTCGTCGGCAACGCGGCGTCCCGAAGGGTTGCGATCAAGGTCGGTTTCAAGATGGAGGGCACGGCTCAGCGAGCTTTGTGTCAGCGGGGAGTGTGGCGCGACGCCTGGGTGGCCACGCTCCTTCCGGGCGAGGTGCGCTGAGTCTTCGCGGGCCATCTCCAAATCAGATGTGCCACGAGCGCTGGACCCGGCTGCCGATCGTGCGATCTCGACGAATGCTTCACGCCGTGTCAGCGCCCCAAAGGAAGCCGAGCCGTCCTAGGCTCCTATTCGTAAACCTGACCGTCGGCTGAAAGGGTTTCGAAGTGATCCGATTCCTCGTGCGTGCGGCCATCTTCTTCGCCTCGTCGGCCGTCGGTCTGATCGTCGCCAACGCGTTGCTCGATGGCATGACGATCGACTCATTGACGTCGTTCCTCTGGGTCGTCGTGATCTTCACCGTGCTGCAGTCACTGTTTGCGCCGTTCCTGACGAAGGTGACCGCAAAGAATGCCTCGGCGCTGGTGGGTGCAGTCGGACTGCTCAGCACCTTCCTCGCGCTGCTCGTGGCCGCCAGCATCAGCGATGGGCTGTCCATCGACGGGGCCTCCACATGGCTTTACGCCTCGCTCATCGTGTGGTTGGTCACCATGCTCGCCACGCTGCTGATCCCCGTGATCCTGGTGAAGATGGGTGTGCAGGCAGCCCGCAATTCCGAGTGACTCGACGCTCACTTGCAGTCTCGAGCGGCCACGCCCGCGACTTGTGTATCGCGCGGGTCAGACTTCGAGAGCCACCCGAGTTGGTTGAGTGGCAACCGGCATAGCCGACGTGCTGTCCGCGTTGGCGACCCGTCGAGCCAGCACCGCGAAGCCGCGCTCTCGGGCGATGGCCGGTTCGGTTGGGTCCAGCAGGAGCCCGATCACGTCCTCCGAGCATCCGAGCGCCCTTGCGGTCCTGGCCAGCGCGAGGAGCGCGTGGTGATCAGTGTCGATGCCGCGATCGAGAATCACCTCGGTCAAGGCCTTGAGTTCTTTCTGGCTGATGTGTGCAGTCCTGGTCATGTCGTACCTCCTGACCAGGACGCTAGAGAAACTTGGAGATTAGTAAAAGCGATAGATATCGATGGTAGTCATTAGCTAGTCTGATGCCCATGAACCTCGACCAACTAGAGTTCCGCCAACTTCGGGCGCTCCTGGCAGTAGTGGATGAAGGATCTTTCGCGCGTGCTGCGCAACGGCTTGGGTTCACGCAGTCGGCGATCAGCCAGCAGGTGGCCGCGCTGGAGCGGGCGGTGGGGTCGCCGGTTCTGGACCGGCCGAAGGGGCCGCGCAAGTCCGAACTGACCCGTGTCGGTGCCGCGCTGGTGGTGCACGCCCGAGCCGTCGTGGATCGCCTGGACGTCGCGGCCGGTGAGATCGAGGCGATGCTCGCGGGGACTTCGGGGCGCCTGACCGTGGGGACGTTTCAGAGCGTGTCGGTGAAGGTCCTCCCGGAGATCGTGGGCGAATTCATGAAGGCCCTGCCCGGTGTGGACGTCCGCCTCTTTGAGTCCGAAGACAACGACGACCTGCAGGACCGCCTGCTGACCGATGAACTGGACATCTCCTTCGTCGTCGGACCCGTCGACGATGAACGTCTGGAACTCATCGAGGTCGCTCGGGACCCGTTCGTGGTGGTGTGTCGGGCCGCAGACATAGCTGAACGTGGTCCGGTGCCCATGCACACCCTCACCGACCAGGCGATGGTCGGCCAACAGGGCTCGGCGTGCCAGGACATCATCGATCGCGGGCTGGCGCAGCAAGGAGTGATTCCCCGGTACTCGTTCCGGTCCAACGACAACGGGGCGGTGCAGAACATGGTCAAGGCGGGCATGGGGTCGGCGATCATGCCGCTGCTGGCCGTGGATGCCGCCGACCCCGGCATCGTCATGCTTGCGCTGGATCCGCCGATCGAGCCGCGCAGCATCCTGCTCGCCGTCCGGCGCCGGCGAACGCGACTGCCGGCGGCGCAGACATTCATCGACTTGGCGCTTGCGGCATTTGCGCGTAAGCAGGAATCGGTGGAACTAGTCACTACCTAGGGTCACGGCCTAGCGGATGTGTCCGACGAAGAGGGTTCTGGCGTACTCGTCGTGCTGGTCCAGCGCGGTCGGTTCGAACCCGGCGGCCCGGAGCAGTCCCATCCAAGTGGCTTTGGTGAAGAGACCGAAGCGGTGTGTCTCGGTCTTCGTCGTTATCTGGCCGTCGGGTTTGCGCAGCACAAGCACGAAGACGGTTTCGAACCAATCCCGGCCAGGCGGGATTGGCAGCGGCCACTCCAGGTATCGGGCAGAGCGGCCGTCGGGGGCATCGGATCCGCCGTGGTCGGTGCTCGGCTGGTAGGTGTCGGCAACGTGGTCCGGGGCGAAGACCGCGACGCCACCTGGGCGCAGGTGGGCCGCCGCGGTGGCGAAGACCGCCTGCAACTGTGACTCGGCAACCATGTAGTCGATTGCGTCATGGACCAACACGGCATCAAACGAGCGATCAAGGCGCAAGGTGCGCATGTCACCGCGGACATGTTCACACTCGGGGTTGAGGTCCCGGGAGACCTGCAGCATCGACTCGGATTGATCGACCAGCGTCAACTCGAACTCGTGGCGTAGGTGCGAGGCGTTATTGCCGCCGCCGCTGCCCAGTTCGAGCACGTCGCGTACCGGCCGCGTTGCGGTGCGGAGCAGGCCGGCGAGTAGCTCGGCCTCGCCGGCGTACTCCGCGGGTGGAGAGACGACCGGCCACCAGTCGGCGAGTTCGCCGTACATGGCGGCTGGCGCTTCACTCAAACCAGTTGCCGTCGATCCAGGTTGGCTCACCGTCGAGCCGCGGCAACAGTTGTGTCGTGTACCACTCGTGCTGGCCGGGGTCGTCGGCCATGGCCTCGTACTGCTCCTTGCTCGCAAAACGAACCGCCGAGACGACCTGGGTTCCGTCCTCAGTCAGGAGCAGGTGGGTGTCGACGAAACCGGGTCGATCGGGGCGTTCCTGACGCCAGTTGTTGAGTGAGTCCCGCAATTCCTCACCCGCAGTTTGGTTCTTCAGGCGGGCGATCATGACCGTGCCGTACATCGTGTCCTCCAGGGTTTGGGCCCCCGTGGCAGGAAACGAACGTAGCGCTGATCCGGACGGCGCCGACGGGCATTGACGAAGATGCGCGCCGGGTCCGGATAGGCCCCATGGCGATCAGCCGGCCGCAGCCGCCAGAAGCGTCAGCGAAGCGGCGACTATCTCCTCCTGAGCTTGCTCGCGAGAGATGCTCGGCTCGCCATCGCGCGGTTGCCTGCCGTAGTCGCCGAAGTGACTGTGGACTGCACCCTCGACCCTGGTGAACACGGTGTCGCTGGGCAGCAGTTCGCGGGAGTCCTCGATGTCCGACGGAGTTGTCAGCGCGTCGTTGGAACCGGATACCGAGGCGACCGGGAATTCGATCGACGAAACGTCGCTGAGTGGGTAGGCGGCCCAAAGCAGCAAACCGGCGAAACCGTTGCCGCTGGCGGCGGCGTCGCGGGCTGCTTCGGTGCCACCAAGGCTGTGGCCGCCGACCACCCAACGCCCGTCCCCGGCGGCTCGCTCCGCGGCGCCGCCGCACAGCAGGGCCAGGTCCAGCGGGCACTTCAGGACGACGACCTGGTGTCCGGCCTCCGCCAGGTCCCGAGCGAGCACGGAGTACGCGCGGGGATCGACCAAGGCTCCGGGGTAGAAGGCAAGGCTCGCCCCGGTCTGAGTCGCCGGCTGGAATCGAAGTTCAGCGCGAGATTCGGTGACGGCCACGGCGGAATCGGACTCCATCGCGGCGATCGCGACCGGTTCGGCGGACAGCGGGCGCAACCACACGAGCAACGCCGCGACGCCGGCCGCGGCGACGAAGCCGGCCCATCGCCCGATGGTCGACAGTCGGCCCGAGGCCTTGCCGGCGGCCCGACCCGTTAGCAGGAGCACGACCCCCACGACGAGGGTCGCCAGCAGCAACAAGGGGTAGGCGGGGTGGTTTGCGAGCAGAGGGGACCAAGTGGTTGCGGCGATCAGCAAGGCGACGGCGACCCACAGGGCACCGGCGAGCAGCCGTGGCCAGGACCTCGTCGGGGCCTCATCCGGCTCGTTCGCCGGGATGTCGGGGCTGCTCACGGCGGGGAGTCTGCCCAAGTCCACCCGCCGCCGCGCACCGGCTCGGTTTCCGCTCCGTCACTCTCGGTATCCGGCGGTGGACAACAAACCTACGGTTCCGTAGGCTACTGGCCAGTAGCAAGTCCTCCGCCAGGCCCTTGGTTCGGTCGCGGCGGCTTAGGTGCAGGGAGGTGGACATGGCGCAGGTGGCAGGTGAGCCCATCCGCCGCGACAGTGGCTTCGTCTGGGAGAACGCCGCCCTGCACGGTCGCGACGTCGCTTATCAGCACCGACCCGGCTCCGGTCCGGCCCTGCTGCTGGTTCATGGAGTCGGATCGAGCTCACAGTCTTGGGCCGAAGTCCTGGAACACCTGAAGCCTGGCGAAGAACACATCATCGCCGTAGACCTGCCCGGCCACGGTCGCTCGGACAAGCGGCGTGGTGACTACAGCCTCGGCGCCTTGGCCTCGACCCTGCGCGACCTGTTGGACCACCTCGGCATTGCGAGCGTGACTCTGGTCGGCCACTCCCTTGGTGGCGGCATCGCGATGCAGTTCGCCTACCAGTTCCCGCAGCGCACCGACCGGTTGGTGCTCGTGGCATCCGGCGGTCTTGGTGAGGAGACGTTCCCACTGCTGCGGGCCGCGACCCTGCCCGGCTCGGAACTGGTGATCCGGGGGCTGACACATGAGCGGACTCTGGGCGCGCTGGACCGACTGGCCGGCGGCCTGCAATCGCTGCGCATCCGCAATGACTTCGTGTCTGACGACACCCGGACCATCCTGCGCGGCCTGAACGAGTCACAGGCGCGCTCGGCGTTCCTCAGCACCCTTCGTAGCGTCGTCGACGTCTCCGGGCAGCGAGTGTCCGCCGTGGACAAGCTCTCCGCCGCCGCCGCATTGCCGACGTTGCTGATCTGGGGGGACCGGGATCCGATCATCCCCCTTGAGCACGGACAGCGTGCCGTCGAGTTGCTGCCTCAGGGCCGGCTGGTGGTATTTCCCGGGGCCGGGCACGAGCCACACCGCTACGACCCGATCAGGTTCGCCGACCTGGTGCGGGATTTCACCGCGAAATAGCGCGACCCGGCTTTACGGGCCGGTGCTGTCATCCGGTGGCGCACCCGTGGCAGCGAGTTGATCTCGTGGCGCAGCTCGCTCGAACCAAGTTGCGAGTGGGCCCGCGGATAGGCCGTGGGCGATCACCGACATGGCGACGGTGATGGCCATAGCCGCTGCCACGACCCCGCCGTCGGGTTCGACCAGCAGGTCCAGCGCGAGAATCCCGAAGACGATCGAGGCCAGCCCTCTAGGTCCGAGCCAGCCGATGAGCACCACGGTGCGCCAGTTCAAATTCGTCCCAAGCAACGCCAGGGCGACCGGAACCATGCGCAGGACGGTCAAAGCCAGGGCGGCGAAGACGACCGTCTGCCAGGTGAGGTTCACCAGCGCAGGTTCCAGGACCGCAATGCCGAACACGAACCACACCGCAAACCCCAGCAGCAGTCCGACTCGGTCGGTGAAGGAGATGACGTGGTTGGGGCGATGGCGGGCAACACCGCTCCCGAAGCTCAGGCCGCAGACGAACGCGGCGACGAAGCCGTTGCCCCCAAGAGCCACTGTGCCGAAGTAGACGCCCAGTGCCAGCGCGAAAGGCGCAATCGGCTCAAGTACTTCCATCGAATAGGCCCGCAGGTGCGCTGCTGACAGGGCGGCGCCACCCAGCCGGCCGGCACCAGCACCGACGACCAAGGCGATCCCGAGTTCAACTAGGACCTCGATCAGCGGATTGCCCCGAACCGCGCCTTCGGTGGCCAGCGCGCCGGCAGCGAAGAACAGCAGGATCGGCGACGCCAGCCCGTCGTTGAGTCCGCTCTCGACGTTGACCAAGTCGCGCAGCCGCTGCGGAACCCGCTCGTTCTCAAGGATCGACGAACTCAGCGCGGCGTCGGTGGGCGCAACGGTCGTAGCCAGGACCGCCGCCACCCACAGGCTCGTGTCACCGAAGAGCCAATGTGAAGCCGCGATGCCGCCCAGAATGGTTAGGGGAAGGCCGAGCAAGAGCAGCCGCCCGGCCAGCGCGCCGTTTACCTCCAACCTGGCGATGGAGATTCGCGAGGCATCGGTGAAGAGGATCAGCGCAAGGGTTACCTCGATCAACAACCGGAACTGCTCGGTGTCCAAGTCGATGCTGATCCCGTCGGTGCGGGCCAGGAGCAGCCCAGTGACCATGAGCACGATCGGTGCGGTGACGCTTCGTGCTGACAGTCGGCGGGAAACCAAGACCCAGGCCAGCACCAGGGCGAGGAAAAGAACAACGCCCCACTCGCCGACCTCGGACATGGCACTACCTCCGGGGCGAACCGTAGAACTTCCGCTGATATCTCGCGGCATGATGCGACCGTGAATGGGGCGGATTGGTTCGGGGCGGTAGATCTGCCCGGTCCGGATGTGTCGGCCGATCAGGCGCGGCTGTGGGCTGAGCAGTTGTACGGCATTGTCGGAACCGTCTCCGAACTTGGGAGTGCCCAGGACGCCAACTTTCGCATCCGGTCCGCCGATCGCGACTACGTCCTGAAGGTGGCAAACCCGGGCTTCGGCCCGGAGTTGCTGCAGCTCGAAGACGCGGTGATGCGGCACCTGGCGTCCAGGCTGTCCCATCTGCAAGTCCCCGAAGTGGTGCCCGCGCTGGATGCCGCCGCCATCAGCCGGGTCGACGTGAATGGTCAACCGCACCAGATCCGGGTCACCTCCTGGCTGGGGGACTCGACGTTGTCCGACTTCGGGTATCTGCCCGAGTCAGTCGTTCGAGGTGTGGGTGCGACCGCGGCCAGGTGCATCCAGGCGCTGTCCGACTTCGCGCATCCGGCCCTGAATCGCGCCTCGCAGTGGGACAACCGGCTGGCGGTGGAAGTGGTGGAGGCGCTCGCACCGGCCATTGCCGACGCCGCTTCGCGGGCTCGGGTACTAGACCTGGCTCACCAGGCGGAGTCGCTTCTTCGCCCAGTAGTCGCTGACTTGGGCCAGCAACCCATTCATGGCGACCTGGCCGACTACAACTTGATGGCCGCGGCCGATGCAGCCGGTCGACCGGTCCTGACCGCGGTCATCGACTTCGGCGACGTGATGAGTTCCTGGCGAGTGGGGGAATTGGCCACCGCAGTCACGTCGCTGTTACGGCGAGACCACCGCGCCCCGGTGCGGGAAGCAGCGTTGGCGGCGTCCGGGTTTCACGAAGTCGTTGAGATGACCGAGGCCGAGGCGGTCGCCCTGTGGCCCCTGATCCTCCTGCGTGCCGCCGTTCTGACGGCCAGCGTTGAGAAGCAGTTGGCGATCGACCCGGGCAACGACTACGCGGCGGCCGAGCGCCGACTTGACTGGCTCATCCTCGAGCGCGTCGCCGCCGTTCCTCCGGCCCTTGCCGAGGAGGTGATCCGTGCAGCCCTGGCGCTGCCCCGGTCGCCCCGGGCGATCGCCACGAACGCCTGGGTGCGGGATCGCCAGCCCTACGGGGTGCGACCGCTGAACTACCGGCGCAGCCGCGCAGTGGATCTTTCGGTGACCTCACCAGATCTTCACGAAGGCAATTGGCTGACCGCCGCCGGACTGGCGGTCATGTTTGATGTCGACGCTTACTGCCTGATCGGTCGCCATGGCGAGGCCCGGTTGCATCGGGCTACTGCTGATATCGCCGCGGAGCCCGCGGGGATCCATGTGGGGGTGGACCTTTTCGCGCCCGCCGGGACTTCGGTGCACTCCCCGATCAGCGGGCTGGTCGTGGCCAGCGCCGACGATGGCCTACGGCTGCGGGACGGCGGCGTCGACCTGCTGTTGCGTGGGGTGACCGCCGAGGTGGCTGTCGGGGCCGCCGTTACCGCCGGTGATCCGCTGGGACAGATCGCCTTGACGTCCCCGGACCCGCCGCTGCCACCGCACGTGCACGTTCAGGTGCTCCCCGAGGGCGCGGAATTGGGGATGTATCTGCCGCAGTGGGCACTGCCGGCGGCGGCGCTGTCGCCGGATCCGGGCCCGGTGCTCGGCGGACTGGTCACGGCCGAATCGGCGGCGCGAACCGACCCGGAGGAACTGCTGCAACAGCGGGATCGGTTCGTCGCACCAGTTCAGGAGCACTACTACTCCAGGCCGCCGGTGATCGGCCGCGGCTGGCGCCATCACCTGTTCGACGAGTCCGCCCGCTCCTACCTGGACATGGTCAACAACGTGACCGTCCTCGGGCACAGTCACCCGGCCGTCACCGCGGCGGCCATGAGGCAACTGCGACTGCTGAACACCAACAGCCGGTTCCACTACGAGCCGCTGGTGCAGTTCGCGCAACGGCTGGTGGGCCTGATGCCCGCCGGGTTGGAGTCGGTGCTGTTCGTCAACAGCGGCAGCGAGGCGGTGGACCTTGCGCTGCGCCTGGCCCGCGCGGCGACTGGCCGGCGCGACGTGATCGCGTTGCGCGGCGGGTACCACGGGTGGACCACGGCGACGGATGAGATCACCACCGCGCTCAACGACAATCCCAACGCGCTGCAGACCCGGCCACCGTGGGTGCATCTGGCCGAGATGCCGAACACGTACCGGGGCCAACATCGGGGGGCCGACGCCGGGTCCCGCTACGCCGACGATCTGCGTGAGTTGGTTGCCGGCATGGTTGCCGAGGGCATACCGCCGGGAGCCTTCGTGGCCGAAGCCCTGTCCGGCAACGCCGGTGGCGTCTTGTTGCCGGATGGGTACCTCGGCGCCGCCTACGCGGCGGTGAGGTCGGCCGGCGGTCTGGCCATCGCCGACGAGGTCCAGGTCGGCTACGGGCGGACCGGAGCGCACTTCTGGCACTTCGAGGCGCACGGCGTGGTTCCCGACATCGTCACGGCGGCCAAGGCGGTCGGCAACGGCTACCCGATCGGCGTCGTCATCACGAGGCCGGAGATTGCGGCGGCGCTGGGCTCGGAAGGCTCGTTCTTCTCCTCCGTTGGGGGCAGCCCGGTCTCGTGCGCGGTCGGGCTGGCGGTCCTGGACACCATCGAGTCGGAGCAGTTGCAGGCCAACGCGGCCAAGGTCGGGGAACACTTGCGTCGCCGGCTGGAGTCACTGCGGGACCGGCACGAGTTGGTTGGCGCGGTCCACGGCGTGGGGCTGTACCTGGGGGTGGAACTGGTGCGCGACTCCGACACCCGGCAACCAGCCACTCAGGAGGCGTACGCCATCTGCGACCGGCTGTTGGAACTTGGGGTGATCTGCCAACCAACCGGTGACTACTCCAACGTGCTCAAGGTCAAGCCGCCGCTATGCATCACGCAGGAGTCCGCGGACTTCTTCGTCGACATGCTCGATCGGACGCTGACCGAGGGCTGGTAGCGGCATGATCGGCTGCGGAGGTGGGCGATGAGCGATGGACGCGGCCCGATCCGGGCGGCTCGGGGAACGAAACTGACTGCGCGCGGGTGGCAGCAGGAGGCCGCGTTGCGGATGCTCATGAACAACCTGGACCCGGAAGTCGCCGAGCATCCGGAGGAGCTCATCGTCTACGGCGGCAGCGGCAAGGCCGCGCGAGACTGGGCCTCGTACGACGCGATCGTGCGCACACTCACCACCCTCGCCGACGACGAAACATTGCTCGTTCAGTCAGGCCGGCCGGTCGGGGTCATGCAGACGCACGAGTGGGCCCCGCGGGTACTCATCGCCAACTCCAACCTTGTCGGTGACTGGGCTAATTGGGATGAGTTCCGGCGACTGGAGGCACTCGGTCTGACCATGTACGGGCAGATGACCGCCGGTTCGTGGATCTACATCGGCACCCAGGGGATCCTGCAGGGCACGTACGAGACGTTCGGCGCGGTCGCGGCCAAGCGCTTCGGCGGCAGCCTCGCCGGCACGGTGACACTGACCGCTGGTCTTGGCGGAATGGGTGGAGCGCAGCCCCTGGCGGTCACCATGAACGACGGTGTGGCCATCTGCGTGGAGTGCGACCCGTCCCGCATCCAGCGCCGGTTGGAGACGCGCTACCTGGACGTGGCCGCCGAATCAGTGGACGAGTGCTTGGCGTTGGCTCAACAAGCACGTTCGCAACGCCGCCCGCTGTCTATCGGTCTGCTCGGTAACGCCGCTGACATCGTGCCGGACCTGCTGGCACGCGGTGCCGAGATCGACATAGTCACCGATCAGACTTCCGCGCACGATCCGCTGCGCTACCTGCCGTCCGGGGTCGCGTTCGAGGACTGGGATGCCCAACGGGACAAGGACCCGGTGGGGTTGACCGCCATGGCGCAGGAGTCGATGGCCCGACACGTGGAGGCGATGGTCGGTTTCGCTGACGCCGGCGCGGAGGTGTTCGACTACGGCAACTCGATCCGGGACGAGGCCCGCAAGGGTGGATACGCACGCGCCTTCGACTTCCCCGGTTTCGTGCCCGCCTACATCCGGCCGCTCTTCTGCGAGGGCAAGGGCCCCTTCCGTTGGGCGGCACTGTCCGGTGACCCCGCCGATATAGCCAAGACCGACGCCGCGGTGCTGGACCTCTTCAGCGACAACGAACCGTTGACCCGCTGGATCAGGATGGCGGGGGAGCGGGTGGCCCAACAGGGACTGCCGGCACGAATCTGCTGGTTGGGCTACGGCGAACGGCACCTGGCCGGCGAGCGGTTCAACGAGATGGTGGCCAGTGGCGAGTTGTCCGCGCCCATCGTCATCGGCCGCGACCACTTGGACTGCGGGTCCGTCGCTTCGCCCTACCGGGAAACCGAGGCAATGCTCGACGGCTCGGATGCCATCGCGGATTGGCCGCTGCTCAACGCCATGGTCAACGTGGCATCGGGAGCTTCCTGGGTTTCCATCCACCACGGCGGCGGTGTGGGCATCGGCAGGTCGATTCACGCCGGGCAGGTCAGCGTTGCCGACGGCACCGCGCTGGCGGCGGAGAAGTTGCGCCGGGTCCTCACCAACGACCCCGGGATGGGAGTCATCCGGCACGTGGATGCCGGCTACGAGTTGGCTGATTCGGTGGCTGCCGAG
>CAVWCF010000006.1:0-13393 GCA_963753435.1 uncultured Actinomycetota bacterium
GTCGAGAGGAAGCATGACCCGAACTAGCCGAACTCAGTCTCCATCCGCACGGCCGGCCCCGCGCCCCAGCACGAATGCAATGACGATTGCCACGACCCCCAGGAGCAACGCCACGAGAGGGACAGTTGTACCGATCAGGTTGAGCAGACCTATGGAGTCCTTCGCGTCGGCCGCGGTCTCCTCGACGTACTCGTCGGTGAAGGCCAGTTCCGCATCAAGCAGCGTGAGTGCGTCAACATCAGACCCTGGAACGCGCAGTGACTGCACCTGCTCCTCTTGCCCCTTAACGATCACGCCGGTACGCGGCTCCACCCAGATCGTCCGGGTGTTGGCGTAGAACCGGTCGGCATCAACGGAAGCATCCTCGGTTCCCACCAAGGTGCCAGGAACCGTCAGGGTGGTGTACTTCTCGGCAGCGATCGTCTGAACGAATCGGTAAACCGGAAGCCCGTACAACTCGTCC
Organism: uncultured Actinomycetota bacterium; assembly: GCA_963753435.1. Lineage (GTDB taxonomy): Bacteria > Actinomycetota > Actinomycetes > CAVWCF01 > CAVWCF01 > CAVWCF01. Next base: position 464 of record CAVWCF010000006.1, read on the forward strand.
TCGCCATCGAACTCGGCCGGCAGCGCCTTGGCGAGCGTCGTGTCGTAGTACTGGTAAGTCGTCTTCTCGGTGTTGAAGGGGAACTTCAACGGCATGATGCCGTTGTAGTCGGTGATCGGCGCACCTTCCAGGTTGCTGTCGCAGCAGTCGACCATCTGTGACGTCTTGCGATCGAAGGCGAACCGCGCCTTCGTATCCGCAATAACGGATTGGTCTGCAGTCAGAACAGGGATGAAGGTGTCGTACACGGCAACATCGCCGTTGCCGGCGTCGACATCGCCAACAGTCGTTCGCAACGCGGTGAGCGGGACATCCTCGACGATCTCCAGCGCTCCGGCATCGAACAGAACGCGCGCCACGCCATCTGACGGCGTCTTCGAATCGGCGTCCAACGGAGCCTTCGCCGCTGCAGGGAGAACGGCGAATCTGAGCACGCCGGCCAGCGCGATCAGGAAAACACCGAGGCCCAGCAGGATGTACGCACTGATCCTTCTCATTCGCGCTCCTCAGGACTGCACAGCCGAGACTGACGGAGAGTGACGATAGGGCGTGGGCGGCATTAATGCCGGGTGAACGGCCAGAGCGTTGTCGGACTGGAATGCTTCAACCAATGGACACTCAGGAGATCCGGCGCCTGGTGGCGGTCGAGGACCGCCACTGGTGGTTCCGGGAGAAGCGGGCCCGGCTCCGAGCCGCCGTGGCTGACCTGCCCACCACCAGCGCGGTCGAGGTAGGGGCCGCTGGTGGCGGTAACGCTGCCGCGCTGGCCGATATGGGCTGGGACGTCTGCATCGTCGAACCGGATGCCGAGGGAGGCAGGGTCGCCCGGGAACGCGGTCTGCCGTCCATCCGGGGGCGCATCGAGACCCTGCCGCTACGAAGCGAATCCGTTGGACTGGCTGTCGCTTTGGACGTTCTCGAGCACATCCCCGATGACGAGACCGCCGCATTTGAGTTGTTTCGGGTGCTGCGGCCGGGAGCACGTCTGGTTGTGAATGTGCCCGCGGACATGGCCCTCTGGTCCGGTCACGACGAAGCCTTGGGACACGTTCGGCGGTACCAGCGGGACGAGCTAGTCAAGCTGCTTCGCGGTGCCGGGTTCGCAGTTCAGTCCTGTGTCTCCTGGAATGTCCTGCTACGCCCCGTCGTCCGCATCCGTCGCCGCCGTGCAACCGGCAGCGAGATGCAGGAGCACAATCCGTTCGTCAACTCCGCGCTACGAGCGGTTCTGGCGGCCGAGCATGCGCTTCCCCTGAGTCGATTCCGCGGCGTGTCGCTGTTCGCGGTTGCACATAGACCCCCTGCGGGCAGGGATGTCTGAGCCGGTAGTGGTCACGTCGGACCGCGCCCGGCTCCCGGCACTCGACGGGGTGCGGGCGATTGCAGCCCTGTCGGTGCTCGTGTTCCACGTGGGCTTCAACACCGGGCTGCCCTACGACAACTGGGTGGGCCAGTTGGTCACCCGATTGGACTGGGGCGTCTGCCTCTTCTTCGTCCTGTCGGGCTATCTGCTCAGCGGTCCGTTCATCCGGGCGTCACTACCCGGCGGCAGTGTCCGGATGCGCGTCTATGCAGAGCGGCGGGCCCTCCGAATCCTGCCGTTGTACTGGATCAGCCTGGCGGTGGTCGTCTGGCTCCACAGCGGAACGATCGACTCCCCCGGCCAGGTGGCGAGGACTGCTCTACTCATCCAGCCGTATACGAACCAGGCGGCGATTCCGGGGTTCGAGCAGTCATGGTCCATTGCTACGGAGGCGGTCTTCTATGCCCTGCTGCCGACGTTTCCCTTCCTGGTCAGCCTTATGCGGCCCAGGGACGCCCGATCGGTACTGCAGCGCTGGTGGCTGCTGACCGCCGCGCTGGTGTTGCTCGGCATCGGCTCCACCTGGGTTGCGTGGCAGACCCTGACACCGGATCCGGTCATCAGCTCGACGTGGTTCCTACAGTTGGCGCCCTGGTTCGCCGGCGGGATCGCGTTGGCCGTGCATGAGGAATCCAGGCGCGTCGGTTTGCCGGGTTGGCGCTTGCTCACCGACGTGGGATCGAACCCAGGAGCATGCGTGGCCTTGGCCTTCGGCTCCTTCGCGCTGTCGGCGACCCTGTGGGCTGGCAACTTTGAGCCGCTGTCCATCGTGCCGCTGGAACAGGTGATCCCGAGGCGGCTGCTCTACCTGGGGGCGGCCGTCCTATTGGTCCTTCCCGCGACCGTCGCCGACTCCGCAGACACCGGCTCTCGGTCCGTAGTGCTGCGCTCGCTGTCCGCGGACTGGCTGCGCCATGTCGGCTTGATCTCCTACGGGATCTTCCTGTGGCATCTACTGGCCTTGGATCTGGCCCTGAGGTGGTGGGACCTGGAACCCTTCTCCGGCGGGTTCTGGCGCATCCTCATCACGACCCTCGTCGTGAGCCTGGTGCTCGCCGAGATCAGTTGGCGTCTTGTGGAGCGGCCGCTCCAGAACTACTCGCACCGGCGCCGTCTGGCTCCGCATTCCGTCGCCAAAGGGGTTTGAAAGCACCCCGCCACCGAGCGAACGCACCGGAGTCGATCGCGATCAGAACGACCAGGGCCGCCAAGCCGGCAAGTACCAGGGCCTGACTCCACCAATACCCGCGTCCAACCGCGTAATTGTCGACCAGCCACAGCCCCGCAAGTTGACCAGTGACGGCCAATGTAGGACCGGCCCAGGCGATCGCCGCAATCGCTGCTCGCCACCGCGCGGCCCACGCCAGCACAATCAGAGCGGCGGCCGCGAACCACCCGCCAAGCAGGACTAGAAGCGCCGCCCCGAGTGGCGCGATCCAATTGGCCGCGGCCGCCCGCACCGGCGCCGGCTCGGGACCGCCGCCGCTGCGGCGCAGGCCGACGAACAGCGCCAGGATGCCAATCGCCAGGCTGGCGACAATCGACCAGCGAACCGCTGACTGCGGTCGGAACTCCAACAGGACTGTTGTTGCCTCTCCGGCCGGCAGCATCCAGCCCTGTCGCCACCCATCGATCGTCACTGGGTTCAGGACCGTCCCGTCCGCAGTTGTGGCACGCCACCCTTCGTTCCGGTTCTCGGTGGTGACGAGGATGCTGGCGGGTCCGGCTGCGACCGTGGCCGTGCGCTCGGCCTGGCCCCATCCGGTCACGGTGACCAGACGATGGCTGGTCGGCGTGGCCAACCCGGCCTCGGCGGCGCCGACTTCCCGGGCAATCAGCGATAGGGGGAAGTCCCGGGGCGTGTCCGGCATCTGGATGCGGTGCTCCCCGGAACTCAGACTCACCGTCCGGCAGGCGAAGAACTCCAGGGGACGAAACGCCTCAACGGCTGCGCGTGTGCCGACCAGGCGCGTCGGGACGTCGAGCCCGTCAATGCGAAGGGTCGGGCCTGAACCGCAAGGCACAACTACCCGGTCGGTGGGCGCCGCGGACCCGATCAGGTCGGAAATCGCAGGGATCAGCAGTTCGCTGATCCCCGGCTGCGCCTGCGGGGAGATCCCCACGTCGTATGGCAAGTCAACGAACGAGTCGACTCCGGTTATCTCCAATCGCAGCGAGGTCGTTCTAAGCGGATCGAAGCTCACGAAGGAGCCGTCGCGCGGTATCTCAAGCGTGCGGACACCATCGTCGCCGACGAGTAACGCCTGTGTGACGATTCCGGAGGCGGAACCGGACGAGTGGCGAACTGCCAGGCGATCAACGGTTCGTATCGCGTCCCACGACAACGTGAGTTCCGGGGAAAGATCCGCTGGATCGGTGACCCAGGTGGTGCCCGGATCGGCGTCCACAGCGGCGTAGCCGGTGACCTGGGGATCCGCCGTCTGTGATGACGACCAAGCGACACGTAGGTCCGGACGTCCGGCGGCCAGGACGGTGTCGGCCCCAGTCCCCGGCGTCACCAACGTCTCCCCCGAAATGCGCCAAACGACCGAATTCGGCAGGGAGACGGCGCGGTCGATTCGGGTCGTGTCCTCGCCGGTCGCCGGGAGTTGCCGGGAGCAGCGGGTCTCCGTGTCGACGCGGATACAACCGCCGCGGATGAAGGGCGCCCGGCGAATGCTCAAGCTGGTGGACTCGTCGGCCGCCGGGAGCGCGGCGGTGACCAGGGCCTTTGCGACTGGCAAGCCCGGCCCCTCGATCTCAGCGATCGCAGCCCGTTGTTCGAACCCGGCTCCCCCGACCACCGTGGCGACCGTCACCCGCAACGTGGTCGCGGGGCCACCTGGCACACCGGCTCGCACCACACCTTCGGGGTTCGGTGCGATGGCTAGGGACCCGTTCTCCGACGACAGCTCAGCGAGTGTGACCTTCGCCCCGCCCACATCCGTGAAACGGACAGTGACATCGGACAGATCCACTGGTTCGCGATAACGGATCTCCAACCACTCGCCGTCTGGCGAGCCGTAATTGCCGGAGGTCCACGCGGTCAACAGGTTCCCATCAGCCCCAGCCCACGGTTGCGCCTCGGACACGTGCCTTCCGGGGTTGTCCGCATCAGCCAGTGACGTGGACGCGACCACGTCCGCAACGAGACCGTCATATCGCGCCACTGACTGGCGGCCGTCTAGAGGGAAGGGGGTGTAGTCGTTGATGGGTCGCCGTGGCTGCGGTGAATCCGGCGTCAAGGTTGCAGACTCGCCCTCCAAGATCAGCCCGAAGTTGCGGGTGCGCAGCCGCAGGGTGTCGGTGATCACCTGCTCTGCAACCGCGGCATCGGGCGGCACCCCGTCCCCATCCAGGATCACGGGCCGCGCTCCGACCACGTCCTGTTCGGCAAGCTGCAGCATGGCCTCCGGGCCCCCACTGGCCCGGACGACTTCTGCTGCTGCAAACGCCGACAACCGCGCCGCGGCCCCCTGCACCCGAAAGATCTGGATCGACGGCAGGTCACCGTCAAGCCGGGAATCGGCCGCGTTGTCGAACACGGTGATGGTGGTTCCCACATCGGGACCGAACTGCGCCACCGGCTGAAGGCCCGGGCTTTCGGCAAGCGTTTGGGCGACCAAACCTGGGCGCGTGGTCAGCGCCCGGCGCCATTCCAGATCGTTTCGCACCAGTACGTATTCGACCCCCATACGGGCCAGCAGTTTCGATAGGCCTGCCGAGCCCCGGCCCTCATTGATGCGCTGGTTGATGCCGTCCAGGAGGCGGATGTTGGCCGCCGACCCGAGGGGTATCTGATTTCGCACTGCCCACGGAACACTCAGCGCTGATTGAAAGGGTTCGTCCAGCGGACGGCCCCAGTAGTACTCCGCGAAGCCAGAGGCCGGCAGCAGCAGCACCCGGCCTTCAGCGTCTTGGGACTCCAACCAGTCACCCGCGTCATTCCACCATTGCGGGACTTCACTGAAACTTCCATCCGCCGGGAGTTCCGCTTGCCACAACGGGAGTGTGGATAAGGACAGGCCAACAACAGCCGTGATGGCGGCGGCCGCAGCTGGCACATCGGGCATGTTTGATGCCAGGGCCCGTTTCAGACGTCCGAAGTCGACTCGCTCCAGCGCCACGGCAACGCCGACCGCCAGAGGCAGCCGCAGGAGCGGATCGAACTTGCCCACGTTTCGTAGTGGGCCGAGCGGGCCCTCGAGGAGATAGCGGATCTGCTCGGAGATGGGCGAGTCAAGGCTTCCCACGAAACCCAACGAGAGCAGGCTGATCGCGATCAGAGCCGACAGCCGCATGAGCGGCGCCTCTCGCATACGGCGCAGCGACAAACCGGCCAGCCCAACGGCTAGAACCAACCCGGTGCCGGCGACGAGCCACGGATCGCTCACGAAGCGGTGGGCCGTCGGCCACCAAGGCCCGGTGGGCAGAATCAGTTGCCCCAACCAGTGGCTGGTCCCCCGGCCGACCTCGGCGAGGTCGGTCCAAGCCGTCGTGACCGAAGCGGGTTCCGTGTACGGGATGAACTGGAGTCCGTACCGGTTCTGAAGCAGCAACGGAACCGTCCACCACAGCGTCCCCAGGACCACAAGCCCGGACCACCACGCCAGCAACGCCGACCGCCTAGGTCCTCTGGTCCGGGTCAGCAGGAAGAGCAGCGGGAGTGGGAGGACGGCCAGAGTGGCCGTTGCATTGACCCCGCTCATCGAGACCGTACAGAGGGCGGCCAGGGCCGCCCAGCGCCTAGGGGAACCGCTCTCGGTGCCCCGGTGCAGGAAGTACAGCGTCCACGGCAGCAGCGCAAGCGGCAGCAGTTCGTTCGTGAATCCACCGAACAGCGACAACGCCCTCGGCGCCAGCGCGTAGGCCAGGCCCGCGCTGACGCGCGCGAAGGTCGAAGCTATCCCCAACCGGCGAGTCAGCCAGATGACGCCGAAGTAGCCCAGCAGAACCAGAGTGATGTGCCAGATCCGCTGCGCGGTCCAGTCCGGTATCTGGAGTAGGTCGGCTAGCCAGTAGTACGGGCCGATCGGCCACAGGTACCCGGTGGCTTGGTTCTGGATCTGCCCGAACCCTGCAGATGGATCCCAGAACCCGAAGACTCTGGAGAGAAACGTCCCGGGAGCCTGGAAGAGATCGAACTTGGTATCCGGCATGACCAGGCCGGGCGCCTGCCGGAACAGGGCCGTGGCGATGGCCAGGGCCCCGACCCACTCCCAGGCGCCAGCTTGCCGAGACCGACGACGCTGCGCGTCCGCAGTCGCCTCTCGGGCTTGACGCAGCTGCACCGTCACGATGCTCGGCGCTGCGGCCGCTGGTCTCCGCTGGATGGCAACCGAACGGCCAGCAGCAGGGACTCGATCTCGGCCACCGTGTTCGACCAGGTGAAGCCACGGGACCATTCCTTGCAGTTGTCGGCCCACTCGTTCGCCGACTCAGGATCGGCCAGCAGGTCGATGGCCTCGGCAATCGCCGGGCCTAGATCGGCAACGGAATCAACGAGCCAGCCTGTTCGACCGTCCTGGACCGCATCCCGGATCCCGGGGGCGTTGACGGCGACCGCAGGCACGCCCCCGGCAGCGGCCTCCATCAGCGCGAGACCCCAGCCCTCCCGGGTGGACGCGCTCACGGTCAGCCAAGCGGCGGCGAGCCAGGCCTCCTTCTCGTCCTCGTTGACGCGCCCCGTGACCTCAATCCTGTCGCTGACCGGCGATCGGTCAACGGCCGCGCGGACCGCGTCGGCGTCATCGCCATCACCGACCACCACCAGTCGCGCGTCGGGACGCCGACGCAGGACGAGGGGCATTGCGTCCACGATCGCCGGTACGCGCTTGTGGCGGACGAGACGGCCCAGCACCAGTACCAATGGCAGACGGCTGCGCTCACCGGTGCCGGTCGGCTGCGGGGTGCCGTTGTGAACGACCTCTATGGGTCCCAGCCAACGAAGGCGCTGCCTCATCTCGTCCGCGGTGGACTGTGACACGGCGGCTGTAATCGTGTGCCGATAGACCCTTCGCGCGATGGGCCCCTCCAGCCAGCGGCCCAACGCTGCCACCGGCCGTGGGAAGTACATCCCGAACTGCTCCTGGTGAACGTGATGCGTGACATGCACGACTGGTCGATCGCCAGCGAACAGCGGAGCCATCATCGACAGGCCGCTTTGGCAATCCACTACGGCGTCATAGGAGCGTCGGCGGGTGAGCAGGTACCACCACATCCGCGGATAGGCGGTCCACAGCCCCCCTCGCCGAAGCAGCCGAACACCCTCGCGTCGTTCCTGGCGCGCTTGCCCGGGGGCACGACCGCCAATGAGGGTGACGTCATGGCCCGCAGCTGCGAGTCCGCGAGCCACTTCCCAGGCGAACAGTTCCGCACCCCCCGCTGCAGGGTGGCCGGGACTCCGCCACGTGCCCACCACAATCCGCAGGCTCGCGCCGGCGGGCGTCATGGACCCGCCGGCTCCCATCCGGCCGCCAGGGAGGGCGCCCGGGTAGCGGGCGTGGTGGCAGCGCGAGTCGCTGCGGGTACGTCCCGGAACGAGCGCCAGCCATCGCGCATGGTGTGGAAGCCCGAGCCGGGTTGATGCGTCCAGCGCACTGGTACCTGCCGGACCTGCAGTGACTGACTCCTGGCCCGGGCCAGGACTTCCACGTCGAACGCCCAGCCCTCGGTGCTCAGTGGCGCAAAGAGACTTCGGGCCGCTGCGGCCGTGAAGAACTTGAACCCGCACTGGGTGTCGTAGCGCTCCCCCAGATGGTGGGCGACCCAGGCGCGGAACGCGAAGCCACCCCAGCGGCGCAGCGAGTTCTGGCCCACCACGAAAGATCCGCCATGGCTCCTGGCCCCGAGGACAACATCGGCACCGGATTCAAGGGCCGCAACCACATCGGGAATGGCGCTGGGGTCGGTGGCCCCGTCGGCATCCACGAATCCGACCCACTGGGTGTCGGACGCCAGAATGCCGGCCCGAACAGTTCCACCCTTGCCCGGGATGGGGTGCGCCATGGTCCGCACCGGCAGCTCGGCGCTGTCGTGCGCTGCTGCGGCGGCACGAGTGCCATCAGTGCTGGCATTGTCGACCACCAGGATCTGCGTGGGTAGTGAATCCGGGAGCTGCTTCAGGTGGCTTGCCAGATTCTCGAGAGGCTCAGCGATCCGCGTTACCTCGTTGCGGGCGGGAATCACGACCGTAAGGCCGGCGCGAAACGCGCCGTGCTGGGCGGTCACGTAGTTCAGCGCTCTCCGTAGTAGTCGATCAACGGTGTCTGAACCGCGGGCGGGGTTTCGGTCAAGGCCTGGACGCCGAAAACCCCAACGCCGACCGCAAGCAGGGCACCGACGACCGCTGCAACTATCGCCCCGATGATTCCCATATAGCGCCTCCTTCGCAGAGACGGTATCAGCGAAATGGGCCGACGGCACGGTCTTGGGTGGTGGCCCGATGGGGTGACGCAACGGCCCAGAGCAGGGCACCCGCCCACACGGCGAGGCCCAGCCAGGCGACCCAACGACCCACTACCGGGCCCGGGTACCACCCGACCGGGTCGACTCGGTACAGCCGAACCGTTCCGTTGGACACCACCTCCTCCGCCCCGCGCAACGATTCGTCGGAGACAAGCGCGAAGCCACTGGCGTCGAGCCAGATCCATCGGGCGCCTGCTGCGCGCGCCACCTCCACCGGAGACTGACCGGATCGCAACGCTGCCGTGACCTCCGCGGCCACCACGCTCTCCCCAGCCACCCGCACGGACCCGACCTCGATTCCGTCGTTCCAGATGACCGGAACGGGTGCGATCTTCGTGAGGGGGTCGAGAACCGTCGTGTTGCTCCAGGTGGTGGTTCGGTAGCCGGCCCAAGGCAGGCTCAGGATCGGGCCGGGATCACTGCGGACCTCAGTCAATGCGGCATTCCAGTCCGAAGTCGGGGGTTCGACCGGTACAACTCGCCCGCTCAGACCCCAGGCCAAGGCGGGGGTCAGAGCAATTGGTGCGACCAGGCCCAGGACGGCGGCCACACGCCCGGCCAAGGCACCACGCCGAGCTACGGCCAGCACGATGCAACCCAGCCCCAGGGACAGCGGCAGCGCCCAGAGCCCGACCCACTTCTGCCCGTCCCTCAAGACGCCAAGCCCCGGGATGTCCAGCGACGCCAAGGAGTCGCGCACGGCTGGGAGGCTCGACAAGAAAGCGAGGAGGAGTCCCGCGCCTCCTACCCAGAGTGCGGAGCGGACCGGGACGCGATCAGGGTCATCGTCGCCCGCACTGCTGTATCGCACAGCGCCCCAGATCGCCACGACGACCAGGAGCAGAACCAAGAGCGCCCCGACCAATTGATCGCGGCCCGGCACGTCGGAGCGGGAACTCCAGAACCCCCCGAGGGTGACAAGGCTGCCCAGGGTGGTCAGGGGTCCGTCCGCCCTGGGAGCAAAGGCGGAAAAGCCGTTCGGATCGCTGTACGCATCACCCCGAGCGAGAGCCAAGAGCAGCCAGGGGGCGCTGGCTAACAGCCAGAGAGACAGCCACCTGACCCAGGCCCGGAAGTCGGCGCGGTCAACTGCGAGGACGACAACCACCACAACTGCGAGAAGCAGTGCGGCGGAGACACCACCGAGGCACCCCAGCACCAGGGCAACTGCTCCGACCCGGGCATGACGGGGATCCCTGCTGATGGAGGCGACCACCCAGGGCACTGCCGCATAGCCGACCAACAGCGCCCACTGGCCGATGGCCAAGCGCTCGAAGACGAAGGGGTTCCACACATACAACAGACCCGCAACAGCGCCGCCGGGCCACCAAGTGTCACGAAGGCACCAGCGTGCGCCGAGCCCCGCAACCACCAGGATCCCCAGAAGCAACGCGCGGTAGGTGAGCTGGGGGAAAGGCAGAGCTGCCAGTCCCGCGACCAGCGCGTCGCTGGGGACATTGCGCGGCTGCGCCGCATCGACGCCAAGCGCGGCATCGGAAAACGGCATGTCCGGCAACAACAACAGGTCGTAGACCGCGAACCAGCCCGGCTGAAGCCACGGTGCCCCGACCAGCAAGACCCCGGCAACGACGACTCCCAGTCCCCACCGGGAATTCCTGGGGTTGACATGTCCCGCGGGTGGCGCCACCGGGTTACCGTGCCACGACTTGCGGCGTCGGCGGAGAGGCGAGGCCAAGTGGCGACACGGACCCGGCAATGGCGGCTGGCGCCATCAGCCTTCGTCGCCATCGCCAGTTGGTTGTCGGGAGCCCTGTTCTTCGCCCTACTGGCCCTGAGCGCATGGGCGCTGGGAAGACAGGAGTTCGGAGTCGCGGCGTCGCTCTTCGCCGTAGTAACGGTCTCGTTCGTCGCAGCGCTTGGCCTGCAGGCGACGGTGGCCCGCTCCGAGCGCACCAACCCGGTTCCAAGGTCCACCTCGATTCGCCTGACCGGCTGGGTGGCAATCGTTGCCGGGGTTGGGACTGCCTTGATGGCGCCATTCCTCGACGTCCCGGTGTTGAGTTCGGCCCTTGTCGTGACGCTTGCCATCGCGCCACTGGTGCTCCTGGCGGATCCACTCGGTCGGGTACAAGGCAGGGAGGAGTTCAACCGGCTGGCGCGCTGGCTCATGCTCGGAGCGGCACTGCGAGTGCTCGGCGGGGTGCCCGGTTTGGTCCTCGGTTCGGGCCTCGGGGTCGTCCTGGGAACCGGAGCCGGCACTGCCCTTGCGGCAGCACTGCTGTGGTCGTGGTCGGCGCCCGGGCCCGCGCCGGGAACCAGTGTCCCGGCACTTCGGGGAGCGCTGGCGGCGACCGCATCGTTGGGCGGGGTACTAGTCCTCGCGAACCTCGATGTGGTCCTCGGTCGAGGCCTTCTCAGCGCCGATGACGCCGGGCTGTACGCGGCAGGAGCCCTCATCGCGAAGATCGCCTTCTGGGCCCCGTCGTTCCTAGTCCTGCTCGGTCTCCCTGCGTTTGCGGACCCCTCGCGACGTCGAACCACGTTCTTCACCGTTCTGACGGCCACCGGCGCGTTGGCCGGAATGATCGCGCTCGCCGTGGCGATCGCCCCGAACCTGGTGCTGCCGTTCATCGGCGGCCAGTCATACGAGCCGATCGCGGACCTGTTGCCGGTATTCGCATTGCTCGGTGGGCTCGTCGCGATGATTCAGGTGGTCGCGTACAGCCGCATCGGGCGCGGTGGGCGGCGTACCGGCCCGTTGTTGTTGGGGGCGGCCGCCCTGATCGGCGTTGTCAGCATCGCACTCGCTCCTGGGACACCGAGCGCACTGATCGCCACCTACATCGCAGCGATAGTCCCGACGGCGCTCTTGGCGGTCCTACTCGAACTTCGCGCCCTTCAGTTCCCGGCGCGCGCTTCTGGGGCTGGCCAGGGCCCCGCCGAGTAGCCCGGCGACAAACCGGATTCAGTACCGATAGCCGCAGCCACAGTGTCGGGTCCGGGTATCACCCCGCTCTGTAGCCAGCCCTGCATCGACTCCACGAGGCCGGTGAACGTGGCGGCGGTGAAGTTGCAGTGACCCGCGCCGTAGGGCGCGCCCCCGACATCGCCGTTCGGTGGCGGGTATGTGGCCGGGGCCTCGGTGAAGAATGGCAGGACGTCCGCGGTCCGCTCCTGGTTGGCGAAAGCCCTTGCGGAGAACTGCGTCTCGTTCTGAGCCAGAACCAACGGGTCGGCGGCGGTATGGATGGTGATCGTCGGGTCCTGAACGGCCCCCGACGTGTCTCCGGCTTCGGAGATGGCCCCTCGAGCCGCCGGGTCGGCACTGATCCGATCCCCTGCTGCCAGGGCCTCGAGTGCCGCGTCTACTGCACCGGGAGCCAGCCCTTCGATCAGCGCTCTTTCGCCTTCGTCAACTCGGGCTCCGTAGTCCGCATTGCTGTTCTGCGACGGGTTGCCACCGAAACGTTCCTCGATCTCGGCGCGAACATAAGTGGTGAATCCCAGTGCGGTGATCAGGCTCTCGACCAAGGCCCCGATCTGGGACTCGACCGTCGAGCCATCGAAAGTCCGCGTTCGCGTGGGGGCGTCCGTCAGTGCCCCGATGACCAGGAGGTTCGGTACCCCGGAAGAGAGGTCTTCAGTTGCGGCGAGCACCCGTTCCCGGGCGTACTCCCAGTTGGCGACCGCATCGTCCCAGGAGTCGTAGCCAGTCAGTTTGAGGTCAGGTGCGAGGAGCATCTTCACCGCGTAGGCGACATCCAGTCCCAGATCGAGGTTGTCGTTCGGTCCGGCCAGGACACCGCAGGTGGGTACGGCGCCGGAGACCCAGTCGGGGTTCCGTTCGGCGAGGACCTGCGTGATCAGCCCACCGAGCGACGCACCCCAGACAATCGTTCGCTCGGGCTGGCCCACGTTCGCTACGAAGAACTCGTACAACTGCTCCCCGGCAGAGACACCGTCCGCCACCGCCCAGCCATTGCTTGCATAGGCGGAACCAGCCAGCGCATACCCGTCGGTGAGCAGCGCGGCTGCCACCTGACCATCACCGCCACCGGGGGCCGGTTCGGCGTCCGTGTTGATCGGGTTGAAGTCCGGCGGAGCCGGCTGCGGTTGGCGGTATCCGTGTGACCAGATCA